>CAIZGR010000202.1 GCA_903932535.1 uncultured Hyphomicrobiales bacterium | reverse complement strand
GCGCTGTTCGAGCAGCGCCGTGAAGCCCGGCGCCGGAAAGGCGCGGCGCCACGCGCCGCTCTCGTGACGCGGCGCGTCGCCCTCGTACGGACGCATGATCGCTTCGAGCGCCGCGACCCAGCCGGCGCGCATGTCGCGGACGTTCCACACCAGCCCGAGCGCGCCGCCGGGCTTGAGAACCCGGCGGATTTCCGCGAGCGCCGCGGGCGTCGCGAACCAATGGAACGCCTGGGCCGAGACCAGGGCGTCCTGGCTCTCGTCCGGCAGAGGAATCGCCTCCGCGTTCCCTTCGAGGACGCTCACGCCCGGGACCGCGCGCTGAAGCTCGGCGCGCATCGCGGCGACCGGCTCGACCGCCGTCACCTTCGCGCCCGTCGCGACGAGGCGGGCGGTGAACTTGCCCGTGCCCGCGCCGAGGTCGACCGCCGCCGCGCCCGGCGCGAGGCCGAGCGCGTCGCGCAGCCAGTCGTCGATTTCCGCCGGATAGCCGGGGCGCCCGGCTGCGTACGTCGCCGCTCCGGCGGCGAAGCCTTCGGCGGCGGCGGGATGGAGGTCGGTCATGGCGGGCTCCGGCGCGGCGTCCTCGACGATCCCGAGGCGGCGCGCAAAGTCGATCCGGGCGCCGGCCCCGTTCCCCATTCGACGAGGCGGCCCGGAAATTTGCGGCGACCATATAGCCTAACGCCCCGAGACTCGCTAACGATCCCATGCGTTCGTTGCTCGCGCAACGTCCGTCTCGCGCGGGAGAGCGGGCGCGCGGCATTCGGCCGCGTGGCGTCCTGATGGAACGGCGCCCATATCGGTCCCGACCAAGGCAGTGTCGAATGCGTAAAGTTCATTTCACGTCGGATACCCATTTCGGGCACGTCCTCGCCCTCACCGCGCGCATGCGGCCCTTCCGCTCGCTCGCGGAGATGGACGAACTGCTCATTGCGCGCTGGAACGAGCGGGTGAAGCCGGACGACGAGGTCTACCACCTCGGCGACGTCGGTCACGACCACCACGCAGGTCTCGCCGAGGTTCTGGGCAGGCTGAACGGGCGCATCCATCTCATTCTCGGCAACAACGACCCGCGGGCGCTCATGGAGGCGACCGGCCGGTTCGAATCGATCGCCGAGATGCGCGAGATCGCCATGGGCGGCCAGCGCATTTTCCTCTGCCACTATCCGCTGCGCGAATGGCCGAACGCCTGGCGCGGCGCGTGGCACCTCTACGGCCACGTCCACGGCAAGTTCGACGCCCAGCCGCTGGGCCTGAGCCTCGATGTCGGGGTCGACAGCCACGGCTTCGGCCCGATCAGCATGGCCATGGTGACGACCGAAATCGGCCTTCGCCGGCCGGGCGTGGTCGCGGCGTGATCAGGGCGTGAGGGTCGGCGGGTCCTGCGACGGTCGCGCGGAACTCGCCGTCGCGACCGGCCGGCGGATTGGCGGGACGACCGGCCTTTCCGCGCGCCGTCAAACCACCGGGACGGCGAGAGCGTCCTGCACGGCGCGAGGGGCGTTCTCGATGATCGTCAGATAGCACTTGGCCGCGGCGTCCGGTTCACGCCGGCCGTATTCCCAGTTCCGCACCGCATCGAGCTCGAGGCCGAACCGCAGCGCGAACTGTTCCTGGGTCAGGCCGAGGCGCTCGCGCAGCGCGCGGACGTCGACATCGCGGGGCGCCACCACGGACAGCAGGAAGCCCGAGCGGCGAAGGTCGCCGGCGAGCGCCTGACGGTCTTCGACGATCGGAAGCTCGAGCACGTTGGCGTTGCCCTCCATGGCCGCCTCGACCACGCGCTTGGCCTTCAAGGTCGGCGCGCCGCGCCGGCGCAGGGCGATGACGGCTTCAACCGACTTCGTCCTGTCCAGTCCGCCGGCCAGACCCAAAGAGACGACGGCGCGCGAACCGGAGCGAATCGGGTCGACGCCCCGGATGCGCCCCAGTCGTTCGAACCGCTCCCTCAACGACGATTTCGTCATATCCGCCGACCTCCATGACAGCGCGGGCGATTTCCCTGAGATTGGCGACGCCGATGTCGTTCGGATCGACGCCTTCCGAGGAGACATGGACGCCGCGCGCGATCAACCGCCCGCCGTTCTCCCGAACCTCGCCCATGATCGACAGCGCGACGTCGCCGACGGATACCCGGATCGTGACGACGTCGCCCTCGCTGACCTCGTCGACGAGGTCGATCGCGACCGCTTCCCGTCTCCATCTGCGCTCGGAAAAGTATGCCAATGGACAATCGTTTTCAAGACTGGCCGGTCGCCCGGCGCCCCGGGGCGGAGAGGAGACGGATCGCCGAGATCGAAACGGACATCCTTCTGGACACGGGCGCGGTCGTCGACGCGCTTCCGTTTCAAGCCGGCGCTTGGGACGACCGCACGGGCCTCATGGGCGAACTGCGCCGCGAGGGCCGCGATCTTTGACGCCGGAGGCTGCGATCGAAGCGACGGGGCCGATCGGGACGCGCGCTCCCGCCCCTGCGCGTCGTGGAGGATGCGCCGTCGATCGCCCTGCGAGCCGCGCAAGTCCGCCTTGACTTGTGGAAACGAGGGCGCATCCTGACGGCGTTCACGGTGGCGGGGGCCATGGCCGACAAACGCATTGACCGCAATCGCGCCGGCCGGACGCCGCAGGCGCCGGCGAGCGAAGCGCGCCCGGCGGCCGATCTGCGCATCGGCGGTCGGGCGTCGCTCGAGGCTTGGCTGAAGGGCCAGAGCCGGGAGGCGGCTGTCGCCATCGCGGCCCGGGCGGCTCTGAGGGTCGCGCCGGTTGTGCGGCTAGGCGCGTCCGAAGCGTTCGATGAAAAGGCGGCGAGTCAACTCGCAGACTTAGTGGCCGGAATTTTTCGCGCCGCAGCACTCGCGCGGCTCGCCGCGAAGTATCCGAGCCGCCGCAAAGAGCTTCGAGCAGCAGCCGCCGCCGATGCTGCCTCCAGCGCCGCCCGAGCAACCGCCGCCGCCACAGGAGCAGCCGGCGCAGCCCAAGCCGAACGCGCCGCTCGAGCCGCCTTCGCCGCCGCCTACTCAGCCCGAGTTGCCTTCGCCGCCGACGCCCCCGCCGCCGCCGGCATCGCCGCCGATTGCGCAATATTACATCCAGCATACGTCCAATGGCAACAAGTACTCGACGACGCCACCCTCATCGCGCGCGGCGGCACGAACGCAGCCATCGACGCGCCTTTGTGGTCGCGCGGTCCGCCGCCATGGGCGGCGGACGCCTGGGCGAAGCTCAAAGCCGATCTGCCCAAAGGCGAGGACTGGGAGGTCTGGATCGACTGGTACGAGGAGCGCCTGCGCGGCGGATCGCGCGGCGAGGCGGTCGAGCGGGTGTTCGCGACCGTTCCGCCGGAGGTCTGGGACAAGGGACCGGCGGCGGCGAACGCCTGGATCAAGGCGCGCCTGCCGCAGCCCAAAGAGGACGACCTCGCGCAGCGACCGGCGCTGTTCAGCTTCCGGCTCGCGGACGGACGCATCGCGGTCGCGCCGCACAGCGCCACGCCCGAGCACCGAGCGTTCACGCAAACCCTGCTCGACGAATCGCGCCGCAAGGCGGCCGAAACGCGCGAGCGCCTCGAGCGGGCGCAGGCCGACCCCCGGCTGCAACGCACGCTGGCGCGGCTCGACGCGCGGCTCGCTCCGCCCCTCGGGGACGTCAACGCCGGCCTCGTCTGGTCGTCGCTCCGCGCGCTCGAATCCGACGTCCGCGCCTACGACAGCGAGGAGGGCCGCAAGGAGCATGCGCCCGACCTGATCGCCGAGCTCGACGACCTCGCCGCGACCGTGCGCGATTTCGTGTCGCAATTCCCCGAATTGCGCGAGATCGTCGCCAATCAGGTCGCGCTCGCGCTGACGGAAGCGCCGGGCGCGCTCGCCAAAGCAGCCGAGGCGAGCGAGGCGCTCGCCGCCGTCGCCGCTGCGCACCCCGGCCTCGTCGCGCCCGAGGCGCCGCCAGCCCTGCGCGAGCCCGAGGAAGCGTCCGAGGCCGCCCGGACCCCGGCCGACCGCGCCAAACACCTCGGCCTGCGGCTGCTGACCGACCTGAACTTCGGCCGCATCGCCGCGCAGGCGCGCGAGATGGCGGTCGACTCCTGGGACGAGACGCGCAAGCAGGTTCCGAAAGCGGTCGGCAAGGCCGCCGGGGGCGCCGTGCTCGGAGGCGCCGGGCTGGCGTTCGGCCACTGGGCCGGACAAGACGGCCTCACGCTGATCCTCGCGGTCGCCGGCGCGGTAGGTGCGATCAACGCGGCGGTCGGCAAGCCCGGCGGCGCCTTCGAAAAACTCCTCAAAACGATCGAGCGCATCGCCGCGAAAACGCCCGCGCCGGCGCCGCAGAAGCCGCCGGCGCCGAAGCGCCCGGCCGGCAAGCGCGCGGCGAAAAAGACGAAGTAAGCTCGGGGCGCCGGAAACCCCTCCCCGAGCCCCTTGCCGGTCGCGGCCTCGATGTTGTCGGCGGGCTGGCGGGAAGGAATGGCCGGGGCGGTCGCGCTGGCGGCGGCGGTCATGACGCGCAAGCTGCCGGCGGCCATGGTCTTCGGCATCGC
This sequence comes from uncultured Hyphomicrobiales bacterium, assembly GCA_903932535.1. Classification (GTDB taxonomy): domain Bacteria; phylum Pseudomonadota; class Alphaproteobacteria; order Rhizobiales; family Beijerinckiaceae; genus Roseiarcus. Next base: position 6,411 of record CAIZGR010000202.1, on the reverse strand, counting down.
CGCGATCTGGGCGCTGCGCCACGAAGTCTGATCGGGTTTGCGCTGGGAGGGCGGGCGCGCGCTTCGGGCGCCTCAGGGGGGCGAGACGCCGCCCCTCCGATTCCTACTCGACGAACGAGGCGGCGGACTCGCCGTGCCGCCGGCGCTCGAAGGCCGAGCTGAGGGCGATCGCCTGCGCGCGGCTCCTGACCCTGAGCTTGCGCAGCACCGCGCTGACATGCGCCTTGATGGTCGCTTCCGACACGCCGATCTCGTAGGCGATCAGCTTGTTCGGCAGGCCCGTCACCAGCAGCTCGAACACCCGCTGCTGGGCCTCGGTGAAGGACGCGGCCCGCTCGCGGAACGCGTCGCACGAGGTGGTTTCGGCTTTGGGGGCTCGCGCCGTGACGAACGGACCGGGCTCCGAGCTGAGCATGACCGCGGTCAGGAACCGGCCCCCCTGTTCGTAGAACCGGCCGACCTGCTCTTCGAAGCAGGAATTGCAGCGGTTCCAGTCGCCCAGGTGCAGGCAGGTGATGTCGCGCGGACAGGCCGTGTCGCCCAGGGCCTCCGTGAGCGCGGCCGTGGCCTCGGCGCAATCGTGAAGAGAAGCGATCACCCGGCGCTGGAGATCCACGATGTCGGAGCGCCCCGTCCGCGCCCCGGTCTCGACGCTCATGGCGGATTTCTCGATCACGGCCATGAGGCGAGCGTATTTCTGCGAAAGCGCCGCGACGCTCATGCGAGGCTTTGGTGGCGTCATTGACATTGTTTTTTCCGCCTTACGGGTTCCCGCCCGGCTGGCGCCCGATACCATTCAGCGACAACTATGTTGCAATGCAGCATTTTTCAGCAATTGGCTAGAGGATAAATCGTCGCACCAACGGGAATGCCGATTGTTCCCGAGGGCTTGGCCCGATGCGTGGGGCCGGTTTGAGCCGCCCCGCGGGACATTGCAGCGCCTTGGAGGGCCATCGTCCCGCCGCCGAAGGCGCCGGAGCGTCCTCCAACCGCGCGCGGCGCGGACCGCGCAATCCTGCTCCGCTTCACGCGCGCGGCTGCGGCTTCTCCCGCCCGAGGGTGATCGAGAACATCCGCCCCGCGATCGCCGCGCCGAGCGCCGGCGTCACGCTGAGCGGGAGACACGAATCGACGGCCCGCGCCGCCTGTTGGAGAAAGCGGCGCTGGGCGTCGGCGTCGCCTTCGAGACGGGCGTAGCGGATCCGCGGCTTGCCGAAGATCGAGCCGTCGCGCTTCATCATGAACGCGATCGTGACCCGCGAGCCCGCGGCGATCGGCGTCCCCGCGAGGCAGGCGCCGATCGCGCGGCGCATGTCCATGAGCGTGTCGGCGGGGGCCGCGTCCTCTGCGGTCGCGGGAGGCGCAAAAGGCGACGGCCCGACGAGCAAGGCGAGCGCGGCGAGGGCGAGGCGGGGTTTCATCGTTCTACCCGAAGAACGCCTTGCGCCGCGTGCGCCTCCGTGAGCGCCGCCTCCAGCGCCCGTCCGTCGCGATAGCCGGCGAGCCCCTCCGGCCGCGCGACGCCGGGGACGAGACGCGAGCAGGGTTCGGGCGCGCCGAGCACGGTCCGCACCGGGATGCGCTCGGCCCAGATCGGCAGGGCGTAATCCTCCTCGTCGTCGCCGATCCCCTTGGCGCGGACTTTCGCGGAGGCCTCTTCGATCGTCATGCCCACCACCCGCGTCGCCTTGATCTCCTGCTCGGTCGCCGGCCTCAGCGACGCCCACCGTCCGGGATAGAAGCGGTCGATCATCGCGGCGAGCGCGCGGGCCTTCTCGTCCGCGTCGTCGACGATCCGCGCATGGCCGAACGCCATGACGGAGCGATAGTCGACCGAATGGTTGAAGCCCGAGCGGGCGAGCACGAGGCTGTCGAGATGGCTCACGGCGACGCAGACCGGCTCGCCCTCGGACTGGTTGCGCAGCATCCGGCTCGCGCTGCTCCCGTGCCAGTAGAGCCGCTCGCCCTCGCGCCAGAACAGCGTCGGCGTGCAATAGGGCTGGCCGTCCACGACATAGGCGACGTGACAGAGCGCGGCCGCGTCGAGGATCGCATGGACGGTCGCGTGGTCGTAGGCGCCGCGCTCGTGCAGGCGCTTGACGCGGTTGACGGCGTTGACGGGGTAGTCGGTCGGCGGGGCGTCTGACATGGGGGCTCCGGAAGTCTACCGGACCTCCAATGCCCGGGAGCGCGGCCGGCGCCAAGGCCCGACCGGCGCCCGTCTCCCCGCGATAGGCGCGGGCGTCAGGGGGCGCCGCCTTGCGCTCGGGCCTCACCCTCCGATGAAGGCGAGCAGGTCCGCGCGACCGCGTGTCCGGCTCCCCAATCCTTGTCGAAGATCTCCGCGCCATCCCGAGCCGTGATCGCCGGCATGGGGTTCTCCTCCAGGTGCAGGACGGGTCGCGCTGCGATACGATACGGCGCGCGCAGCTCCGTCCTCGGGCGCGCCGCGGTCCCGCGGCGTCGCGCAGCGGAACGGCTGAGGCGGCGAGGCGGCGCGAAGATGGCGCCGCCTCGCCGCCCGCCGGTTGATATTTTCGGAAGGTTCATGCCCGACCGTTCGCAAACCCTGCGCAAAGCCTACGCCGCCCGGACAATGCTTCTCGCCGGGGTCGAGGATCGGCGCCTCGAGGCGGCCTTCGCCGCCGTGCCGCGCGAGGACTTCTCCGGGCCGCCGCCGTGGCGGGTGTCGGGCGGCCTGTTCGGGCTTTCGGAGGGCGAGCGCGACATCGCGAGCCTCTACGACGACGTGCTGGTGGCGATCGACGCCCGCCGCGGGATCAACAACGGCCAGCCGTCGCTGCACGCCCTGTGCCTCTCGGCGCTCGCGCCGAAGGCGGGCGAGACGGTGGTGCAGATCGGCGCGGGGGCGGGCTACTATTCCGCCATCCTCGCCCATCTCGTCGGCCCCTCCGGCAAGGTTTTCGCCTACGAGATCGAGGCCGGCATCGCCGCGCGCGCACGAAAAAATCTCGCCGGCTTTTCCCAGGTCGAGGCGCGCGCGGCCTCGGGCGTCGCGGAGGCGCTGCCGAAGGCCGACGCGGTCTACGTCAACGCCGCCGCTTCCCATCCGGCGCGGCCCTGGCTCGACGCGTTGAACCCGGGCGGACGGCTCCTCTTCCCGCTGCAGGCGGCGCATTCGTCGGGCGCCATGCTGCTCGTGACCCGCCCGGGCGAGGAGAGCGCCGCCTGGCCGGCGAAGCTCTTCAGCAGCGTCGTGTTCATCGCCTGCGAGGGGGCGCAGGACGCCGAGACCGGCCGCCGGCTCGACGCGGCGTTCCGGCGCGGCGGGGCGGAGCGGGTGCGGTGGCTGAGGTTCGGGCCGGAGCCGGCCGGCGACGTCTGGCTCCAGGGCGACGGCTGGGCGCTGACGAGCGCCTGACGACGCGGCGCGGCTCGCGGGGGCGGGGTCCGCATGGCCATGCTCGGGCCGAAATTCGGTTTTGGATTCCTGTGTTTCTTGCGCATGGATCGACGATCCATTGTGTCGTGGCGTAACTGTCGTTAAACTGGACGGAGCACGGGGCCTTCTGGCGCAGTTCGCACTTCGAGATTTCAGTGAAGCTTAAAGACGCGTTGGATTTGAACCGTGGAGTCGGACCGGGATTTCACTGGCTTCGTCACGCGCTCGCGATCGGCATTATCGCCCACCATTGCCGCGCAGCGATTTACATGTCCGTAACCGCCGCGGCGTTGCGGGCGGAAGGCATCGCGACGCAGGCGATTACGACCAGCCCGACCCTGACGCTCGACAACGCCCTGCGCCCGGCTCTTTTTTCCTTGGTCGGGATGTTTTTTGCTCTGAGCGGCTTTCTGGTCACCGGCAGCGCCTTCCGAAACCCGAAGGTGAAAGTGTTTTTCGCCAATCGCGCGCTTCGGATTCTGCCGGCGCTGACCGTGGATCAGGCCAGCGTGCTGGTCCAGTTGGGCTTGCTGAACCCCGCCGGACTGCCGGTCGGCGGCGTCGAAGTCGCGCGCCGCGTGCGCGATCCGTCTCTGCCTGCGCGCGCGTACTGAGGCGGCCGCCGCTTCCGGGCGCCGGCGGCGGCCGGCGGAACGGCTCCCGAACCGAGGCGATCGCCTGGGCCGCGGACGGCCTTCGCGACGTCGGCCGAAAAAGCGCAGGCGCGCGGCCGGCGATCCTGCCCGCGGACCGGTTCAAAAGCGCCGCCGCCGACGCCGTCCCAGAGGACCGACGTTGATTCCGCCGAGCTTTCAGATCGTATGACGCCGCAAATCTTCGCCTTATATAACGTTCTACATCAAATATAACGTTTTACAGTGTGAACGGCGGCAATGAGTCGCATTGCGTCTCGACAGCGCCTTCTTTAAGCATGGAGAACTTGGAGGGGACAGCGAGTGCAGTTCTCTTCGACGGGACGCCGTCCAGATTTAAAGCAATCGCGCGCGCGCCCCGAGAGGTTCGCGTCCTTTGGGGGGCGAGCTGGGAGGAATGCGACTGTGACCGATAAACATGTGATCTATGACCGGTATGGCGCAACCTGCACCTTGTGCGAGTTCGTCACGGGACTCGCTTACGCCATGGAGGCCAGCGGAGGCCTGAACGACGGCCTCAGCGACCGCATGGACGAGCTGGTCGCGCCCGTCCGAACCGCGCGCGACTGGCTGTGGCACGTCGGCGAGCAGATGAGTCAGACGAAGCCCCTGCCGTCGGACTTCGACCGCGGACTCGACTTCGCCGAGGAGCAGGCGCTCGACGCTCTGCCGAAGCTCAGGGCGCTGATCGACGAGGTCTGCGACGCCTTCGTTGTCACGACGGCGCCCTCTATCGCCGCTGAGCCGCAGCACGCGCTGGCCTGAACCGATCTGTCCTCCCTCCGGGAGAAGGCGACCGCGCAGCAGTCCTGCGTTCTACAGGAGGACGCTCGTATCGGGCGGCAAGGCGTTGGTCCTGGAGTGGCCGCCGCACCACGCCGGGGCCTGCCAGCCTGCCGCGATCGGTGAAACGGCGTCTTCCGGCGCCGCGCGCGCTCCGTCGGCGAACGACCGCCGCCCGAAGAACCCGGCGAGCAGCGTCAGGACGCCGAGCCCGAGCCACGCCGGCGCAAGGTCGAGGAACCGCTGCTTGCAGGCCTCGACGGCGTTGCGAGCCGGCGCCCGGTCCGTGAGTTCGGGCGGCAGCGCCGTCCGTGCGTGACGGTCGTCCAGAGCGTTGCGCAGGCGGCTGGCCTGCGGATACGGGAGGACCCTGCCGGAGCGCGGGTCGAGATAGGACCCGTCGCCGGTCGCGAGATAGAAGCGGACGCTTGCGCCTGCCCTTTCGACCGTTTCCCGCCAAGTTTCGATCTGACGCGGCAGGTGACGCTCCGCCCGCGGCAGCCCGACCCCGACGACCGCGATCCACGCCGCGAGGATGAACGCGGCGAACTTTCTCCGGCCGGCGCGAAGCGCCTCCCTCTGGACCAGCCACAGCGCCGAGACGAAATGGATCGTCAGGCCGAGAACGAGCGTGTCGAAGTAGCGGCTCTGCGGAACCGCCTGCGCGCGCCCGAAGGCGAGCGCGGCGATCTGCGCGGCGAACCAGAAGAGGGCCGCGACGTTGAACCATCGCGGGTCGTCGAGCGCCGGCCGGTCGGCGAAGGCGCGCGCACAGAACAGCGCAGACGGCAGGGGCAGAAGCAGGCCGAGGACGGCGCCGCCCGGCCAGCACGCGAGCGACGCCAGGGCCGAAAGGAATTCGCCGAGCGACCGGGCTCGGAAGGCGTCCGAATCGGGGACATGCGGGACAAAGGTCACGAGGAGAACGCTCGCGGCGACGAGGGCGGCGATCCCGAGCCCTTCCCGGACGCCCGTTCTCCGCCCGCAGGCCATCTGGACGCCGTGGGTCGCGGCGATCGCGGCCAGCGTCAGCGCCCCGGACGCCATGCAGAAAAAGGATGCTGCGCCGCACGCCGCGCCGGCCGCCCATCTCGGCGACCATGCCCGGCTGTCCTTCGCCAGCCAGAGGCCCGCGAGCGACAGGGCCGGCAGCAGATAGAAGTGGGTGTTGAAGCCGAGCAGAATGTTGTCGAAGGCGAAGGGAACGACGTTGACGAGGCAGGGCGCCACGACGGCGGCCATGGCCGGCGCCCCCTTCAGCACCCGGGCGAGCGCGAAGGCGACGGCGACGAGCAGCGCCGAGCCGAAGACCGCGTTGACGATCGTCTGCAGCGCCACGTCCCAGTAGCCGGACAGTTTGAAGATCGACAGCACCAGCAGCCGCGTGAACAGAATCCGGTGCTCGTTGAAGGGGGCGGCCAGCGCGTCGAGCGTCTATGGCGCGACAATCTGGGTGAGAACGGCGCGTCAATCAGGATGAGAAGAAGCGGCCGGGTTTGGGCATGATTGTCGTTGGCGGTTGGGTTTGCAAGACCTGATTGACGCGGAGCGACAAACGGGGGGAGAGCGCGT
>CAIZGR010000201.1 GCA_903932535.1 uncultured Hyphomicrobiales bacterium | reverse complement strand
TCGCGACCGAGGCCTGGGTCGGGGACATCCTCCCGGACGCAGATCATGTGCCCCCGGTGGCGGTCGACGACGCCATCCGCGTAGCGCAGGGCGTCCGCGGCGGGGCCGGCCGGCGCCGGGGTGATCGGGCTCGGCGGCCGGCCGGCGTCCTGGCGCCAGAGCCGCTGATCGCGATTGTTGGAGAAATAGACCACGCCGTCGCTGACGGCGAACGCGCCGCCGCCGTATTCGTGCGCGCGCGTGCGGACGCTGAACGCGCTGGCGTCGCCGGGCGTCACCCGTTCGGGCGCCCCGTCCGCGCCGGCGCGGTAAACGAACGTGCGTCCCTGCTTCTGCGGCTGGGTCTCGCTCCAAAAGATCGCGTCGCCGTCGAGCGCCACCTGCTCGAGCCGGATCGCGTCGGCGACGACGAGGTCGGAGGTTACCGGAGACGTCCAAAAGCCATAGGGGCTGGCGGCCATGCTTCCCGTCCTCCTGTCGCGTTGCCCATGATCGGCACAAGGCCGGCCGCGCCGCAAGCCCATTCGCGGCGGCGATCGACGGATGACCCCGCTTCTACGCCGACATCGGCCTCCGAACCGGATCTGGCGGAGCCCGAGCATGTTCGACGCCGCGATCTGTTGGCGCTCGGCGTCCTCAATCTTGCGAAAACGTGACCGTCGCCGTGCGAGTTCCCTTCGCATTCAGCGGCGCGCAACGGTAAGGCTCCTTTCGCGCGAGTCGGGATGAGGGAGTCTTTCGAATGGTTCCGGTTGCCGTCGGTGTTGATTTCGGCACCACCAACAGCGTCGTGGCGATCGCCGACCGATCCGGCCGGGTCGAGGTCCGCCGGTTCGAGACGCAGGCCGGGGCGGTCGAGGCCTACCGATCGGCGTTGCTCTTCTTCCGCGAGGGGCGGCCGCCGAACGCCGCCCTGGCGCATATATCGGGTCCTGACGCGCTCTTGCGCGCGATGGACATCGATGCCGACCACAGGTTTCTGCAATCGCTGAAGACTCACCTGTCGAGCGCGACGCTTCAGGACACCTATCTGCTCGGCCGGCGGTTTCTGCTCGAGGAGTTGATCGGCGTCCTTCTCGGGGACATCCTTCCCGCCGGTCTCGGCGATCTCCCGGTCGTCTGCGGCCGTCCCGTGGTTTTCGCGGGAGAGCGGCCGAACGAAGGCCTGGCGATCGAGCGGCTGACCAGCGCCTACCGGAGCGCGGGCGTCGCGCAGGTCGACTTCGCCTATGAGCCGCTCGGCGCCGCCTATTGGTATGCGCGCACGATCCGGCGACAGGAAACCGTGCTCGTGGCCGATTTCGGCGGCGGCACGAGCGACTTCTCGGTCATGCGCTTCGACCCGGGGGGCGCACGGATGCAGGCCGAGGCGCTATCGCACGCAGGCGTCGGCGTGGCCGGCGACACCTTCGATTTTCGTATCGTCGACAATCTGGTTTCGCCCCGGCTCGGCAAGGGCGCCTGTTATCGATCGTTCGGCAAGCTCCTGCCGCTGCCGTCGCACTACCACGCCGCCTTCGCGCAATGGCACAGGCTCTCGCTTCTCAAAGACGCACGCACGCTCGCCGAACTGCGCCGGCTCGCGAGGCACGCCGAGAGACCGGAGGAGATCGAGGATCTCGTTCACCTGATCGAAGCCGATCTAGGCTACGAGCTTTATCAGGCTGTATCCAGGACCAAAATCCGGCTCTCTGCGACGGAGCGGACGACTTTTCATTTCAAGGCGGGCGACCTGGACATCGGCGCCGACGTCACCCGCGCCGATTTCGAGACCTGGATCGCAGCCGACATCGCGAGAATCGGCGCCGCGATCGAACTCGCCCTCGAACGCGCCGGCGTGACCGTCGAGACCGTGGACTCCGTCTTCATGACCGGGGGCGCCTCCTACGTGCCCGCCGTACGACGGCTGCTCGAGCAGCGCTTCGGTCAGGCGAAGCTGCGCTACGGCGACGCCTTCAACTCGGTCGCGAGCGGCCTTGCGGCGATCGCCGCGGACGGCGTTCGCTAGGCGAAGGAAGCCGAACGCCCAGCGGTGATTTTTTGGCGACGAGATCCGCAACGGCAAAAGCCGGTTGCGATCGGCGCCGCCCGTCGACCGCCGCCAAGGCTCGTCGAGCACGCTTTGGCCCTACCTCGTGGCAGCGCCCCCGCAAAGGGGCGAGATCCCGTTTGCGTCAGTCGATCCGCCCGCCGGCGGCAAGGAGCCCCATGCGATGAAACCGATTCTTCGCGCCCGCCTGGACGCCTGCGACGCGCGCGGATTCACGCTCGACTGCGGCGATGGCGCCGCGATGCGGATCGTGGCGCTGGCCGACGACCTCGTCCGGGTCACGCTGCTGCGCGGGGGTGCGGTCCGTCAGAAGCGCACATGGGCCGTGCCCGCGTACGGCGAGGAGGACACGGACTGGGCGGGCCGCGCCCGGCTCGACGACGGCGCGTGGCCGGCCGTCGCGACGGCGATCACGGCGTCGCCCGCGGAGGTCGTGCTGGCGACGAAAGCGCTTCGCCTCGGCGTGACGCTCGACGCCTTCCGCATGGACTGGGCCTTGCCGGACGGAACGGTCTTCGCGCGCGACCGTGACGCGCAGCCCTATTTTCTCGGGCAGGGGACGCACGCCTTCAGGCACGCGATGGCGCGCGCGCCCGGCGACCGTCACTTCGGCCTCGGCGACAAGACCGGCCCGCTCGACCTGACCGGGCGGCGGCTGCGCTGCGCGATGCGCGATGCGCTCGGCTTCGATCCCGAGCGCGGCGATCCGCTTTACAAGAACTGGCCGTTCCTGATCGTGTGCGACGCGGCGAGCGGCGTCTCGCACGGGCTTTTCTACGACAACGGCGCCGAGGGCGCGTTCGATCTCGGCTGCGAGCACGACAACTACTTCGGCCGCTATCGCGCGTACGAAGCCGAGGACGGCGACCTCGATCTCTACCTGATCCTCGGTCCGCGCCTTAAGGACGTCACCGCCAAGTTCGTCGCGCTCACCGGCCGGACGGCGCTGCCGCCGCGCTGGTCGCTGGGGTACGCCCAGACCGCGATGGCGCTCGCCGACGCGCCGGACGCGCAGGCGCGCATCCAGGGCGTGATCGACGCCGCGAAGGCGCACGACGTTCCCATTTCCGCGTTCCATTTCGGCTCGGGCTACACCTCGATCGGCAGGAAGCGTTGCGTCTTCACCTGGAACCGCGCCAAATTCCCCGATCCGAAGGCGCTGATACGCGCCTTCCACGAAGCGGGCACGAAGGTGGTCGCCAACCTCAAGCCGTGTCTGCTCGACGACCATCCCCGCTTCGGCGAGGTCGCGGCGCAGGGCGGCTTCATCGCCGGCCGCGAGGACCCCGCGCCGCTGAAATCGCAGTTCTGGGACGGCGAGGGCGCCCATGTCGACTTCACCAATCCCGCCGGCGTCGCGTGGTGGAAGGAGGGCCTGACCCGAGAGGTTCTCGCCTACGGCGTCGACGCCGGTTGGAACGACAACAACGAATATGGCCTCTGGGACGACGAGGCGACGTCAGCCGGCTTCGGCGAGCCGGCGCCGCTCGCGCTCACCCGCCCCGTGCAGGCGCTCCTGATGACGCGCGCGACGCGCGAGGCCCAGCTCGAAGCAAAGCCGGAGGTTCGCCCCTTCACCGTCTCGCGCGCCGGCGGCCCGGGGCTGCAGCGCTACGCCCAGACCTGGAGCGGCGACAACACCACCTCCTGGGAGACGCTGCGCTGGAACCTGCGCACCGGTCTGCAGGCGCCGGAACCCTAGCCACGGCTCCCAAACCCTATAATGAACCCCCTAACCCTACATAGAAAACCC
>CAIZGR010000200.1 GCA_903932535.1 uncultured Hyphomicrobiales bacterium | reverse complement strand
CCGCCCCGCCGCCGGCGCCGCCGGCGCCGCCCCGCCGCCGGGCGCGGCCTCGGCGCAGCCGACCGCGTCCGGACGGCCGCGCATCTTCGACGCGTCGGAAGGCACCAAGCTCGATCCGCTGCTCAACAAGACCTACGACCTCAGCTACGCCAAGGTCGTGCCGACGGTCCGCTGAGACTCTCATCCGCCGCCTTCGGCGGTTGAGGGTTCGCCCTCTACCGCGACAATTCGCCGGCAAGGTTGTCGAGAAAGGCGAGGCAGGCGGAAAGCTGCGACTCCTCGACATACTCGTCCGCCTTGTGCGCCTGATCGATCGACCCCGGACCGCATACGACCGTCGGAATCCCCGCCGCCTGGAAGTGCCCGGATTCGGTGGCGAAGGACACCGCGATCGTGCGGTTGGAACGGGTGAGCCGCAAAGCCATCGTCTCGGCCGTCGATCCGGTGTCGGCGGCGAGGGCCGGGGCCACGGCCTCGATCTCGGTAAGGATCGCGGGGCCCGCGACGAATCGCGTCAGCCGCGGCAGGGCGACCGTATCGACGAAGGCCTGCACCTGCCCGACCGGCTGGGCCGGCGACACGCCCGGCAGGCCGCGGAACTCCCAGTCGAAGGCGCATTCGCGGGCGAGAATGTTGCGCGCCGTCCCGCCATGGATCACCCCGACATGGAGCGTCGAATAGGGCGGAGCGAATCGGGAGTCGAGCGGCCCCCGCTCGTATTCGCGCGCGAGGCGCCCGATCTCGCTCACGATGTCGGCCGCGGTCGCGACCGCGTTGGCGCCGAGTGCGGGCAGCGCCGAATGCGCCTCGCAGCCTCTGACCGCCGTCCGGATGGTCGCCACGCTCTTGTGCGCGTCGGCGACCGCCATCATCGTCGGCTCGCCGACCACGACCGCGGCCGGCCGCGGCTCCTCCTTGCCGAACCAGGCGATGACGTCGGTCGAGCCGAGGCAGGTCGTCTCCTCGTCGTAGCTCAGCGCGATATGGATCGGGCGCCGGAGCCCCGCCGCCAGGAAGGCCGGAACCATCGCCAGCGCGCAGGCGGCGAAGCCCTTCATGTCGCAGGCGCCGCGCCCGTAGAGCCGGCCGCCGGCCTCGCGCAGGACGAAAGGCGGGCTGGTCCACGGCTGGCCCTCGACCGGCACGACGTCGGTATGGCCGGAGAGCACGACACCGCCGTCGACCCGCGGCCCGACGGTCGCGAGGAGGGCGGACTTGTCCCCCGGCCCGTTGGGCGCGCGGCGCGAAGCGACGCCGAGCGCGGCCAGATAATCCTCGACGAAGGCGATCAGCGGCAGGTTCGACCGGTCGCTGACGCTCTCGAACGCGATCAGCCGCGCGAGCAGCGCTTTGGCCTTTGCGAGACGGTCTTCCCCCATCGCAGGCTTTCCTGTCCGGTTTCGGGGCGCAAAATGCGAAAAAAATCGAGCGCGCCAGTAGACGCTCCGACTCGCTCCGCTAATATGCCATCCCCATGTACATGGCTGTCACGCATCAGGTCAAAGTCACGGTCGAGCCGACCTTCGAGCCGGATCGGTCCGATCCCTCGGAGAGCCGGTATTTCTGGCGCTACGAGATCGAGATCGTCAATCTCGGCGACAAGCCTGTGACGCTGATCGAGCGGCATTGGCGCATTACCGACTCCGAAGGACGCAACGAGGAGGTGCACGGCCCCGGCGTGGTCGGCGAGCAGCCGACGATCATGCCCGGCGAATCGTTCCGCTACGCCTCCGGCTGTCCGTTGACGACGTCGAGCGGCGTGATGGTCGGGGAATACCAGATGATCGACGCGGACGGCGACCGCTTCGACGTCGCCATCCCCGCCTTTTCGCTGGACTCCCCGGACGTCAAGCGGACGCTCAATTAGCGGCGGACCGGCGGCGTGAGGCGGCGGTTTTACCAAGCTTGCGCGGCTGAATCGCGAGGCGATCGGGAACGCCGAGCTTCACCGCGAACCTTCGCGTTCGCCGTCGCGACGCAGCAGATCCTCGCCTGCAAGGCCCCACGCCCATTTCTCCCTGCCGCTGACGACCTGCCAGCGGCTCCATCCCATCGGCGGTGGCTTCGGACACGCCCTGATCGCGCCGCGCGACCAGCCGATCGCTCGGGATCGGCGCGCTCCACGCAGGCGGTGCGGGGGCTTTCGGCACGGTCGCGGTCGGTTTCGTTCAGCCGGAGCGCTTTGGCCTAGCGCCGTCGGCGTCAATCCTGTTAGGCGTCGTCGTTGGCGGGCTCGCCTCGCTCGGCGGCATGCTGTTTGGCGATTTGTTCATGGAGTTCGCGCCCAATCTCGCCGACCCGCTCTCGGCCGTTGTTGGCGAGAGCGCCAAGGCCCTGCGGGACGCGATCAAGGGCGCGCTTCTCATTCTGGCGACAGCGGTCACGCCCGCCGGATTCGTGGGCGCTTTGCGGGCCGGGGCGCGTTCATGGTGAAGACGGCGGCGAGTCCTTCGCCGTCGCGTAAGGGAAAGGGAGGAAAGCGATGATCACGAGACGTTCGTTCCTGGAATCCGGCGCCGCTGCGGCGGCCTTCGCCGCGGGCGCGCGCGCCGCCCGCGCCGAGACGCCGGGCGTCACCGACACGGAGATCAAAATCGGGCAGACCATGCCTTACAGCGGCCCGGAGTCCGCCTATGGCGTGATCGGCCGCACCGAGGCCGCCTATTTCAAGATGATCAACGCGCAGGGCGGTGTGAACGGGCGCAAGATCAACCTGATCAGCCTCGACGACGGCTACAGTCCATCCAGGACCGTCGAGCAGGCGCGCCGGCTGGTCGAGGACGAGAAGGTCGCCTTCCTCTTCAATACGCTCGGCACCGCGCCGAACCTTGCGATCCGGCAATACCTCAACGACAACAAAGTCCCTCAGCTCTTCGTGGCCACCGGCGCGAACATGTTCGCCGACCCGGCGCGCTATCCCTGGACGATGGGCTACAACCCGAGCTACCAAACCGAGGCGCGCGTATACGGCAAGCATATCCTGGCGAACAAGCCGGACGGCAAGATCGCGGTGCTGTTCCAGAACGATGGATTCGGCAGGGATTATCTCGGCGCGCTCAGGGACACGCTCGGCGACAAGGCCGGCGCGATGATCGTCAAGGAGGCGTCCTACGAGACGAGCGAGCCGACCGTCGACTCGCAAGTCGTGACCCTGCAGGGCTCGGGTGCGGACGTCTTCCTCATCGTCGCGACGCCGAAATTCGCCGCTCAGGCGATTCGCAAGTCCTACGATCTCGGCTGGGACGCCGTGCGCTATCTCAGCAATGTTTCGCCGTCGATCGCGGCCGTCCTGAAACCCGCCGGCCTCGAGAAGTCCAAGGGCCTCATCACCGACGGTTACATCATCGACGTTTACGATCCGCTCTGGAAGGACCAGCCGTCGGTGCGGGAATGGAAGGCTTTCACCGATAAATACATGTCGGCGAAAGAGTACGGCGACGCCAATGCGGCCTACGCCTTCGGCGCAGCGTCGACCATGGTTCGGGTGCTCGAGCAGTGTGGAAACGACCTGTCGCGCGAGAACGTGATGCGCCAAGCGGCAAACCTGAAGGCGTTCGCCGCGCCGATGCTGATCCCCGGCATCACCGTCGACACGTCGCCCGACAATTTCAGCCCGATCCGGCGGCTGCAACTCCTGACCTTCGACGGGACGAGCTGGCAGACCATGGGCGCGGTGATGCACGACTGAGCGGGGCGGCCCGGGGCTTCGAGCGCTTCGCGCCCGTCGCGAAGCGCTCGAGAGCGATTCATTCGCTCCACACCTCCGAGCAGGACTCTTCCGAGCGATATCGCGCCGACGACCCATGGCGCCGAGGGTCGCCGCCGCGCCCTCGACAGCCGGCAGCTCGAGCGACGCGGAAATGGCGAATCAGCGGATCGCCGCGGACTCAGCTTTCCGATCGCATGTCACGAAGAATTTCACTCGATATCCCCGGCTGCATATATTGCAGACTCCACGCTGTCGTTTAGCGTCTATCGACCTTCGTCGGATTCGAACGGACGTTCCCCTGTCTCGGGCTAAGCGCGCTCCCGATAACGGGTTGACTTTATTTCGCTTTTCGTCGTTGTGGGAGGGTTTGCCTAGTGGCTGCGCGGGCGGGGGCGAGGGGGAGCGCGACGGGAATGGCGACGTCGGCGGTCTCGAACAGGCGGCGCAGGTCGTCGCGCGGCGTCTGACCCTGATTGTAGGAGGGCCGGCCGCCGATGACCACTTCGATGACGCAGAGACTGGCGAGCCGGTCGAGGCCCTCCTGCACGGTCAGCGCTCCAAGCGTCAGCTCCAAACCCGCCCTCCCACACGTGAACCAAAGTTAATGACGCCCATATGGGTCCCCGCCACGCAAGCAAAAGATGTGTGAATGCCGTAGGCTGCGCCCCGGGGGTCGCGCGCCGAAGACGGCCCGAGCAACCCGCGCCGGCGGATCCTGTCAGGGGCGTGTCTGGCCGTCGCCGTGGACGCGGTACTTGAAGGTGCAGAGCTGCTCGACCCCGACCGGCCCGCGCGCGTGCATCCGTCCGGTGGCGATGCCGATCTCGGCCCCGAAGCCGAACTCGCCCCCGTCGGCGAACTGGGTCGAGGCGTTGTGCAGCACGATCGCCGAATCGACCTCCGCGAGGAACTTTTCCGCCGCCGCCTTGTCCTCGGTTACGATGCAGTCGGTGTGATGCGATCCGTATGTCTCGATGTGGTCGATCGCCGCCTCGAGGCTGTCGACCACCCGGACCGAGATGATCGCGTCGAGATATTCGGTCCGCCAGTCCGCCTCGGTCGCGGGCTCCGCGCGGGCGTCGACCTCCTGGACGGACGCGTCGCCGCGAACCGCGCAGCCGGCCTCGATCAGGGCGCCGACCAGCGGCGCCAGCATGCGATCGGCGCTCGCGCTGTGGACGAGCAAGGTCTCGGCGGCGCCGCAGATGCCGGTGCGGCGCATCTTGGCGTTGACCACGATTTTGACCGCCTTGTCGAGGTCGGCCGCGCGGTCGACATAGACATGCACAAGTCCCTCGAGATGGGCGAAGACAGGCACCCGCGCCTCGCGCTGCACCCGGTCGACGAGGCTCTTGCCGCCGCGCGGCACGATGACGTCGAGCGTCCCGCCCAGACCCTCCAGCATCTCGCCGACCGCGGCGCGCGAGGCGAACGGCGCCCGCGAGATCGCCGCTTCCGGCAGCCCGGCCTCCCGCAGCCCGGCGACGAGACAAGCGTGGATCGCCGCCGACGACTGGAAGCTGTCCGATCCCCCCCGCAGCACCACGGCGTTGCCGCTCTTCAGGCACAGCGCGCCGGCGTCCGCGGTGACGTTGGGGCGGCTCTCGTAGATGACGCCCACGACCCCGAGGGGCGTCGCCACCCGCTCGATGGCGAGGCCGTTGGGGCGGGTGAAGGTGGCCAGCACCCGGCCCACCGGGTCGGGCAGCGCCGCCACCTCCTCGAGGCCGCGCGCGATCGCCTCGACCCGAGCCGCGTCGAGCGCGAGGCGATCGAGGAAAGCGGGCGTCAGGCCTTTCGCCTTGCCCTCGGCGAGGTCGCGGGCGTTGGCGGCGAGAACGTCCGGCGCACGCTCGCGCAGGGCGCGCGCCGCAGCGGTCAGCGCCCGATTCTTCTGGCCGGCCGGCGCGTTGGCGAGCGCCCGCGCGGCCGCGCGGGCCTCGGCCCCGACCGCGCGCATCGCCGCCCGGACTTCGGCGTCGGTCTCGACAATCTGAGCGGCGGCGGACATGCTGAAGCTCCCCGTGAAGCGCCCCTGATTAAACGAGCCGCCGACGAAACGCCACGCTCACCGGCCGGTTGCCCGTCAAAGTCGTTTCCCGGACCTCAGCGCGTCCCGGATGACGATCGTATGCGGCAGCGGTCTCTCCCGCCCTCGCGCGCCGTCACGCCTTCGGCCGGAACGCCACGCAGAACTCGGGGTTCGTCTCCAGCCGGGCGCCGCCGACGAGGTCGATGCAATACGGCACGGCGGCGAACACGGCGTCGAGGCAGGTGCGGATGGCTGCGGGCTTGCCGGGCAGGTTGATGATGAGGCTCGAAGCGCGCGTGCCGGCGATCTGGCGCGAAAGGATGGCGGTCGGCACCTCGACGAGGCTGGTCGTTCGCATGAGCTCGCCGAAGCCCGGCAGCACGCGGTCGCAAATGGCTGCGGTCGCCTCGGGCGTCACGTCGCGGGGGCTCGGGCCGGTTCCGCCGGTCGTCAGAATCAGCGGGCAGCGCTCGACGTCGGCCAGTTCGATCAGCGCCGCCTCGATCGCCGGCCGCTCGTCCGGCACCAGCCGCCGCGCCGCGCGCCACGGCGACGCCAGAAGCTCCGAGAGCGCCGCCTCGATGCCGGGACCGCCCTTGTCCTCGTACACGCCCTGCGAGGCGCGATCGGAGACTGTGACGACGCCAATGAGGATTTCCGGCACGTGCATTCTCCCAAGTTCATTTCTCAGGTTGGCGGCCGGCGGCCACCAAGCCTTGATACCGGCTTTGCTCGATCTGCGATATCACCCATGCGCCAGACGTCTTTCGCCATCGACTCGACAAACACGATTCTCGGCGCCGGCGGGGCGAATCCCCGATCCGCGGCAGCGGCGACTTGGAGGGGGGTACGCCGGCTGAAGGACGATCGGCGGCAGGACGGGCGCTAATGCCTGACGATGATGTATGTGTAACCGATCCCCGCTATGATGAGGACGATAGCGAGCCCTTGAAGCAAGATATTATCGCTATGCAGCCCCAGATTTCCAACCTGGTTCGCGATCGCAAAGGCCGCAGCCGGCAGCATGAAGTGGGCCAGCGTCTTCATTCCGCCCTCGGTGAACATGAAATACGTCAGCACGATGCACGCGAAACACATCACCGTCACGAAGTCATATACAGTTTTCATTACACTGCCCGCCCGCATGTCGCCAATATGTCAGGGTCCTAAGCCGTTGGACCTGACGGCTTTTCCGTATGGACCATCTCAGGTCGCGCTCAAAGCCTTCTTCGCCGCTTCGTCCGTCTGGCGCGAGGCGGCGCGCCAGACGCCGGATTACGCCGCACGCCCCTCTCCGTCGAGCCCCGCGCCGCCCCCTCGAGCCGGTCTTGGCGCCCGTTGCGACGCCGCGATCACTCGGCGAATCAAGTAGCCGGCGCCGATGAGCACGCTGTCGAGCAGGAAGAACAAAACCAGAGCGAAAACAAAAAGCGCAATCCCCGTCAGATCGTGGAACAGGCCTTCGACATTGTCGACGCCGAAGTAATACGACCCCAGCACGAGCGCGACGACACGAAACAGGTTCGCCAATATCGTGATCGGGATGATCGACAGCATCAGGATCGAGGTCCTGATCCAGTTGTTGTGGACGAACTCGTGCACGTAGAAGATCCCGATCGCCGACAATGCGAAGATCGAATTCATACCGGAGCACGCGTCCTTCACCATCAGTTCGTACGAACCGATCATGATCATCACCCCGTTCTGGGCTATCGGGTAGCCGAGCGCGTAAAGAACGTTTGTGACGACATCGGAGACCCACGCCTTCAGCGGCACCGTGAGCGCGTCCAGGATCCAGTTCGGCGGCGGCACGGAAAAGATGAGAAACGCCAGGGGAAAAGCGAAAACTCGGGCGAGCGGCCACCCGCCGATCAGCAAGAGGCAGCCCAGGAGAACCGGGATCTGCGTCGCCGTTTCGATCATCAATATGTCTTGCGACCGCGTGACCGCCATCACCAGCAACGAGGCGATCAGCACGATCCACCCGGCGAACGGCGCGGCCTTGAGCGCCGTCCGCGCAAGCCGGCCCCGCTGCTGCCAGGCCAGCCAAGCGGCGGCCAGCATGATCAGCGGGCCGTGCCCCTCCTGCTCGGTTTGCCAAGGCCCGCTGGCAAGCTTGATATACGTCGGAATGTAGGCGACGACGAATGCACCCGCCATGGCTCCGAGAAGAAACGTCCGCACGGGCCGCCCTTCGGCGCGGACGGACGTCGTGGCGCTCGCCATGGACTCGGACTTCATCGAGTCAGCCAACATACGACATCTTCCTCCCGAAAAACGGAGCCGCGACGGGCCCATCCCAACGCCTTACCCAAAAAACGACCTTCGCGAGCGGAGTCAATGTGCGTTCTTCCTCGCAAGGACGACAAAAATCGTTCGTATCATGATGGAGAAATCGAGCCAGATGCTCCAGTTGTTTATGTACCAGAGATCCAACTCGACTCTGCGCTGCATCTTCTCGAGCGTGTCGGTTTCTCCTCGAGCGCCGCAAACCTGAGCCCAGCCGGTGATGCCCGATTTGACATGATGACGGAACGCATATTTTTCTATCGTCGAAGTAAAATACCGATCGTGAGCGGAGGCATGCGGGCGCGGACCGACGATCGACATGTCGCCGTACAGGACGTTGAGCAGTTGCGGAAGTTCGTCGACGCTCAGCCTCCGAATCCAATATCCGACCCGGGTGACACGATCATCGTTCTTTTGCGCTTGACGGACGACCTCTCCATCCTCGAGGACGGTCATCGAGCGAAATTTGTATATTCCGAACGGTCGGCCGTTGAAACCGTGGCGGGTCTGGCGGAAAAAGATCGGTCCTGGGGAATCGACTCTTATGGCGATCGCAACGGCCAACATCAGCGGCGCCAACATGACGAGCGCGGTCAGCGCGACGACGGTGTCGACAAGCCGCTTCACCACCTGCTCGGTCGGGGACAGAGCCGCTCTCTGAAGCTCGATCGCCACGGTGTCGCCGATGTCGCTGTGGGCTCTCTGAAACAGCTGGGCGAGCGTTCCGAAAGGGACCAGCGTGACGGGCAGGGGAAGCACCCGCAGCCGCTTGGCGATGGCGCGAAGGTGCGTCATGCGTTCGGGGTCGACGAACAGCAGCACTTCCTCGATGTCGGCTGTTCGGCAAACGGAAATGACGTTGTCGACCACTTCGTCGGCGGACGGGTCGCCGCCGGGAATGTGGAAGTGAGCGAGAATGTGATAGCCGTATCGGCTCAAATTCTCGACGAAGCGCTGCGGGACCGAGTCCTCGCACGTCATGCTGACGACTTTGCGACCACGCAGGGCGCCGCTTTCGAGCGCACGAGGCAAGACGGTCCGCCACACGACGCGATGAACCAGAAGCGCGACCCCGCCCAGCGCCCAAAACAGCAGGATGTCGCCGCGCGACAGATCGTGGCTGACGCCCCACGTGAAGACGCCCGACGCCAAAATGAAAAATGCGCCGCACCACGCGGCCAGCACGCTTCGCGCCTGATCGTCGATCACAACCAGCCGAGCCGGACTATAAAGCTTTTGAATACGCATCGCCGCCACAAACAGGATGGCCACGAACACGGCCGCGGCGAGCGTGTGCGAGAATTCCCCTTCGAACTCTGACGGCAAATTGTGGTAGAGAAATTCAGCGCCGATGGCGGACACGACGATGATGGCCAAGTCGATCGAAAGCGCGGCCATGGGGATCGCCCGGTACGCGATCGGCAGACTCCAGCGTCGATCGACCGACGCGCGGGCAATCGGCGGGTCGGATAGCCGGCGCGGAGGCTCGGGCGCAAGTTCGGTGTCCGTGCTCATCCACATCGCTCGCCGCTCGTCTGGTCCCAGGAAACCTAATGGGCGTCTGCTCCCCGCTTACCGCGATTTTTGCAACGCCGTCGAGTTCGGATATTGTGGCGCCCAGATTTGCAATCGCCATTCCAGACATCGTCAGCTTATGCGAAACGGGTGGCAAAAAAAAGCGGATTGGCGCTCGCCCGAGCGGCGGCGCAGCCGGACAGGACGATATGGGATCGGCAAAGAACGTCAACGCAGGATGCCTTGTTTGCGCAAAGCAGCGCCATGGCAAAACAGTCCCGGCCAGACCGCCCGGCGGCGCCGTTCGATCCTGGCGAGTTGAAAGCACCTTGTAGGAACAGAGCATGTTTAGCGCCTTCGTTTTCGTCACCAGGATTGTAACCGGTTTAATAATTCTGTCTGTGGTTTGGCTGGTATTCGATAGGATTCATGACAGGAATACTGAAATTCTGGTCTCGATCATAGCGCTGCAATATACATTTATATTTTTGATTTCTCGCCGCCTGGAGTATTTTGGGTTGGCGATCTTCTCGATCTTCGGACGTACGACGTCTTACATTCAGAAGATGCCCTACGACCAGCTCATGCGTGAAGAAATTGGGTTGAGCTCAGCCGGACGTCATCTCTACCTCAACATCGTTTTCGCGGCGTTGATCGAGGTTCTCTGCATCTTTCGCCTGTTCACCTCGCTGTTCGGTCACGGCTGGCAGGCGCTGTCCGACCCGATCAACACATTGATCGTCACAAAGCTGTTCGCCACGAGTTTCTGAAGGCCATCGTCGATGACGTCCAACTGGGCGCCCGCCTCGAGCGGCCGGACCAAGGGTCCGCGACTCGCCATGACGTTCGCCGCCGCTCTGGTCCTGTGGCTCGCAGCCGGACGGCAAATCGACGCCCGGTATGACGCCGGCGCGCGATCGGACGACGACGATCTTCGCGCTTACGCTGTCCATATCAACCGGACGCCGGCGCAGTCTTGGCCCGGATACGGAATGTATCTGGGCAACGGATTGTTCCTCACCGCGGCTCACGTCCCGGGCAAATTCGCGGATACGAAACCGCGAGTGACGGTGGATGGACGGGATTATCCGACAAGCCTCGTGAAGGAAGGATCGCTGGACAGCACGGATCTCACGCTTCTGTCGGTCGACCCGAACGCGCTTCCCGTCCGGATGCGCATGCGTCGTCTGCCGCTTTGCGAAAAGGCGCCTTTCGCTGGCGAGGCCGTCGTCGTGGTCACGCCCGAAAAGGCGGCCCGATCGCGTGTGCTTCCCCCTTCGGCCGTTCCGCAGGATCTTCGCGGGCGTTTCGACACGGTGATCGGCGACGTCGCGACGACGGGGAATTCCGGGTCGGGCGTCCTCGACGCCCGCAGCGTTTGCCTGCTGGGCGTCATCAGCCGGAAGATCACCGTCGGGCAGCTCGGCGCGCGTCTCGGCGCGCCGGCACAAACCAAAGACATCGCCAAGTATTTTGTCCCCGTCGGGGATATTCGCGCCTTCATTCCGACGAGCGTCTCCTTCTAGTTCGAGCGCTCCAGGGTTCGCGAACAGGGGTCTTGCGGAAGACCCGGGCCGGTCAAATTTCGTTGATCCGCGTTTCCGCGACAGCATTTGATGATAGTGCCATTTCTTGGCCGCGTGCGCCGGGCTCCGAGGCGCCGGCTGGCTGGAAGGGTTTACAGGATGGGCTTTCGTGGAACGATCGCGGTCGTCGGCCTCGCGCTCGTCGCGGCGGCGGCTTGGGGGCTCTACGCGCCGGAGGCGGCGGACCGCGTGTCGTCCGGACTCGGCGCGGTCGCGCATCGCTACCACGAGCAGCTTTGGGGCGGAGCACGACAGCCGGCGGCGGGTTCCTCGCAGGGTCAGCCGAAAGCCGCAGGCGCGCCCGCCCCGTCCGGAGTCGCTCCGATCGTCGTTTCCGTAACGGCCGCGGCGCGCACGGACTTTCCCATCGTGCTGGAGAGCCTCGGCCAGGTTCAGCCCTACAACACCGTGCTCGTCCGGGCGCGGGTAGACGGAGAGATCGTCAAGATCGCCTTCAAGGAGGGGCAACCGGTCCAGGCGGGCGACCTTCTCGCCCAGATCGACCCGAGGCCTTTCCAGGCGGCGCTCGATCAGGCCGTGGCGAAAAAGGCGCAGGACGAGGCGACGCTCGCCAACGCCAAGCTGGACCTGACGCGCTACGCCACGCTCGCCAAGCAGAATTTCGCGACGCAACAACAGCTCGATACGCAGAACGCCCTGGTCAACCAGCTCACCGCCACGATCGCCGCCGACGCCGCGGCGATCGACGCCACGAGCGTTCAACTCGGTTACACCGCGATCCGCGCGCCGATCACGGGCCGGGCCGGCTTCCGTCTCATCGACGAAGGCAATCTGGTGAACGCCGGGCAGCAGACCGGCATCGTCTCGATCGCGCAGCTTCAGCCGATCGCGGTCATATTTTCCGAACCGCAGGACTATGTCGATCGTATCAATCAGGAGCTGAAAAGCGGCGCCCCCGAGGTGATCGTCCTCAACGCAGACGGCGGCACGATCGCGACGGGCAGGCTCACGATCAGCGACAACCAGGTGGACCCGGCGACCGGAACGATCCGTTTGAAGGCGGAATTCGAAAACAGGGACAACGCCTTGTGGCCGGGACTTGCGGTCACCACGCATTTGCGGCTCGGCGTGATGAAAGACGTTGTGGTCGTCCCGGCCGACACGGTCCAGCATGGAAGCAAGGGCCTTTTCGTCTATGTCGTCGGCGACGACAATCGGGCCGCGGTCCGGCCGGTGAAGGTGGCTCGGCAGAATGCGTCGACGGCGGTGATCGCCGAGGGTCTCGCGGTGGGCGATCGGGTCGTGACGACCGGCGCGTTCCTGCTCCAGCCGGGCGCCCTCGTCGCCGTCGACACCGCGAGCGGGAGCTGAAGGCGATGTTCGGCGGCATTTCCGCGCCCTTCATTCACCGCCCGGTCGCGACCACGCTCATCATGGTCGCGATTTTTCTGGTCGGCGTCGTCGCGTTTCCCAATCTTCCCGTCGCGCCCCTCCCGCAGGTCGACTTTCCGACCATCTCGGTTTCAGCCTCCCTGCCCGGCGCCTCGCCCGAAACCATGGCTTCGTCGGTGGCGCAGCCGCTCGAGCGCCAGATCGCCCAGATTCCGGGCGTTACGCAGATGACCTCGACAAGCTCGCTCGGCGCGACAGGGATCACCGTCCAGTTCGACCTCGACCGCAACATCGACGCGGCGGCGAACGACGTCCAAGCCGCGATCAACGCGGCGTCGGGCCAGTTGCCGAGGGACCTTCCGAGCCCGCCGACCTATCGCAAGGTCAATCCGTCCGACACGCCCATTCTGATCCTGTCGGTCGAGTCCGAGGTCGCCCCGATCCTCGATGTCGACGACGCCGCGGAAAACATCCTCGCCCAGCGCATCAGCCAGATCTCGGGGGTGTCGCTCGTGCGGGTCGGCGGCCAGCAGACGCCGGCCATCCGCATCCAGATCGACCCGGCGAAGCTGGTCGAAAAGAACCTCCAGCTCGAGGACGTGCGGGCGCAGATCGGCATCGGGACCGTCGACAGCCCCAAAGGCTCGCTGATCGGGGAGAAGCAATCGTTCACCATCTACGACAACGACCAGCTGACCACCTCGGAGCCCTGGAACAACGTCATCATCGCCTATCGCAACGGCGCGCCCGTTCGCGTCCGCGACATCGGGCGCGCGGTCATGGGTCCGACCGACACGACCCAGGCGGCGTGGTCGAACGGCAAGCGCAGCGTCTTCCTGGTGGTGTTCAAGCAGCCCGGCGCGAACGTCATCAACACGGTCGAGGCGATCAAGAAGACGCTGACGAGCCTCGAGGCCGCGATCCCGCCGACCGTTCACGTCAAGGTGCTTTCCGACCGCACCACGACCATCCGGGCGTCGGTCAAGGACGTCGAGCTCACGCTGGCGCTCACCATCGCGCTGGTCGTGATGGTGATCTTCGTCTTCCTTCGCAGCTTTTGGGCGACCATCATCCCCAGCATCACGGTGCCGCTCGCGCTGCTCGGCGCCTGCGCGCTGATGTGGGCCGCCAACTACAGCCTCGACAATCTCTCCCTGATGGCGTTCACGATCGCGGTCGGCTTCGTCGTCGACGACGCGATCGTGATGCTGGAGAACATCACCCGCCACATCGAGCAGGGTGAGAAGCCCTTCCAGGCGGCGCTGAAGGGCTCGGCCGAGATCGGCTTCACCATCCTCTCGATCTCCATCTCGCTGGTGGCGGTGCTGATCCCGCTCCTGATGATGGGCGGCATCATCGGGCGCTTGTTCCGCGAGTTCTCGGTCACCATCGCCATGACGATCGCGGTCTCGGCCTTCGTGTCGCTGACGCTCACTCCGATGATGGCCTCGCGCTTCCTCAAAGCCCGCGACGAGGAGCGGCACGGGCGGCTCTTCAACATGAGCGAGGCGGCGTTCCTCGCGCTCGCCCGCGGCTACGAGCGCGGGGTCGACTTCGTCCTGCGACACCGCTTCGCGACGCTGTTGACCTTCATCGCGACGGTCGCCGCCACCGTCGCCCTGTTCGTGGTGATTCCCAAGGGGTTTTTCCCCCAGCAGGACACCGGAGTCCTGTTCGGAACCACCGAAGCGGGGCAGGATATTTCGTTTCCCGCGATGTACGCATTGCAGGAGCGGGCGGGCGCGGTGATCATGACGGACCCGGCCGTCGACACGATGGCGATGGGTCTCGGCGTCGGCGTCGGCAACTCGGCGCAGAACACAGGCCGCATGTTCATCTCGCTCAAGCCGCGAGAACAGAGGGACGTCAGCGCCTTCGAGGTGATCGCCCGGCTCCGGCCGCAACTGGCCAAAATCCCGGGCCTCAGAGTATACCTGCAGGCTGCGCAGGACGTGACTGTCGGCGCGCGCGCCTCCCGGACCCAGTTTCAGTACACTTTGCAGGACGCCAATCTCGAAGAACTCAACGCTTGGGCGCCGAAGATCCTCGAGACGCTCCGTTCCCTGCCGCAACTGCGCGACGTCGCCACCGACCAGCAGAATTCGGGCACGACGCTGACGATCAAGATCGACCGCGATATGGCCTCGCGCTTCGGCATCCAGCCGCAGCTGATCGACGACACGCTCTACGACGCCTTCGGCCAGCGGCAGGTCACGCAGTTCTTCACCCAGATCAACACCTACGAGGTGATCGAGGAGGTGCTGCCCGAGCTGCGCGGCGACCCCGCCACGCTCGACAAGCTCTACATCCGCTCGCCCGTCACCAACCAGATGGTGCCGCTCAGCACCTTCGCCAAATGGACGACCGCCCCGGTGCAGCCGCTGTCGATCAGCCACCAGGGCCAGTTCCCGGCGATCACCATCAGCTTCAATCTCGCGCAAGGGGTCGCGCTCGGCCCCGCGACGGAGGCGATCCAGAAGGCCATGCAGGCGTTGCAGTTGCCGCGCAGCCTGACGACCACCTTCCAGGGGAACGCCCAGGCCTTCCAGGACTCGCTGACCACCGTCCCGCTGCTGATCCTCGCGGCGCTGGTCACGGTCTACCTCATCCTCGGGGTGCTCTACGAGAGCTTCGTCCACCCGCTGACGATCCTCTCGACCCTGCCGTCGGCGGGCCTCGGCGCCCTCGCCACGCTCATGCTGTTCGGCTACGAGTTCAGCCTGATCGCGCTGATCGGGACGATCCTGCTCATCGGCATCGTCAAGAAGAACGGCATCATGATGGTCGACTTCGCCCTCGCCGCCCAGCGCGACGAAGGCCTTTCGACCGAGGCGGCGATCCGCAAGGCGGCGCTCCTGCGCTTCCGGCCGATCATGATGACCACCATGGCGGCGCTGCTCGGCGCCGTTCCACTGATGCTGAGCCACGGCACCGGCTCGGAGCTGCGCCAGCCGCTCGGCTACACCATGTTCGGCGGACTCGTGGTCAGCCAGGCGCTGACGCTCTTCACCACCCCGGTCATCTACCTCTACCTCGACAAGCTGTCGCAGTTCCTCTCGGGCGGCTCCGGCAAGGACAAGTCGAAGCCCGGGCCGAGGGAGGCCGAGCCCCCGCCCGTCCCGCGCACCGAAGAGACGCCCGAGCCGGTTTGGGCCGACCAGCGGGCGAAGGCGGCCGAATAGGCGGCGAGGCCCCCGCCGCCGCCTTGCCGTTTTCCGAGGCCGGTTTTCAGCCTTTTCAAGCACCGGCGGCGCCGACGCCGGCCGGCGTGATGGCCGGCTCGACGAAAGATGGAGCGCGAGACGGCGGCCTTCCGCCTTACCACCGAGGACCGAGACGCCGCCGCGGCCGCGCGTCGAGCCGGCGCGCGCCTGACTTCATCGGCGCGGGTTTCCAATCCATGCCGGAGTCGCGGGTTATTCGAGGTCGACGGTGACCTTTCCGATCTTCCCGTCGAACGCGAACGGCCGGCGGTCGAAGTAGTCGAACGAGACCGGCGAGCCCAGGTCGACGCCGACGTCGAGCGTTTCGCTGGCGGAGAACGCGCCCGCGACCGTGCGCTTGACGGGCACGCGCATCGCCTCCTGCCCGTCGACCGAAATCGCGATGTCGGCGGGGCCGCCGGGCTTGGCGATCGACGTGTCGACGACGATCCTGTGCTTGCCGGGACCGATCGGCGAGGCGGAGCGGCCGATGTACCGCTCGATCATCATCATATTGTACTCGTAAACGAGCTGACCCTTGTCCATGTAGAGGGTCAGGCCGCCGCCGATCCCGCCGAGCGCATAGATGACGCCGGACGCCATCGGACCGGCCTCGACGTCCGCCACGACACGGTTGCTTTCGCGCCCGAGGCCGGGACCGGCGAATTCGGGCAGGCGGGTGGTGGTCGAATCGAAGTTCCAATGGGTATAGGGAACCTTGACCCGGTCCTCGGGATGCAGGCGCGTCCAGAGGCCGGCGCCGACCGGAAAGACTTGGTTGTCCTTCGCTTGCGCCAGGAACAGCGTCTTCATCTCGGCGAGGCGCTGCGGCTCCCTGTCCGCGAGGTCGTCGGCCTCGGAAAAGTCGTGACGGACGTCGTACAGCTCCCAGCGATCCTTGTTGGCGTCCCACATGGCGAGCCCCGGCGTGACCGGCAGCCACGGGATCAGCGGACCGAAAGCCGCCGCAATCCAGCCGTCGTGATAGATGGCGCGGCTGCCGTTGTTCTCGAAATACTGGATCGGTTTTTGACCCGGCGCCTTGGGATCGGCGAAGCTGTAGACCATGCTGACGCCGTCGATCGGCAGTTGCTTCCAGCCGTCGACCACGTCGGGCGCCTTGATCCCGAGGATGTCGTAGATCGTCGGCGCGATGTCGTCGACGTGGTGGAACTGAGGCCGCGGCGCCTTGTCGGGCTTGATCCCCTTGGGCCACGAGATGACCAGCGGATTGCGCGTGCCGCCGAAATGCGAGGCGACGAGCTTGGTGTAGCGGAACGGCGTATCGCCGGCCCACGCCCATCCGGCGTGATACATGTTGTCGGTCTTGGCCGTGCCGAGCGCGTCGAGGCCGCCGATCTTGCCGAGCGCGGCGAGTTGCTGCTCGATCGTGTTCGGGATCATGTTCTGCGCGAGCAGCTCGCTGATCGTTCCGTTCTGGCCTTCGGCGCTCGAGCCGTTGTCGCCGAACACATAGAAGATGACAGTGTTGTCGCGCAGGCCCATGGCGTCGAGGCCATCGACCAGCCGGCCGACCTGCGCGTCGGCGTGCTCGACGAAGCCCGCGAAAACTTCCATCAGCCGGCTCTGGAACGGCCGCTGCGCGTCCGGGATGCTGTCCCACGACGCCATCGTGTCGGCGCGGGGCGTCAGCTTCGTGTCCGCAGGAATCCAGCCGATCTCTTTTTGCCGCTTGAAGACGCGCTCGCGATAGGCGTCCCAGCCCGTGTCGAACTTGCCTTTGTACTTGTCCGCCCATTCCTTGAAAATGTGGTGAGGACCATGCGCCGCGCCGGGCGCCCAGTACATCAGGAAGGGCTTGTCCGGCGCGAAGGACTGGTGACGATGCAGCCAGACGAGCGCCTTGTCGGCGAGGTCGGAACTCAGGTGATAGGCCGGATCGCGCGGCGGCTCGATCGGGTTGAGGTTCTCGAACAGCCGCGGCTCGTATTGCGACGTCTCCCCGGCGAGGAAGCCGTAGAAATAGTCGAAGCCGTCGCCGGTCGGCCAGCGGTCGAACGGCCCCATCGCCGTGGTCTCGGTCGCGGGCGTGTTGTGCCACTTGCCGAAGGCCGACGTGGTGTAGCCGTAGTCGTGCAGCACTTGAGCAATCGTCGCGGCGCTCTTCGGGATCACGCCGGTGTAGCCGTCGAAGTCGAGCGCCCGCTCGGCGATCGTGCCCGAGCCGACGCGCTGGTGGTTGCGCCCTGTCAGCAGCGCCGCCCGCGTCGGGGAGCAGATCGAGGTGGTGTGGAACGCATTGTAGGCGATGCCCTCGTTGGCGAGGCGCGTCAGGGTCGGCGTGTGGATCTCGCCGCCGAAGGTGTCCGGGAGGCCGAAGCCGACGTCGTCGAGGAGGACGATGAGAATGTTCGGCGCGTTCGGCGGCAGGTGGTTCGGCTCGGCGCGCCGGACATGGATCGATTCCTGCAACGTCGGCCCCGCGGTGCTTGCGGTCGGAACCGGCGGGAACGGCAGAACCGATCCGTCGGCCGCGCGCGCGGGAGAGACCGCCGTCGCGGCCAGGGCCAAGAAGAAGATCGCTATCGGTCGGAGAATTTGCATCAAACCACTCCCAGCCAAAACGCTGACGCCGGCCGCGGCCATCACTTCGCCGGAAGCTCGATCTTCTCATGCGGCAGGCCGCTGTCGTCGATGTCGAAATCCGGGTCGAGGATCGTCTTCCCCTGTTCGCCGACGAAGGCGGGCTGCGCCTTGATCCAGAGGCTCGGCTTCTGCTCCTTGGCGTAAGTCAGGAGGCGGGCTTCGAGGTCCTTGACGATCTCGGGATTCTCGGCGGCGACGTCGGTCGTCTCGCCCGGGTCCTGGGCGAGATTGAAGAGCTGCGTCTTGCCCGGCAGGAGGGCGATCTTGACGAGCTTCCAGTCGCCCTTGCGGACGGCGCCGCGGAAGGCTTCGACATTGATCAAAATGTCCTCGTGCGGGGAGGGCGCGCCCTCGGCGATGGTCGCCCACATGTCCCGGCCGTCGAACGGATGGTCGGGGCTGCCCTTGGCGCCGGCCAAGTCGAGGAGCGTCGGCATGACGTCCACCATGTCGAGCGGCGCGTCCACCACCCGCGGCTTCAGCTTGCCCGGCCAGTTGGCGAACGCGACGACGCGAACGCCGCCCTCCCACAGGCTCCCTTTGCCGCCTTTGAGCGGCGCGTTCGAGGCCGGCGTCTTCTGATCCATCTGGACGCCGCCCTGCTGCTCGGCCCGCTCCGCATTGCTCTTGGCGCCCTCGGCGAAGAGCCCGTTGGTCGCGCCGCCGTTGTCGCTGGCGAAGAGAACGAGGGTGTTTTCGCGCAAACCCTTCTTGTCGAGTTCGGCCACGATGCGGCCGACCTGCGCGTCGAGCAGCGAGATCATCGCCGAGTAGGTTCGCCTGAGGGGATCGGCGACGGATTTGTAGCGGTCGATGGCGCTTTCCGGCGCCTGGTAGGGCGCGTGCGGGGCGAGCGAGGCGAAATAGAGGAAGAAGGGCTGCTCGCCATCCTGCTCGTCGATGAGCTTGACTGCGTCGTCGCCGATGAGGTCGGTGTAATAGCCGTGCTCCTCGAGGAACACGCCGTTGCGCTGCCAGTCGATCAGGCCGCCGCGCTCGCGGGTGAAATAATCGACCTCGCCGACGACGTTGCCGTAAAAGTAGTCGAAGCCCCGGTTCTGCGGCCAATATTTCTTGTCGGCGTGACCGAGGTGCCATTTTCCCACCATCAGCGTCTTGTAGCCCGCCTCCTTCAGGGCCTGCGGAAGCGTCTTCTCGTCTGTCGGGAGGCCGTAAGTGTGGCTGGGAAAGATGACCAGGGTTTGCAGGCCGTACCGCATGGGATACCGGCCCGTCATCAGCGCGGCGCGGGACGGCGTGCAGACCGGCTCGCCGTAGAAGTCCTCGAGACGGACGCCCTCGCTGGCGAGCCGGTCGATATTGGGGGTCTTGACCTGCCCCCCGCGGTAGCCGAGGTCGGCGTTGCCGAGGTCGTCGGCCATGATGAAGACGATGTTGGGGCGCAGCGGCTCGGCGCGCCCCACCGTCGTGGCGATTATTCCGGCGAGCGCCGCCGCAACAAACGTCAATGTCCGAACGCCCGAGCTGGCCATACGATCCTCCACAATTCGCTGAATCGATCCGGCGATGTCGAGCCGTCTCCTGATGTACGCGTGTCGCCTGAATCGGGGCGAAATATTGACCGCCGGCAGTCAATCGGCAAAGATTTCCGAGACTTCTTGTAACTGCCCAGGTTAGGCGACGCCCAAAACCGCCGAATCTGTCGGGCGGCCTTCCCCCCACGAAACCGCCTGAGATGCCGCAAGAACACGTACGGCTTATTTTTGAGCGTGGCCTTAGTTTGCCGGTTCACGCAAGGCGCAGGATTTTGCGAGGCTTTGGGGATCGTCGGCGAGGGCGTCGACGATTTTCCCGCCCTGCTTTTTGCCGGTCGCAATGAACGAGCGGATCGTCGCGAACCGGGTCGCGCCTTCGAGGGAGCGGAAGCCGCCGGAGATTTTCTGGCGCAGCTTCATCATGCGGCCGTCGCGTTCGGCCTCGTTGTTGGTGAACGGGACGGTCGGGTCGTGCAGGAAGCGCAGCGCGTCTTCTCTGCGCGCCGAGAACCGCGCCAGCAGATTATGTTCGGCGCCGCCAGCGCCGGCTGCGCCTCATGGAAGGCCAGCCCTTCGGCGACGATCGCGTCGGAGCGGCGTTCGAAAGCGGCGATCAGGCGAGGCTTCAACGGAAGCTCCCGTTCCCGGGCGAGATTGGCCGCGTGGCAGGCGCGGCGCAGCAGCCGCTGCATCTTTCGCGCCCAATCCGCCTTCTCGAATTCGACGAGCGCCTTCGGCTCGCGCAGGTGGTGGGCGTCGCACAGCGCATGCCGCACGCCCGCCATCGCGTAACAGGGCTTCCCGTGATCGCGCACGACGACGCCGACGACGTTCGCCAGCAGGCGGCCGCGCCGGGCGCAGACGCGGGTGAAGGTCGTCAGCGGCGTGCAGGCGACATGCAGCCCTTGTGTTTTGCCGCCGATG
>CAIZGR010000199.1 GCA_903932535.1 uncultured Hyphomicrobiales bacterium | reverse complement strand
CGCCTATGCCGCCGCGACCGCGCTCGGGGTCGCGCGCGCCGACATCGCGCGGGCGTTCGAGACCTTTCCGGGCCTTGCGCATCGGATGGAGGAGGTCGGCCGGCGGGGACGGGTGCTGTTCGTCAACGATTCGAAGGCGACCAACGCCGACGCCGCGGAGAAGGCGCTGCTGTCGTTCCGCGACATCTTCTGGATTCTCGGGGGCAAGGCGAAGGCCGGCGGCGTCGAGCCGCTGCGACCGCTCTTTTCCCGCGTCGCCAAGGCCTATCTGATCGGCGCCGCCGCGAACGATTTCGCCGCGACGCTGGAAGGCGCCGTTCCCTTCGAGCAGTGCGGGACCTTGTCGCGCGCCCTCGAGGCCGCGGCGCGCGATGCTGTCCGCTCGACGGCCGCGGAGCCTGTCGTGCTCCTGTCGCCGGCCTGCGCCTCGTTCGACCAGTTCGCCAACTTCGAGGCGCGCGGCGACGCGTTCCGCTCCGAAGTCCATTTTCTCTTGAACGGGGAGCCCTGAGCCATGGTGTCGAGAGCCGAACGGGGACCCGTCGCGGACTGGCTGCGCACCATCGACCGCTGGCTGCTCGGCTCGTTCCTGGCGCTGATGGTGATCGGCCTCGTGATGGCGCTGGCGGCGAGCCCGGCGGTGGCCGAGCGGCTCAATCTGCCGACCTTCCATTTCGTCAACCGGCAGGCGCTGATGCTGGTTCCGACCGCCATCCTGATGGTGGCGACCTCGTTCCTCTCGCCCCGCCACGTTCGCCGCGCGGCGCTGGTGACTTTCGCGGCCTCGCTCATTCTCATCGTGCTGGCGCTGATGTTCGGGGCGGAGGTCAAGGGCGCGCGGCGCTGGATCTTCGGCATCCAGCCCTCCGAGTTCATCAAGCCGGCCTTCGTCGTGCTCGCGGCCTGGGCCTTCACCGAAGGCGGACGCAAGACCCCCACCGCCGGAATCGCCAAAATCCTGTCGTTCCTGATCCTGCCGCTCACCATCGTTCCCCTCATTTTGGAGCCGGACTTCGGCCAGACCATGCTGGTGTCGATCGTCTGGGCGTCGCTCTTCTTCATGGCCGGGCTGCACTGGTTCTGGGTGGTCGGCGTCGGCGGCCTCGGCGTGCTCGGCGGCTTCGCCGCCTACAAGCTCTCGCCCCACGTTCACGAGCGCGTGCTGCGCTTCATCGATCCGGACAAGACCGGCGGGGTGGTCGACACTTTCCAGGTCGACACGGCGTTGCAGAGCATCCTTTCGGGAGGCTGGCTCGGGCGCGGTCCGGGCGAGGGCATGTACAAGCGCATCCTTCCCGACGCCCACACCGACTTCGTCTTCGCCGTCACCGGCGAAGAGTTCGGCATGGTCGCCTGCATGACGCTGATCCTGTTCTTCGGCTTCATCGTGCTGCGCGGGCTCTTCCTTTCGGCGCGCAGCCAGGACCCGTTCTGCCGCTTCGTCGCGGCCGGCATGACGGTGATGTTCGGCGTGCAGAGCTGGATCAACATGGCGGTCAACCTGCGCGCGATGCCCGCCAAGGGCATGACCCTGCCGTTCATCTCCTACGGCGGCTCGTCGCTGATCGCGCTCGGCCTCGGCATGGGCTTCCTGCTCGCAACGACGCGCAGGCGGCCCGTCGCCGACCTGCCGCAAGATCTGGTGGCTGCGGAATGAGCAGTGAGCGTTGCATTCTCCTGGCCGCCGGAGGGACCGGCGGCCATCTCTTCCCGGCGGCGGCGCTCGCCGCGGCCTTGCAGGCGCGCGGCGTCCCGGTGGAGCTCGCCACCGACGACCGCGCGATGAAATACGGGCAGGATTTCCCGGCCCGCGCCGTTCACGTCCTCCCGTCCGCGACGACGACGGGGGCGGGGGCGCTCACCAAGGCGCTGGCTACGGTCACCCTCGGCGCCGGGGTCGCGGCGGCTTTGGTCAAGCTCGGGCGCATCCGGCCGCGCGCGGTGGTCGGCTTCGGCGGCTATCCGACGGTGCCGCCGCTCGTCGCGGCTTGGCTCCTCGGCATTCCCGGCGTGCTGCACGAGCAGAACGCCGTGCTCGGACGGGCGAACCGCTTCCTGAGCCCGCGCGTTCGGCTGATCGCCTGCGGTTTTCCAGAACTCGAGGGAGTCGGCGCCGCCGCCCGGGGCAAGGTCCGCTACACCGGCAACCCGGTCCGGCCGGCGGTGATCGCCGCCGCCAGGACGCCCTACGCCCCGCTCGCCGGCCAGAAGCTGCGCCTGCTCGTGACCGGCGGCTCGCAAGGCGCGCGGGTGATGGCCGACGTCGTGCCCGAGGCGCTCGCCCTGCTCCGGCCCGACGAGCGGCAAGGAATTCGCCTGACCATGCAAGCCCGCGGCGAGGATAAGGCGCGGGTCGCGGCGGCCTGCGCGCGCCTGAACTTCCCCGTCGAGATCGCCGATTTCTTACCGGACCTGCCGGCGCGGATCGCCGATTCGCATCTGGTCGTCGGCCGCGCCGGCGCCTCGACCGTGTCGGAACTGGCGGTGATCGGCCGGCCCTCGGTGCTGGTGCCGTTTCCGCACGCGCTCGATCAGGACCAGGCGGCCAACGCCGCCGCCCTCGCGGCCTCGGGCGGGGCGATCGTCGTTCCGCAGACCGCGTTCACGCCCGAGCGGCTCGCGGCCATCCTGAGCGACGCGCTCGCTTCGCCCGGCAAGCTCGCGGCCTCGGCGGAAGCCGCGAAGGCGGCGGGTGTGGCGGACGCCG
The DNA here is from genome assembly GCA_903932535.1 of uncultured Hyphomicrobiales bacterium. Lineage (GTDB taxonomy): Bacteria > Pseudomonadota > Alphaproteobacteria > Rhizobiales > Beijerinckiaceae > Roseiarcus. The sequence continues at coordinate 2,945 of CAIZGR010000199.1, read as the reverse complement.
CCGAGCGCCTTGCGGATCTGGCGCTCGGCGTGCGTTTGCCGGTCTGACCTGCGAAAGGCCCATGGGATCGCCCAGGGTCGCAGGCTCGACGAGCCGCTCGAGTTCGGGAGCGAGGCCGGGGTCGACCTCGGCGGCAGCCCGCCGCCCGTCGCCAGCGCGGCGAACCCTGTCTTTGGCGAGCGGTTCCGCATCCGGATCTTCGTCGCCGCGATTGACCGTCGAGCGGGTAGGCCCGCGCGCCGAAATCCGGAATTCCGGCAAGCGCCGCTTGCCGGAGCTTGCTTGGAAAAGCGGCGTCTCGCGCGCTCGTCAGGTTGCCGGCGAGGGGATTGCGGGAATTGCTTCGCCGGTTGACTTTCCGGCAAGAAAGCGTGGGAAGCATGGGGCTGCTCTTGCGGTCGCTCGCCGCCGCGCCGGGCGAAAATCCAACGCGACAAAGAAGGACAACAGCGCGGCTGTATTGCTGCGTTCACGTCATGGCCCTGCGACAATTCGCACGGGAGAAGAATGTGACGAAATGGCGACTCCGCTATTGCATGTGAATGGGTTCTTGCTTAGCCTCACAATCACAAAGCCGCCACCGGACAAAGAGTCCGGAAACGAAGGGTTCTGAACCCCCTCTTACCCTTCGTGTGTTGCGGCCAATGGGAGGCAACGGGTCCCGCACCAACCGGAGGGCGCAATTTTGACGCTGTCCGGTGATCCGAGGTTTTCCCACAACTTGGCGGCCGGAGGCATGCATCCGGTCGCCGTTGTCTTTTTTGATCTCTTTTCCCGCTCAGGGTCGAAACAGCAGCCGAACGTCGGCGTTCATACCAATTGACCGTGGCGGGCGCCGTTCCTCGGCCACTTTGTTGCCGCGATTGGACGGCAGGTGTGCCACCCACGGCGTCGAAAGCGAACGTCCGGTGTGGGAACAGCGTGTCGCAGAGCTGCTGCGTCTTGACGCGAACGAAGGACCGGGCGAGCGCTCAAAGACGCGGCCTCGGCGGGAAGCCTGAACGCGCAATCCGCGAAACGGCTTGATTCGTTAGCGAAATCGAAACGAAGCGGGATCAAGAGTGCTGAGCAGCATTATGGATTACGTAAGGTCGCGCCCGATGTCGGTCTGCCGGAGACTTTCGGCGCAGAATTGGGCGCCGCGACCGAGTGAGCGTCGATGAGCGTGTCGCGTCGAGACATCCGCCCCGTGGCGGCCAGACGCGGATCGCTCGGCGTTGCGGGCGTGTCCCTCGTCCTCGCGCTTTCCGGATGCGCCCACCAGACCGTCCAGCACTACGCTCATGGACACGAGTACTTCTCGGAAAAGAAATACGGCCACGCCAGTCCGAAGGTGGTCGCCGACGGTCAGCCGGTGCCCAAAGGCGGCGGGCAGTATCTCGTCGGCCACGCCTATCACGTCGCGGGCCATACCTATGTGCCGGAGGAAATGACGTCCTATACCGCCGTCGGCTTGGCCTCCTGGTATGGGGCCGCCTTTCACGGCCGCCGCACCGCCAACGGGGAAGTCTACGACATGGGCTCGATCACGGCGGCCCACCCGACGATGCCGCTGCCGAGCTACGCCCGCGTGACCAACACCGCCAACGGCTATTCGGTGATCGTGCGCGTCAACGACCGCGGTCCCTATCATGGCGGCCGGGTGATGGACGTGTCGTCGCGCGCCGCCGACGTCCTTGGCTTCAAGGGCGAGGGCACGGCCAGGATCAAGGTCGAATATGTCTGCCGCGCGCCGCTCGAGGGCTCGGACGACAACACGCTGCTGGCCTCGCTGCGCACCGACGGCTCGCCGGCCCACATCGACGGCCTCGCCGAGGCGACGATGGTGGCCGGCGGCCAGCCTGCGCCTTCGATCTTCGCCGCGCTGTTCGGCTCGCCCGGGCCGGCTCCGGCGCCGTACATGCCGCCGCCGCCGCCGCCGGTCGAGCGCGTGGCGCCGCCTCCGCCTCCGCCGCCGGCCGTTCAACTCGCCGCCGCCGAGCCGGAGCCGGCGCGGCCCCCGGCCCCAGCCGCTTATCACGAACCGCGCGAAGCGGTTCCGCTGCCGCCGCCGCGCCCCTTCGACCTCGGGGAGCCGCGCCGCGCATCCGTGGCGGCGCTCGCCGCGCCCGCGCGACCCGCGCGCGAGACCGCCTCCGTCCTGCCTCCGCGGCGCCCCGAACAGCACGCCAGCGCGGAAAGGGCGCTCTATTTTTCCGACCCCGCGTCGGATCGGGTGGAACGCCTGGCCCGCGCCGCGCTCGAGAAAATCAAGCCGCTGAGCGAGCCGGCTGCCGGGGAGTAAAGCCGCGGGAATCGCCGAATCGTCACCGTTCGGCCGGAAGTTGCGGCGAACCTCTGCGTGTGAGTCCGCCGTCCGCGGCTTCGCGTCCGAGGAACTCCCGTGCGCCGAGCCGACGCGTTTGACGTTTCGGAAAAGGCGTGGCGCGAAGGCGGCGCCCAAGCGCATGGCGCCGCGATGTTCCTCGGCGAACGGCTCGTCGTCGTGATGTACGGGCTCGAGACGGCGGCCGCCAGGGCCGAAAAGGCGAGCTGGCTCATCGGCTGGGGTTTTCACGCTTTCGACCGCCGCATAATGTTCGAGGCGGGGCAGACGGTCTGCGCCGCGTCCGCTTACGGCGGGCAGTCGGGCGAGGTTCCGCTGGTGAGCGCGCGCCCTCGCGGCGAAAACGGCAAGCTCGTCGAAAGGATCGTCTATACCGGGCCGCTGACGGCGCCCGTCGAGCGGGGCAGGGACGTGGGACGCTTGAGGATCTGGCGCGACGACATGCTGGCGGTCCACGCCCCGTTGCGGACCGGGGCCTCGGTCGCGCCGGGGGGGCTCGCGCGCCGCGCCTTCGACGCGACCCTGGAGCCCGCCGGCGGCGCGCTCCGCGCGGCGCTCGCGCGTTTCCGCCGATGACCGGGCGGCGAGGCCGCTTCATCACCCTCGAAGGCGGCGAGGG
>CAIZGR010000198.1 GCA_903932535.1 uncultured Hyphomicrobiales bacterium | reverse complement strand
GTCGATCCGCCGCATGATGCGAAGGTCCTCGGGCGAGACCGGACGCGGCTTGTAATAGACCGCGCCCCGGCTGATGTTCAAAGCCTTCGCCTGACGGGTGATCGGGAGATCGTGCGTCCGGTCGATCATCGCCTTGCGCTCAGCAAACCCGCCTTGGTGAGCGCGCCTTCCAAAAAATCGTTCTCCAGCGCCAGCTCTCCGATCTTCGCATGAAGAGCCTTCAGATCGACCGGCGCCGCCCCGGCCTCGGCTCTGCCGTGTCCGAAAACGCCGGCCGCGCCTTCGAGAAGCTGACCCTTCCATTGCGTGATCTGGTTGGGATGGACATCGAACTGCTGCGCCAGCTCGGCCAGCGTCTTCTCGCCCCTGATCGCGGCCAACGCCACTTTCGCCTTGAAAGCCGGTGTGTGGTTCCGGCGTATGCGCTTCGTCATCTGATCTCCTGATCCTCGGCCATTGTCGCCGGTGTCAGGCAGAAAATCCACTTATCGACCTGTCCAGATTTGCGCGGCCAGCTCTTGCAGCACCGCAGCCCTTCGCGTACGAGGACACGGAGTGAGGTCGGCTAAACACTAACTATGTGGTTCTGTGCTTCACCCGACGCTTGACCCGGGCCAAATCAGTGTGAGTTTTGTAAAGTGAATCAATGAAGGTGTAGCTTCCTCCCTTTCCGCCATTGAATCCTTATAAATAAAGTACTTAAGGGCGGTTTCGAAGACTGGTCCGCAAATCGAGCTGCGACATCAGTGGACAGCGGCGAACAAGCCGCCTCGTGTCGCCGGCTTCGCGCTCATTCTCACGCCCGGCCGATCGCCGTAGGTGAACTCGACGCCAGCGGCCTCGATGGCGGCGCGGATCGAGGCGACAGCGTCGGCCGACACCGAAACGTCGCGCTCCGGTTCCGCACGCTTGATGGCCGGAGAAAACGAATGAGGACCGTGCTGCGGGAGACTTTTAGAATTTCTGGCGCGCCGCGCCCATTGCGGGATCAGCGCCGGCGCGCACCGGGGGCGCTCGCCCTCCGCCGTCGCGCCGCGGTCGCGCGCCTTCGGCTTCTTCACCTCGACCGGGCCGATCCCCGTCTGGATGATCCGGGCCGGATCATGCCCGTGGCGCACCACGCGTTGGCGCCCGTCGGGAAGCGCCAGATCCCCATGGGCCGCCGGGAACGCGTCGAATTCGGCCTCGACGGCTCGCGAGATCAGCCGCTTGGCTCCGGCCCGCAAGATCTCGGTGAGCGGATCGTCGACCGCCCCTTCTTGGCGAAGCGGCACGATCCTATTCTCGGTCATGGCCCAACGCTCCTTCGGGGGGTCCGGGCAGGCTTCGACATCCCGCCCCGTTACGCCGCCAGCCTCACCCCTGCCGTCACCCGCTTTCCCGCATAGCTCTGATCGCCATCCCGCGCCCGCCGCCGCTTTGCGGACCCGTCGCGGCGGTGCTACGATCCGCCGGCATGCCGGCCTCGGCGCAAGGCGCCGGAGGGGAGGGAATGCCTCAGCCGCGCACGCCAAAAGAGCCGCAGTCCGATTCGGATCGACCGAACGGAACCGCCGGCCCCTCCGATCCGGTCCTCCAGTCCGTGGCGCTGTCCCGCTCTTTCGGACCGGTCGAGGTCTCGAGCGACGTCTGCGCCGGCGAGGTCCACGCGATCATCGGCGAGAATGGCGCGGGCAAGTCGACGCTGACGAGGCGGCGTGCATATCATCGCCCCTCAGCCTTCGCGACGCGTCGCCTGCGGCGCCGCTCCTCGAAGCGGGAGGTCGCGTTCTCGGTCGACAAGAAGCATATGAAGCGCGCCCTCGGGCTCGCGTGACGGGAGGACGATAATGGCCATCGAAGGACGCAGCGACGCGAGAGCCGGCGGACGCATCCGGCTCGGCATGGTCGGCGGCGGGGAGGGCGCGTTCATCGGCGCCGTCCACCGCATCGCCTCGCGCATCGACGGCCAGTACGACCTCGTCGCCGGCGCGCTGTCGGCGACGCCGGAGAAGGCGCGGCGCTCGGGCGAAGCGCTCGGCCTCGCCGCCGGCCGCATCTACGACGACTACGCGCGCATGGCGACAGCGGAGGCGGCGCGGCCGGACGGGATCGAGGCGGTCGCGATCGTCACCCCCAACCACATGCACGCCGGGCCGGCCATCGCCTTCCTCGAAGCGGGCATCCACGTCATTTGCGACAAGCCGCTGACGGTCTCTCTGGAGGAGGCCGAGAGAATGCAGGCGGCGGTCGAGAAGTCGGGCCGCATCTTCGCCCTCACCCACAATTACACCGGCTATCCGCTGGTGCGCCGCATGCGCGAGATGGTCCAGGGCGGCGATCTCGGAATCATCCGGCTGGTGCAGGTCGAATATGCGCAGGACTGGCTGACGGGGCCCACCGAGACGACCGGCAACAAGCAGGCCGAATGGCGGGTCGACCCGAAGCGCTCGGGCGCGGGCGGGGCGCTCGGCGACATCGGCACGCACGCCTTCAACCTCGCCGACTTTGTGACCGGCCTGGAGCTCGCCGAGCTTTCCGCCGAACTCACAGCCTTCGGCGCGGGGCGGGCGCTCGACGACAACGTCCAGATTTCGATGCGCTACGCGAACGGGGCGCGCGGGGCCTTGTGGGCGAGCCAGGTCGCGCCGGGCAATGAGAACGGGCTGATGCTGCGCGTCTACGGGACCAGGGGCGGCCTCGCGTGGCGGCAGGAGAACCCGAACCAGCTCTCCTGGTCGCCGCTCGACGCGCCCACGCAGATCCTCACCCGCGGCGGGCCGGGCTCCGGCGAGGCGGCTGCGCGCGTGACCCGCGTCCCGCCGGGCCATCCAGAGGGCTATCTCGAAGGCTTCGCCAACATCTATTCCGAGGTCGCGGCGGCGATCAAGGCGGCGCGCGACGGCGAAAAGCCGCCCGCGGGCGTGGTCTTCCCGACCATCGCGGACGGCGTGAAAGGGCTTGCCTTCATCGAGGCGGCGGTTCAGTCGTCAAAGGCGAATGGACAATGGGTGAAGCCGTGATGCAATTGCGAAACTTCGGACGGACCGGGCGCAGGGTCGGCGAGATCGGCTTCGGCGCCTGGGCGATCGGCGGGAGCTGGGGCGCGGTCGAGGAGGGCGACGCGGTCGCGGCGCTCGAGGCCGCGCTCGACGCCGGCGTCACCTTCATCGACACCGCCGACGTCTATGGCGACGGCCGTTCCGAGCGGATCGTCGCCAAGGTGCTGAAAACGCGGCCCGGCGCCGGCGTCTGCGTCGCGACCAAGGCCGGCCGGCGCCTGCCGCAGCAGACGGTCGCCGGCTACACCTACGAAAACCTGAGCGGCTGGATCGACCGCAGCCTGAAAAACCTCGAGGTCGACACGCTCGACCTCGTCCAGCTCCACTGCCCGCCGACCGATCTCTACTACCATCCGGAGGCGTTCGACGCGCTCGACCGGATCAAGGCGGCCGGCAAGATCCGCGACTACGGCGTCAGCGTCGAGCGGATCGAGGAAGGGCTGAAGGCGATCGAATATCCGGGCGTGGTCAGCGTCCAGATCATTATCAACATCTTCCGTCAGCGCCCCACGGGCCTGTTCTTCGAGGCCGCGAAGAAGCGCAACGTCGCGATCGTCGCGCGCGTGCCGCTGGCGAGCGGCCTGCTCACCGGCAAGCTCGCCCCCTCCTCGACCTTCGC
>CAIZGR010000197.1 GCA_903932535.1 uncultured Hyphomicrobiales bacterium | reverse complement strand
TCGTCCTCCTCGATGGCCTTCGGGTCGCCGAAGCCGTTGATCATCACGTCCGCGCCGTCCTTGGCGAGCGCGCGGGCGATGGCGAGCCCGATCCCGCTGGTGGAGCCGGTGACGACGGCGTGATGGGTGGCGAGCGACATGTGGCGGTCCTCCGAAAAATGCCGCCATGCGACGGGCGCCTGACGGACGCTGCTTGCGTAAAATGGTCATATTGCATTGCAATGAAGCTTGCGAGATGGCGAAGCGTCGCGGATGACAATGTCGGCGTCCCGACATAGAATTTCGTAAGTCATGGGCGCCCTTGCGCGCCGCAGAAGGGACATGTCGATGAACGCTTCACCGGCCGAGCCGGCCTTCGGCCCAAGCCCGCGCCACAAATCCGTAGCCGTCGAAATCGGCGAGGGGGCGGCGGTCGTCGTCGGCGGGGGCGCCCCCGTCGTCGTCCAATCCATGACCAACACCGACACCGCCGACGCCGAAGCGACGGCGCGCCAGATCGCGGCGCTCGCGCGCGCCGGCTCCGAGCTCGTGCGCCTGACCGTCGACCGCGACGAGGCGGCGGCTGCGGTTCCCCACATTCGCGACAAGCTCGCCGCGATGGGGGTCTCGGTTCCGCTGATCGGCGACTTCCATTACATCGGCCACAAGCTGCTCGCCGAGCATCCCGCCTGCGCCGAGGCGCTCGACAAATACCGCATCAATCCCGGCAACGTCGGTTTCCGCAACAAGCGCGACCTGCAGTTCGGCCAGATCGTCGAGATCGCCGTCCGCAACGGCAAAGCGGTGCGGATAGGGGCGAACTGGGGCTCGCTCGACCAGGAGCTGCTGACGCATCTCATGGACGAGAATTCGGTCAGCGCCGCGCCCCTCGGCGCCCGCGCGGTGACGCGCGAAGCGTTGGTGCGATCGGCGCTCCTGTCGGCCGGCCGCGCCGAGGAGATCGGCCTGCCGCACGCGCGCATCGTGCTCTCGGCCAAGGTCTCCGCGGTGCAGGACCTGATCACCGTCTACCGCATGCTGGCTGCGCGATCGGACTATGCGCTCCACCTCGGCCTGACCGAGGCCGGCATGGGCTCGAAGGGGATCGTCGCGTCGTCCGCCGCGCTCGGCGTGCTCCTCCAGGAGGGGATCGGCGACACGATCCGCATCTCCCTCACCCCCGAGCCCGGCGGCGACCGGACGCGCGAGGTGCGGGTCGCCCAGGAGCTGTTGCAGACGATGGGCTTCCGCATCTTCGCCCCGCAGGTCGCCGCCTGCCCGGGCTGCGGACGCACGACCTCGACGGTCTTCCAGGAGCTCGCGCGCGACATCGAGGCCCATCTTACGGCGTCGATGCCGGAGTGGCGGGCGCTCTATCCCGGCGTCGAGCGTCTCAACGTCGCGGTGATGGGATGCATCGTCAACGGCCCGGGCGAGAGCAAGCACGCCGACATCGGCATTTCGCTCCCCGGCACGGGCGAGACGCCGGCCGCGCCGGTATTCGTCGACGGCGTCAAGACCGTGACGCTCCGCGGCCCGCGGATCGCCGAAGAGTTCAAGACGCTGGTCGGGGACTATATCGCGAGGCGCTTCGGCGGCGTGGGGCGGGCGGCGGAATAGCGCTCCATGTACGAGCCGCCGCTTCATCGCGAAGAGGAGCTCGAAAGGCAGCACGCGCTGATTCGGGCGCGCCCGCTCGGGCTTCTCGTGAGTCACGGGCCGCAGGGGCTGCTCGCCAACGCCGTCCCCTTCCTGCTCGATTCCGCCGCCTCGAAGCTCGGGACGCTCATAGCCCATCTCGCGCGCGCCAATCCGCAATGGCGCGACCTCGCGGCGAGCCCGGAAGCGCTGGTCGTGTTCCAGGGCGCGGACCACTACGTCTCGCCCTCGTGGTATGCGACCAAGCAGGAGACGCACAAAGTCGTGCCGACCTGGAATTACGTGATGGTCCAGGCGCGCGGACAGGCCCGCGTCATCGAGGACGACGCTTGGCTCGAGCGCCAGATCGCGGCGCTGACCGACCGGCAGGAGGCCTCGCGCCCGGCGCCCTGGGCCGTCGGCGACGCGCCGGCCGACTTCGTCGCGCTCCAGCGCAAGGCGATCGTCGGGATCGCGATCGAGATCGCCGACATTCGCGGCAAGTGGAAGACGAGCCAGAATCGGACCGCCGCGGATCGGGCTGGAGTGGCCGAAGGCCTCGAGGCGCTCGGCGACGGCGAGGCGGCCGCGATGGCCGCGATCGTCCGGGAGACGGGGCGGCGCTAGCGCCGCCCCGTCGAAACGCCGTATCTTTCGGTCGTATAGGTGTTCACGCGTACCAGTCTTCAAGGAGGAAAGCCGATGACCGACGCCATCAAGACTCTGTTCACCGCCCACGCCACCGCCACCGGCGGCCGCAACGGCACGACCCGCGCCGACGACGGCACGGTCGAAGTCACGCTCTCGGTGCCCAAGGAAATGGGCGGCCCGGGGAAGCCCGGAACCTCGACCCCCGAGCACCTGTTCGCGGCCGGCTACGCCGCCTGCTTCGGCGGCGCGCTCGACTTTGTCGCCAAGCAGCACAAGAAGGACGCGACCGGCGCGACCGTCAAATGCGCCGTGTCGATCGGTCCCCGGGAGAAGGGCGGCTTCGGCCTCGCCGTCGCGCTCGACGTCACCGATGCGAGCCTGCCGCAAGCCGAGCTTCAGGCGCTCGCCGAAGAGGCGCATGAGAAGATCTGTCCCTACAGCCACGCCACCCGCGGCAACGTCGAGGTGAAGCTGACCGCGCACGGGGGCTGAAGGCGCCGTCCAAACGGCGAAGGAGGGCGGCCGCGGCCGTCGTCGCGGCGCGACATGGCGCCGCAAGCCTTCGGCAGGACGGCAATCGTACAGCCCGCGAACGGCGGCTGGCGAACAAAGCGATGGACAAGGACCGGCCGGGAATGCGCGCGCGCCTGCGCGCGCCCGGCCACGATCCGGCGGCGCGATACCGAAGGTTCCTCATCCCGAGCGCCAATATCGGGAAATCGGAAGGGCATGCTCGGAAAAGCGCCTCTACGGGGCTTGCGCCGACCTCGGGGCGCTGCGAAAGTCGTCAACGCGACGACTCGCAGGTTTCACTGAATGTTGTGACACACGAATTATGCGCACATTGGTAATGTTTGCCGTGCATCTGTTGTAAAGCGCTCGATTTCTGCTTTTCGCGATATTCCGAGAATTCTGAATACCTGGGACTCTTGATTTTCTGGCGGGGCCTACCTCATAGTGTATCGGCTTGTGCGCGGCTGGGGGCTGCACGTTCAAGTCCAAACCTATGTCACGGGCGCACTGTGGTGCAACGTGACGTTGCGAGAAAGCGTTGGTATATGGAGCAACCCGCCCCTCCCTCCGGCGAGTCGAAGCCGATCGACCCCGGCCTGCGCGCCCTGAGCGGAATAGCCGCCTATTACAGGATCGGCGCCGATCCGATACAGATACGCCGCGAGCTCGCCATCGACGATCGCGACTCGGATGAATTCGACCTCATCCGAGCCGCGCAGATGATCGGCCTCAAGGCGAGGCTGGTCAGCGGCGCCGACGCGCGACGCATGGGACGCCTTCCCACTCCGGCGATCGTGCGGCTGAGCGGCGGCGCGCTCTACGTCTACGGCGGGCGGACGCCGGCCGGCATGTGCCGGCTGGTCGATCCGATCAGCCACGCGGCGACCGACATCACGCTCGTGGAGCTGACGCGCGAGACGGACGGACGGGCGCTGCTGATCGCGCGCCGCCTCGGCGGCGCCGGCGTCAGCCCGAAGCTGTTCGGGCTGAGGTGGTTCCTGCCGACGCTGTGGCGCTATCGCAAGCCGCTCGGGCATGTGCTCGCAGCGTCTCTGTTCGTCCAGATCTTCGCCCTGACGACGCCGCTGGTTTTCCAGGTCGTCGTCGACAAGGTGCTGACCCATCGCGGCTACGAGACCTTGTTCGTCATGATCGCCGGCCTCGTCTCGATCGGGCTGTTCGACGTGATGCTTCAATACCTGCGCACCTACGCGCTGTCGCACACCACCAACCGGATCGACGTCGAGCTCGGGCAGCGTCTGTTTGCGCATCTCCTGCGCCTGCCGATGAGCTATTTCGAGACCCGCTCCGCCGGCCAGACGGTTGCCCGCGTCCGCGAGCTGGAGACGATCCGTTCGTTCCTCACCGGACAAGGGTTGTTCTCTGCGATCGACCTCGTCTTCACATTCGTCTTCATCGCGGTGATGTTCGCCTATTCGACGACGCTCACCCTGATCGCGCTGATCGGCCTTCCGGTCTACATGCTCATCGGCTTCGTCGTGCGCCCGCCGCTGCGCGATCTCATCAACGAGAAGTTCAATCGCGGCGCGGCGAGCCAGCAATTCCTGGTCGAGACGGTGGTCGGGGTGGGGACGATCAAGTCCGCAGCGGTCGAGCCGATCATGCGCGCCCAGTGGGAGGAGAAGCTCGCCGCCTATGTCAAGACGAGCTTTTCCGCGACCATGCTCGGCGCGGGCGGCCAGCTCGGCATTCAATACGTCAGCAAGCTGACGACCGCGGCCATCCTCATGTTCGGGGCCAAGGCGGTGATCGACGGCGAGCTGAGCGTCGGCGCGCTCGTCGCCTTCAACATGATCGCCTCTCAGGCGGTGCAGCCGATCCTGCGCCTCTCGCAGATCTGGCAGGACTTCCAGCAGGTGCGGATTTCGATCGAGCGGCTCGGCGACATCCTCAACGCCCCGCCCGAGCCCGCGCCGATGATGCGCCTCGCGCCGCCGACGCCGCGGGGCGCGATCGAGTTCCGCAACGTCGGCTTCCACTATCGCCCCGGCGCCGCGGAGGTCCTGAAGGCCGTATCGCTCCAGATCGCGCCCGGCGAGACGATCGGCGTCGTCGGGCCGTCCGGCTCCGGCAAGTCGACGCTGACCAAGCTCGTGCAACGCCTCTACCTGCCCAGCGAGGGGCAGGTGTTCCTCGACGGCGCGGATCTGAGCCAAGTCGATCCGGCGTGGCTGCGCAGCCACATCGGCGTCGTCCTGCAGGAAAACCTGCTGTTCAACCGCACGATCCACGAAAACATCGCCTTCGCCGATCCCGCCATGCCGAGGGCGAAGGTGATCGAGATCGCCCGCCTCGCCGGCGCCGACGAATTCATCGACAAGCTCTCGGAAGGCTACGACACGATGATCGAGGAACGCGGCGCCAACCTCTCGGGCGGGCAGCGCCAGCGCATCGCCATCGCCCGCGCGCTCGCCACCAACCCGCGCATCCTGATCCTCGACGAAGCGACGTCGGCGCTCGACTACGAGAGCGAACGCATCATCCAGCGCAACATGCGCCGAATCGTGAGGGACCGTACGGTGATCATCGTCGCCCATCGTCTGGCGGCCGTCCGCGCCTGCGACCGCATCGTCGGCATGGCCGACGGACGGATCGTCGAAGCCGGCTCGCACGAGGAGCTGATCCGCCGGCCCGGCGGACTCTACGCCTATCTCTGGGGCCTCCAGACCAACCCGGTGGAGGTGGCGGCATGAACGACCTCGTGCGCACCCTCGCCCCCAAGGGAACCGCCCCGGCGCCTTCGCGCCCACCGCCATCGCGCCGCGCGCCGGCGCTGCGCGAGACCTGGACCAGCGCGGCCTCCGACCGGGAGTTTCTCGCCCCCGTTCTCGAGATCCTCGAAACGCCGGCCTCGCCCGTGCGCGTGGCCTTCCTGTGGATCATCTGCGCGCTGGCCGTCGTCGCGCTGAGCCTCGCCTGGTTCGGGCGGATCGACATCATCGCGACCGCGCAGGGCAAGTTCCAGCCGACCGGCCGGGTCAAGGTGATCGAGCCGGTCGAGACCGGCCGGGTCGCCGCCATCCATGTGGCGAACAACAGCTTGGTGAAGGCCGGCGACGTCCTGGTCGAGCTCGATCCGTCCGCCGCCGAGGCTGACGTCAAGGCGGCTCGCGCCGATCTCGCCTCCGCCGAGGCCGAGAGCCTGCGCCGCCGCGAGGCGCTCGCCGCCGCCCGCGCCGGGACGCTTGCGCCGCCGCCCGCGATCGCCTGGCCCGGCGACATCGCCGCCAACCTGCGCGTCCGCGAGGAGCGGGTGCTGGCGGCCGACCTCGGGCAACTCGCCGCGACCGTCGCCTCGTTCGACGCGCAAAAGGCGCAGAAGGCCGCCGAGCGCGTCACGCTCCAGCACACCATCGCGACCCAGAAGACCCTGGTCGCGACCTTGCAGGGTCGCGTCGACATGCGCACGAAGCTGGTCGAGTCCCAGTCGGGGGCCAAGTCCGCGGTCATCGACGCCACCGAGACCCTGCAATACCAGCAGACGCAGCTCGCGGTGCAGGAGGGACAGCTCGCCTCGGCCGCCACCGGGCTCGACGTCGTCGCCCGCGATTCCGAGAAGGCGGTGCAGGCGTTCCTGTCCGAACAGGCGGACAAGCTCGACGCCGCCGAACGTCAGATCGAAGCGGATCGCCAAAAGCTCGCCAAGGCCGACGCGATGGTCGACCATCTGACCCTGGCGGCGCCGATCGACGGCCGCGTCCAGTCGTCGATCATCACCAACGTCGGGCAGGTGGTGACCAGCGGACAGGAGGTCATGCGGGTGGTGCCGCAGGATTCGGGGCTCGAGATCGAGGCCTACGTGCTCAACCGCGACATCGGCTTCGTCCATGTCGGACAGGACGCGGTGATCAAGGTCGAGTCCTTTCCCTTCACCCGGTACGGATCGATCAACGCCCATGTCGTGCGCATCGCCGAGGACGCCATTCCCTCGCCCGACGCGAGCGCGATGGAGGGCGATCCGGCGCGCGGCTCCAACGCCTCGGGCTTCGCCGGCGGCGAGCGGACGCAGAACCTCGTGTTCGCGGTCGAGCTCGCGCCCGAGGCGTCGACCATCCTGGTCGACGGGGTCGAGCGACCGCTGACGTCGGGCATGGCCGCGAGCGTCGAGATCAAGACCGGCTCGCGCCGCCTGATCGACTACCTCTTGTCCCCCTTGGTCGAGGTCGCCTCGCGCGCGATGCGGGAGCGGTAGGCCGGGAGGGCGCGTCTCGCGCGCCCGGCGTTCGGAGGGCGCCCGTCGCGGGCGCCTGGGCGGCGAGACGGCGCCCCTCCGGTCCATCGCGAGGACTTCGGCCGGTCGGCGGGTCACGTGCGTGCGGCGGGCGAGAGCCTGTGGCTTTTCGTGGTCCTCCTACGCGCCGTCATCGCAACCCGAGGTCCGGATCACGGGGCGTCCGCCCCATGGCGTCGACACCCGGCGACGGCATCGGCGGCCGGTCCGTTCGGGAGAAGAGATGGAAGCAGGGCGCGAGCGGGGCCGGGTCCGCGCCGTCGAGCATATCCCTGATGTAACTGTCGGAAAGGATCTTCTCGATCCCGAACAGGTCTGTCGGCTCGACCGGCCCGGGCCCTGCTCCAGCATCAGCTGGAAGGACAGGAAGGACGCGCTCTGCATGAAGACCATGGCGAACGCCGGCAACCCGAAATCCGCCATGGCGATATTGCCGCCCCGCCCCTCGCGAGGGTCCGGGAACGCAGCGCAAGCCGCCTTCAGGCCGGGTAACTCCCAAACTGGGGTGAGCCCATGCGCGTTCCTTTTTTCGGCGCGCCGGTCGCAATTTCGCCCGCGCCATTTCACATCATCGTAATCCAAAGGGGGGATACGTCTCCGCGGGGAATCGGGAGCGCGCCGTCCGGGAGGCGGCGCGTCGCCTTCAGGGGCGGAGGGGACGCCATGCATCTCTATGACTTCGAAGTGCTGAGGGACGGAGCGATCGTCGCCGCGGAGCGCTCCGTGTGGCTCGCCGACCCACGCGCCGCCTGGCCCGAGGTCGCCCGTCTCGCCCGGCGCCACGACGCGCCCGGCGGCAAGATCAGAGTCAAGGACGAGACCGGCCGCATCGTGATCCTGACCGGCGTCGCCTCGGTGCTCCGGCACGCGCGCGAACTGGCGGCGTAACCCGCGGAAACCCTTGTGTCCGCCCGTTCGGGCCACCTTCCCGAGGGGCGGGAAGGGTTCCCCTATCCCACCGGGAGACAGGCGTGAAGTGCCAGGGTGAGGGTCCGCTGGCGCAATCGTCTGCCGTGCCGGCCTGCGACCGGGAACGCCGCAATCGGAGGTTTCCCGGCTTGTCCGGGTCGACAACAGGCCGGGAACCTCACGGCGTCAGGCGCTAGTATCGGGGCGGCGGGGCGCCGTAAGGGCGGTCGCATCGTGCGTGCGCCCGCCTCACCTCCTCCAGGCTGTTGAAGGTCCTGTTGGCGACGCCTGTGCAGTCGTCGTACGGCGGGGGCGCGTCCTCGAAGCGTGGAGGCGCGTAAGCGTACGGCCGGGGCGCGTAGGCGTTCGAAGGGGGCCTATAGGCGTTTGGAGGGGGCGCATAGGCGTCTGGCGGGAGCGTGTAAGCGTTCGGAGCGGGCGAGGAGGCGCTCGGAGGGGCCGGAGCGACAGGGCCGGGGGCCTCCCACGCTGCGTCGGGATCCGAGGGCGCCGCCGGCGCGACGTCGCGGCGCGGCGCCGCCTGGGGGGGCGGCGATCCCGAAGACCCGGCCGCGCCGGACGAGCCGGGGCCGACGACCGGGGAGTTTTCGAACAGGCCCGGAGGATAGCCCTGGTCCGCGCAAGCGGGCGGCGAGGCGAGCGCGGCGGCGAGCGCAACGAGCGGCAGGAAAAGGATTGGCGCCGTTCGGGAGCCGTCCCGGGAAGCGACGATCGGAATTCTCGTGGTTTTGTGCATCGGCGAACCTGATTCGATCCGCCGACTTTGAGTCTGTCTTTCTGGCGCAATGTTGGCCGATGCGCCGGAAATGCGGCGATTCGCCCAAAGTCTGCATTTGCTCAACAAGGCGTGGGCGACGACAGGCGTCGCGCGGACAGACGACGGTTCGGCCGGTTCTCGCACCGATCGCCGGCGCGGAGAACGCCATGGCGTTGACGCAGCAAGGGTAGAAAGCGAAGGTCTCGCCGCCGCTCTGCCGCCGCGACCCACGCCCCCCGGCTGATGAAGGACGACGCCATGACCGGCCATCCGATCGTCTCGCGCGAGGACTGGCTCGCTGCGCGCAAGAGCCTCCTCGCCGAGGAGAAGGCCTTCACCCGCGCCCGCGACGCACTGAGCCGAAGGCGGCGCGCAATGCCCTGGGTCCGGATCGACAAGCCCTACTGCTTCGAGGGGCCGGAGTGCGCGCTCGGCCTCGGCGACCTCTTCGGCGGTCGGCGTCAGCTCGTCGTCCAGCATTTCATGTTCCCGCCGGAATGGGAAAAGCCCTGCAAGAGCTGCTCCTTCTGGGCCGACGGCTTCAACGGGATCGTCGCGCATCTGGCTCAGCGCGACACCGCCTTCGTCGCCGTCTCGCGGGCGCCGCTCGACAAACTCGACGCGACGAAGCGCCGGATGGGCTGGACGTTCCCCTGGGTGTCGTCGGGCGAGGGCGACTTCAACACCGATTTCGACGTCTCGTTCCGCGACGCCGATCTCGCGGCCGGAACCGCGACCTACAATTACGCCCCCAAGCAAGGGCCGATGAAGGACCTGCCCGGCGTCAGCGCCTTCGTCCGGGACGAGGACGGCGCCGTCTACCACACCTATTCCTGCTTCGCCCGAGGCCTCGACATCCTGAACCCCGCCTACAACCTGCTCGACCTCACCGGACTCGGCCGGCAGGAGGAGGCCCTGCCCTTCCCGATGAGCTGGGTGCGGCTGCACGACGAATACGCGGGGTGAGCGTGAGCGCGCCGCCCCGGGTCGGCGACCCTGCCCGACAGGGCGGCGTGTCCGACTGTGCGACGTTCCTGCGCGCCGAGTGTGTTTGTATTGACATCGTGGATACGAGGGCCGACCATCGCATGTCGAAACCGCGTTCTTCCCCCTCCGAAAGCCCGGCCTCTAAGAATGTCGCCGTCACGGAGCGTTCTCCGGCGGCCGAGGCGAAAGGCAGCCTCAACCTGCGCATCGAGGCCGGGACCCGCCAACTCATCGACGATGCGGCGGCGATGCTGGGAAAGGCTCGCACGGAATTCATGATCGAGAGCGCGCGACGGGAGGCCATCGACGTGCTGCTCGACCAGCGCCTCTTCGCGCTCGATTCCGATCGCTACGACGCCTTCATGCAGGCGCTCGATCATCCGCCGGCGCCCGGGCCGAAGCTCGAGGCGCTCCTCCGCCGGGCGCCGGCATGGCGGAAATAGCCGAGCCGAACGCTGTGCCGCCGAGCCTGTCGGCCCCCGCGCCGCTCACCGCCGAGCACGATTGTTCGGCGTTCGACTGTGGCGAGCCGGCGCTGAACGACTGGCTGCGGCATCGCGCTCTGAAGAACGAAAGCCGTTTCTCGCGCACCTATGTCGTCACGGAGGGGACGAGGGTCGTCGCCTTTGCCGGCATCGCGGCCGGGGCGGTGGAGCGGGCCGCGGCGCCGGGCAAGGTTCGCCGCAACGCCCCCGACGCGATCCCGGTTTCGGCGATCGGCCGGCTCGCGGTCAGCCGCGACCATGCCGGCAAGGGGCTGGGCGCCGACCTGCTCGCCGACGCTCTGCGCCGCATCGCGATCGCCTCGAAGACCTTGGGGATCGCGTCCGTGCTGGTTCACGCCAAGAACGACGCAGCCAAGCGCTTCTATCTGCGCTGCGCCGAGTTCCTCGAAGGTCCGGCCGACAGCCGCACCCTGTTTCTGCCGATCGAGACGGTTGTCGCGGCGTTCGGCTGAGCTTGGGCGGAGAAGAGGTTGGCGAAGCCAACTTTTGGCGCGCCTCAGGGATGAAACAGCTTTCCTGAGGTTGCGGATCCACGGTCGCCCGGAAATTCGTAGCCGTTATTTTCCGGAGCGTCTGGACTGGACCGCACCGTAACCTGTCGCCGTAACCGCACGACGTGGGCGAAGATGCGCGGCGCCATCGACCGCTGGCTGCCTGCGCCACGCATCCTCCATCCGTGGCCTCGAATACGTTTCGCCGTCTATGGCGCGACAATCTGGGTGAGAACGGCGCGTCAATCAGGATGAGAAGAAGCGGCCGGGTTTGGGCATGATTGTCGTTGGCGGTTGGGTTTGCAAGACCTGATTGACGCGGAGCGACAAACGGGGGGAGAGCGCGT
>CAIZGR010000196.1 GCA_903932535.1 uncultured Hyphomicrobiales bacterium | reverse complement strand
GTCGATCCGCCGCATGATGCGAAGGTCCTCGGGCGAGACCGGACGCGGCTTGTAATAGACCGCGCCCCGGCTGATGTTCAAAGCCTTCGCCTGACGGGTGATCGGGAGATCGTGCGTCCGGTCGATCATCGCCTTGCGCTCGATCCCGAAACCAACACTCTGTTCGCCTGTCTCGAGCGGCCCGAGTCTCACGGCATGGACGAGCTTCCGCTCGATCCCGTCATGCGGCGCTGGTGGGCGTACATGAAGGACATCATGGCCGCGAACCCGGACGGCAGCCCGAAGACCGAGCCGCTCGTCGAGGTCTTCCACCTGGATTGAGGAACCGCGCCGAGGCGGCCCGCGGGACCTCAGCGGTCGAGATCCTCCCGCGAAACGCCGTCGAACGAGAGGACGTAGTCCGCCCCGAAGGCGCGGCTCGGCGTCTGGAACCCGGGCGCGACTTCTCCGGCGGCGGCGCGCATGGAGGCGTCGACGGCGGCCGCCGCGGTGAACGCGTAGCCCTCGGGCGTCCTCAGGCGGGAGCGGACCGTCTCGCCTTTGGCGTTGCGCGCTTCGCCGACCAGAACGGCGCGCCCGGTTCGCCGGGTCTCCTCGTTGGGTCCCTCCGGCATCCGGTCCACCTGGGACTTGAGAAAGCTCTGCATGAAGCCCAGCCCGAGGAACGATTTGACGACCTTCGGCGTGCGCGCGAACCGCGCGATGGCCGGCGACGCCTCGAACTGGACCTCGATGTTGGAAATGCCGGTCGAATAGAATGCGGTCGCGACGTCGCCCCAGCTCACCGGGATGGTGGGTTTCTCGCCGCGCCCGAAGTCGCAGGCTCCCGGCTCCGCCCGGTCGCGTTCGACAATCACGCCGTTCCGCCGAATCCGCGTGCCGGCCGCGATCGCCTCGACCATGGTCTTGGCCGTTCCCCGCGACATGTTCGCGCCGAGCGACAGATAAAGCCTGAGGTCGTCGGCGTCGGGCAGGCGGCGCTTCAGATGCGCCGCGAGACAGTCGCTCGGCACGACGTCGAAGCCGACGCCGGGCAGGAGCGCCACGCCGCTCGCTTTGGCCTCGGCGTCCCGTGCGGCGACGGCCTCGAAGACGTCGATCTCCCCGGTGATGTCGAGATAGGGAACGCGGTTGCGCAGGCAGGCGGCGACCATCGGCCGCGACGTCGCCGAAAACGGGCCGGCGGCGCAGAGCACGGCCGAAACGCCCTCGAGCGCGGCGTCGATCCGGCCGGGATCGCGAAGATCGAACGCCCGCGCGGAGAGCCCCAGCGGCCCGGCGACGGCCTTCACCTTTTCGAGATTGCGTCCGGCCAGGATCGGGCGGACGCCCCGCCCGGCCGCCGCTTCGACAATGAGCTTGCCGGTATAGCCGGTCGCCCCGTAGATCAGGATCGCGCTGCTCACGCCTTCGGACCTCCTCGACCTCGACAGCCGCCAGAATGCCACAACGATCTTGGGAAGTCAGGATGGGAATTCCGGTGGAATCGAGGCGAGAACCCCGGCGCCGCTCGCAGCAGGAGGCTCAGACGCTCCCGACAGCGCCATTCTCGGCGTCGATCGAGCGTTTTCCTAGCGTCGAACGTAACTCTTGTAGCCGGCGTAGCGCCCAAGCCGCTTCTGCCGGCCTCGTCCCGAGTTTGTCGAAGGACGCTCGAGGAGACACAAACGAGCGTCCCAGCTTCGGATACATGCGAGCTAATTAATTGATAAAAAAGATAAAATTCGTCCTGAACGATCATTCGGCAACGCAGGGCTCCGACACTGCGGACCATGTGGAAATGAAATTGCGAGGGGCGTCAAGCTCCATTGCCCCCTTAAATTTCAAGACTTTGGGCGAATTCGCGCTATGGGCCTTCCAATCCGCTGGACACCCGACCGGGCCGCGCGGCCGCAAAAGTCCCGGTTTTCCGGCCTATCTTTGGTTGAGACTTTCGCTTGGCGTATGGGCGCGGACAGACGTTATTGCGAAAGCGGGTCGATCGGGAAACAGTTCTGAGCAATCTCGACCTGAGGATCAACTCGTCGACCGACCTCCGCGGATAGCTATCCGGAGAGCGTCGGCCATCATCGAAAGCCGACGCGGCGCCCGACATCACTTGCAGACGAAGCTTTCCGCCTTCTCAATGTCTCCGCCCTGATATCGCGCGACTTTCGGCCAGGGGCAAAGCGGCCTCGTACGATCCGGGCTCCAGTCCGCGGGGACCTCCTTGTTGTCGGGGCTCACGCTGGCGATGATCCGGTCGGGCGCATTGCCCTTCTCGGCCCAATCCACGATGGCCGAAAGCATGTCGAACTTGTCGGGCGCGGGACCGTGCGCGCAGTGGTTCATGCCGGGCGCCGCGAACAGGCGAGCGAACGAGCTCGCGTCGCCGCCCGAATTGGCGTTCAGCTTCTCGATCCAGTCCGCGCTCGCGTCGAACGAAAAAACGCCGTCGCTTTGCCCGTGATAAAGAATGATTTTGTGCCCCGCAGCGCGCAGCGTTTCCAGCCTGGGGTTGTCCGCGTCGGGCGGGGTCATGAACTCCCAAGCCGATTCCTTGTAATCGATGGACTTTCCATCGACCGTGTACGTTCCCTTTGCATAGATCCTGGGCGCGTCCTTGTCGAAGTCGAACGCATTCAAGAACGCCAGCAGCGTATCGGGATCGCCTTTGGTCATCGTTGGCGGCGTCGTGAAGACCGCGGCGAGCGAAGCGGCTCCCATCGTCGCGATCAGCGGATTGTTTTTCCAGGGAGGGATCCCCGAGTCGATTTTCCAGAATCGCCAGTTGCCGGAGTTCATGCCCGCGTCGAAAGGCCATTGCGAGTAAAGTTGCTCGCCCTTGCTGTTCCTGGGTCCACCGAGAGCCCGGGTGAGCGCGTCGACCTGCGCCTTCGAGAGGCAACCATCCGTCCTGGCGCCTTGGCACTGAAGGTCCGCGAGGTGGAACGCCTTCTGGCAGGCCTTGATGTCGCCGACCATTCCGTCTTCGACGCCGTCGAGTTTGTCGCAGGCCTCGAGCACCTTCCTCGAGATCAGCGCCATATCGCCTGTCGAGAACGACTTCTTGATGTCGGGATCGATCGTTTGGAAGCTCTGCGCGTCCCATGCGTGCTGGATTGCGGCGCGGGGGAGGTTGAAGCCGGGGTCGCCGGCGACGAAGCCGTCGTATTGGTCACCCATGCGACTGGCCGCGACCATCGCGTGCCGCCCGCCGTTCGAGCAGCCCATCATGTACGACGTGGCCGGCGGCTCGCCGTAGAATTTGGCGATGAGGGCCTTGCCGATGGGGCCGAGCCTCATGTCGCCATTGTAGCCGTAATTGTCGCGCGCTTGCGGGTCGACGCCGAACGCCGCGCCGCCCTCGAGGCCATAGCCGGCGTTGGCCGGATCCTTGCCGTCGTGGCCCTCGTCGCTGCTCAGCACGGCGAAGCCGCGGGCAAGCGCAGGCTTGCCGCCGTATGCGTTGAGTTCGTTCGGATCGCCGATGGCGGGGACGACCTCGCCGTCGTTGCCGCCGTTAACCTGATGCAGGAAGCGCCCGTTCCACGCCAGGGGCAAACGCATTTCGAAGGACAACGCATATTTGCGGCCGTCGATCCCGACCCTCGGGTCCACAGCGCCCGTGACCACGCAGGTCGCAGGAAGGCCTTGCTCCGCGGGCTTGCTGGTCGCGGCGGAGATCGTCAATCCGTCGATGCCGAGAGCTTCCGTGGTCAACGCTTCGCAGGGCGCAGGCTTGGCCTTCGCGGCGACCTCTTCGGCGGTCGGGCCTCCTGCATGGGCGCCGGACATCAGCGCGCACAAGGCTGCTCCCGTCGCCAGCGATCGTCTCACCATGCCGCTCTCTCCTGCTTTTCCGCCCATGTCTGGTTGCATTAGCACGCCCGGTCCCGGCTCGCGGCGACTGACGCCGCCTGCAAGCCGGCCAAGCGGTCAGCGCCCGCTATTGGAGCGTCCGAACGTACCGCCATTGTCCGGTTCTCGCCCATAGCGCCTTTTTGCCGCGCCGCGCCGCTTTCGTCATGCGGCGCCTCGAGCGCGCGCCGCGATCTCCGCCGCACGGAGCACGCTCGCCGGGACGCCGCCGATTCCCCATCCATCCGGATTGGCGGGGGCGATGTGAATGCGGATCTTCGCCTTGTCGCATCCGGTCCCCGCCGCCACGGCGCCGGTGACCGCGGCGATGATCGCGTGCCACTGCGCCTTCGGTCGCCCGTCCATGAGGACCATCTGAACGAACGGCGTCTCGAGCTGCGCGAGCGTGCCGTGCGCCAACGCCTCGTCGGCGGGCGCGCCTCCCAGGCCCCAGAGATGGTGGTCGTGTTCCGTGATCCAGACGAACAACCGGTCTTTCGGCGCTTCGAGGATTGTCGACATCGCCTCGGAGACGTCGACGATGACGCGCCTCAAGGCGTCCCGGGAATGACCTTTCAGCAGATTGATGTGAGCGACCGGCATAAACGCGTCTCCCGGTTGGAGGTTTCAAGTCACGGCAGTCCGCGGCGGCGGCCGGAATCGAGCATCAGGGTCGAGCCGGTCATCGCGTCGGCTTCCTCGGCGAGCAGCGTCTCGACCATCCACGCGACCTGCCGAGGAGTGGTGAAGGCGCCGAGCGAAGAATCCGCACGCATCGCGTCGAGGACGGCCGCGACGGTCGTTCCGTCGCGCTGGGCGCGCGCTTCCGCGACCGCGCGCAGGCGCTCGGTATCCGCCGGTCCCGGCGCAATGACGTGAGAGGTGACGCCCCGCGGGCCATAGGCCAAACTCAGTTGGCGCGACAGATTGACGAGCGCCGCATTGCCGACGCCGGCGGTGGCGGCATAGGCCGAGGGTTCGAGTCCGTAGTGGCCGCCGATCGCGACGAGACGCGCGTGCGGCGCGAGCCGCGAGTCCGCGGCGCGAACCAGGCGAACGAAGCCGTTGACCTTGAGATTGAACGCCTCCGACAGCGCCCGCGTCGGCGCCTCCATGACGCCGCCCGCGACCGGCACGCCGACGCTGTGCACGACCATCCGCACCGGGCGGTCGAGGCGCGCGGCGATGACCTCGATCGCAGAATCCTCGGCGAGGTCCGCGGCGCAAGTCCGCACGTTTGCGACCTCCGCCGCCAGCGCGTCGAGCGCCGCGGCGTTGCGGCCGACGACCAGCACGTCGAGCCCGCGCGCCGCGAGACGCGCCACGATCACCCTGCCGATCGATCCTGAGCCGCCCGAGACGACGGCGGTTTCGTTGCGCTCGCTCATCATCGGCGTCTGCCCGTTACACGAAGCGGATGGAGACGGAGCCCAGGTCCTGCACCCTGAGGCGGATATGGTCGCCGGCCTTCACCGGCGTCGCCTCGGTGACGCCGCCGGTGAGCACGATATCGCCGGCGTGCAACCTCTCGCCCCGGCGCGCCAGCAGATTGGCGATCAGCGCCACCGCGGCGGCCGGATGGCCGAGCACCGCCGCGCCCGCGCCGAAGGCGACCGCCTCGCCGTTCTTCTCCATGACCAAGCCCGAACTCGCGAGGTCGAGGTCGTCCGCCGCGCGGCAGCGCCCGCCGAGAACGAAGCGCGCCGACGAGGAATTGTCGGCGACCACGCTCGCGAGGTCGAACTTGAAGTCCCTGTAGCGCGAATCGATGATTTCCAGCGCCGGCATGACGAAATCGGTCGCGGCGAGGACCGTGCCAACATGGCAGCCGGGCCCTTCGACGCCGCGCTTCAGGACGAAGGCGAATTCCGGCTCGACGCGCGGGTGGATCAGCGAACGGGCCTCGATCTCGCCGCCGTCGAGCGCGGCATAGCTGTCGGCGAGGAAACCGTAGGACGGGGTGTCGATGCCGACCTGCCGCATTTTCGCGCGCGACGTGACGCCGGCTTTCATGCCGACGATGCGCGCGCCCCGCGCGACCTTGCGTCGGCGGATTTCCCACTGGACCGCGTAGCCGTCGTCCATGTCGGCGCTCGCGTGGGCGATCGAGATTTGCGGCACGGCGCGCGCTTCGAGCTGGGCGTTTTCCAGATAGGCGCCGAGTTCGGCGATCGTGGCGGCGTCGAGAGGCATGGGGCGCTCGCGGCTGTCAGGAGAAACGGATCGAGCAGCCGCCGAGGCCGCCGATGGTCATGCTGAGGCAGTCGCCGGCTGCGACCGGCACAAGGGTCGCCAGCGAGCCCGAGAGGATGATCTCGCCGGCCTTCAGCGGAATGCCGAGGGCGCCCAGCGTGTTGGCGAGCCAGCAGACGGCGTTCGCCGGGTGGCCGAGCGCGGCGGCGCCCGCGCCGGTCGCGGCGACATCGCCGTTCTTCTCGATCACCAGGCCGCAGAGCTCGAGGTCGACGTCGCGTGGCCGGCGCGCGGCGGCGCCGAGCGCGATCACGCCGCAGGAGGCGTTGTCGGCGACGGTGTCGACGATGCCGATCTTCCACGCTTCGATCCGCGAATCGACGATCTCGAAACAGGGCATCACCCAGTCGGTCGCGGCGAGCACGTCGGCGACGGTCAGCCGTGGCCCGACGAGGTCGCGCCCGAGCAGGAAGGCGATCTCGCCCTCGGCGCGCGGCTGGATGAGCCGGGACATCGGCACGGTCTCGCCGGTGTTGTACAGCATGCCCGAAAGCAGCAGTCCGAAGTCGGGCTGGTGGACGTCGAGCAGCGACTGGACAGCCTTCGACGTCGCCCCGACCTTCTTGCCGATCACACGCTCGCCCGCCGCGAGGCGATGCGAGAGCATCCGTTCCTGGATGCGGTAGGCGTCCTCGACGGTGAGCCCGAGGCCCCGGCCGGAGAGCGGCGCGACCGGGCGCCGCGCGACGAGCGCTTGATGCAGTTCGTCGCCGAGCGCCTCGATCAGCGCGGCGCGGTCAGAGCTTGACGCAGACATTCTTCAGCTCGGTATAGAATTCCAGGGAATGCACGCCGCCCTCGCGGCCGATGCCGGAATGCTTGGAGCCGCCGAACGCCGTGCGGAGGTCGCGCAGAAACCAGGAGTTGACCCAGACGATGCCCGCTTCGATTTCCGCGGCGACGCGGTGCGCCCGCGCGAGATCGCGCGTCCAGACGGCGGCGGAGAGGCCGTAGTCGGTGGCGTTGGCCCGCTCGATCACCTCCGCCTCGGCGTCGAAGGGGAAGACGTGACAGCAGGGGCCGAAGATTTCCTCGGTGCAGACGGCTGAATCGTCGGGAAGCCCGGTCCAAATCGTCGGTTGCACCCACGCCCCGCCGGCCAGATCGCCGGGCATCTCGGGGACGCCGCCGCCGGTCACGACCGTCGCGCCCGCTTCGACCGCCTTGGCGTAGTAGGACAGCACCTTCCGCTGGTGCTCCCGGGAAATCAGCGGCCCTATGCGGGAGGCCGGGTCGCTCGGCGGCCCGACCCGGAGCTTTTCGGCTGCGGCCTTCAGGGTCGCGACGAATTTTTCGAACAGCGGGCGCTCGACGTAGACGCGCTCGGTGCCGAGGCAGACTTGGCCGGTGTTGGAGAAGGCGGAGCGCATCGTGCCTTCGATGGCGGCCTCGAGATCGGCGTCGGCGAACACGATGGCGGCGTTCTTGCCGCCCATCTCGAGCGAGACCGGCCGCGCGCCGACGGCGGCGGCCTTCATGATCGCTTCGCCGGTGCGCGTCTCGCCGGTGAAGGTGATCGCGTCGACCTTGGGGTGGGTCGTCAGGAATTCGCCGGTCGAGTTCGGGCCGAAGCCGTTGACCACGTTGTAGACGCCTTTCGGCACGCCGGCGGCGTTCATGACCTCAGCCAGCAGCGCCGCGGTCTGCGGCGTTTCCTCCGAGGGCTTGACGACAACCGCATTGCCGCAGGCGAGCGCCGGTCCGACCTTCCAGGTCATCAGAAGCAGCGGCGCGTTCCACGGACAGACGACGCCGACCACGCCGACCGGGCGGCGAATGGCGTAGTTGAGCGCGCCGCGGCCGTCCGGCGTCGGCGTCTCGAAGAATTCGGTCGGGACGGTCTTCACCACCTCCGCGAAGGTCTTGAAGTTCGCCGCGCCGCGGGCGCACATCGGGTTGGCGACAACCCGCGGCATGCCGGTATCGGCGACCTCGGCGTCGACGAAATCCGCGTGGCGTCGCGTCATCTCGCCGGCGACTTTGAGAAGAAGGCCGGCGCGGTCGCCGACCGGGAGCTTGCGCCACGGCCCCTCGAGCGCGGCGCGGGCGGCCGTGACCGCCCGATCCACGTCGGCGCGCGAGGCTTCCGACACCCTGGCGATCGCCTTGTCGTTCAGAGGCGAGCGCTTGTCGAAGGCCTTGCCGTCCGAGCCGGGGACGAACTGGCCGTCGATGAAATTCCGGATGTCGAGCATCGCGTTTGTCCTTGTCAGGCTCGGTTCAGCTGAACACCGTGAGGAACGACTGGTGCAGCTTGCGCTGAACGTAGTCGAGCCCCTCGGGCAGATGGTCGATCGACCAGACGATCGGCTTCATGTCCGGGTAGGCGCCGTAGCCGCCGGAGAAGGTCTCGAAGCGGTTGCCGGAGCGGTCGAAGGCGTAGATCGTCGCGCCGCGGGTGATGCCGTGGCGGGTCGGGCCGATGTCGACCGAGACGTTGTTCATCGACATGATGTCGCCGGCGCGCAGCACGCGCTCCCACGAGTCGAGCCAGAACGACACGTGATGCAGCTTGCCGTTCTCCGGCAGCCGGATCAGCGCGAGGTCATGCGTCTTGCATGAGCAGCTCAGCCAGATGGCGACGACGGTCTTGCCGTCCTCGGCGTAGAGGATCTCGACCGGGAAGAAGCCGAGCACCTTGGTGAAGATGTCGATCGTTCCGTCGAGGTCGACGCCGCCGAGCAGCGCGTGGTCGAGGCGCGCCGGGGCGATGCCGCGCTCGGCGGCGGCGTTCCACGGCGGCGGATTCTCGTAGGACAGGCCGTTGCCGACGTCCTTCTTCTCCGCATAGAGCTCGATCGTGTGGCCCATCGGCGAAACGAAGCGCACGCGGTCGCCGGTGTTGAGCATTTCGCCTGCGGGCACGCGCTCGGTCTTGACGCCGAAGGCGTTCAGATCGGCCTCGAGCCTGTCGAGACTGGCGATGCTGTCGACCTTGAAGCCCATCAGGTCGATGCCGGCCTGGTCGGCCTGGCGCAGCAGCAGGCTATGGTGGTCGCGCTCGTCCCAAGCCTTCAAATAGACGCGGCCGAAGGAATCGCGGCCTGTTTCTTCGAGGCCGAGAACGTCGCGATAGAGTTTCACGTCCGCTTCGAGGTCGAGGACGCGAAGCTGCGCGTGCCCCGGACGCAATACGCCGGTGAGAGCCATACCATTTCCTCCTTCAGGGGCGCTCTGCGCCCGTTGCTTTGACTTCCCCCGCCGCCGAAGCCGCGAGCGCCTTGCCCATCTTGCCGATCGCGAGGATCGCGAGCGCGGACAGCGGCTTGACGCAGCAGGCGAGCACCCGGCCGGCGGCGAGGTCCTCGTCGCTGACGTATTCTCGGCTCATCTTCCGGTGCGCCGCATAACGCCCGCTGACGATCTCGATCCGGCAGACGCTGCACCCGCCGTTGCGGCAGCCGATCGGCACGCCGCGCTTTCCCATCCGCCGCAGACCTTCGATCAGGCTTTCGTCGGTGCGGCAGCGGCAAGTCTCGCCGGAGTTGAGGATGGTCACGGTGACGAAGGCGGGCGCCTCCGCCGTTTGGGGTTGAATGTTCGCCTCGCCAGCCATTTCCATCCCGTCCTCGAGCGCTTGCAGCGTCTTTCTTGGCCGAGACCATGCACGGGACGTCGCGAACGCAAAAATACTTTTTGCGGTCGCGCTCCATACCGATACAGTATGGCTCGGGGCGTCGCCAGGAAGCGCGAGCGGCGCCGGAGCCGCTCGCGGGGGGCGACATGATCGAACTGCGGCACCTCAAGTACTTCGTCGCCGTCGCGAGGGAACTCAGCATCGGCCGCGCCGCGGTCGCCCTCAACATCTCGCAGCCGCCGCTGACGCGGCAGATTCAGCAGCTCGAGGAGGACCTCGGCGCCAAGCTGTTCGTGCGTTCGGTGAAAGGCGTGGAACTCACCGACGCCGGCCGGACGCTCTATGACGAGGCGCGCAACATCCTTTCCCTCGTCGACCTCGCCTCGGAGCGCGCCCGCCGCGCGGCGCAGGGCCTGATCGGCCGGCTCGACGTCGGCATTTTCGGGTCAGGGATGTACGACATCATCCCGCGGGTGCTGAGAAAATTCCGCGCCGCCTTCCCCGAAGTGAAGATCGTGCTGCACCCCATGACCAAGGGCGAGCAGGTCGAGGCCCTCAGGCAGCGGCGCATCAACGTCGGCTTCAACCGTCTGGTGCCGCGCTACGCCGACATCGCCACCCGCGTGGTCATGTGGGAGCGGTTGCATATCGTCGTGCCCGAGGCGAGCCCCTTCGCGACGCGCAGCGAAATCTCTATCGCGGAACTGGCCGGCGAACCCTTCGTGCTATTCCCGAAGGTGGCCCGGCCCAACTTCAACGACTTCGTCGCCAGCCTCTGCCAGCGTCACGGATTCGCACCCCACATCGCGCAGGAGGTCGGCGAGGCGGTCACGGGCGTCGCTCTGGTGGCGAGCGGCTTCGGCGTCTGCATCGTCCCGGAATCGGTGAAATATTTCAAAGCCGGCGGGGTTGTCTACGTGCCGATGAAAGAATCTCCGCCGACGATGCTCGACGTCACCTGCCTCTACAGCCTCGAGGACCGCTCGCCGGTGCTGGAGGAGTTTCTCGCCGTGCTGGAGGAGTTCCGGGTGGAAAATGGGGTGGAGGGGGAGCCGCTGACGTTGTGAAGGCGTCCTGGTCCGTTATGAAAAAAGGTAACTGCCCAGGTTGGTAGCGGCGTTCGCGGTCAGGCGTGGAAATTTTTCCGGACGGCGGACTCCGGTTCCGATTCAAGAATCGGATGGATGTCGAATCGCCGAACGAGCCGTCGCGGGACGAGCCGATTGCGCTGATCAGCCTGCAATCGGCTCGGATTTCGGCGCTCGTCGGGGAAAACGCGGCTCAGAATG
>CAIZGR010000195.1 GCA_903932535.1 uncultured Hyphomicrobiales bacterium | reverse complement strand
CGCAAACGCGTTGCCCACATACCCACAGTAGAAGCAGAAACAACAGCAGAAAGCGGCTTGAAGCCTCTTTGAAAAGAAAGAGCAGGAAGGATTACACCTTAATTTCCACGGCCCATGGTCCCGCGAACGGGGTCCACTTCATTCCGCTTCACCGTCAGAAAGTCCCTCGACGGAGCAGGGCCGCCCCCTGCGCGCTGTCGTCATGCGTTCCGCGCGCAACCGAATCTGAACGATTGACGCAGTCTGACCATGGCGTACCCGATTTGAAAATAGTAGCTCGATAATCGCACTGTCGCCCGCGCCCGCGTCGTATCGAACGGGGAGCGCGGCGGCCCGCGGGGAACTTCATGCGTATGTCGATCTTTGCCTTTATGATCGCAATCTTGAAGTCGCGAGCGCAGAATTAAAATAAATTTTCAAGACAAAAATAAAAAAAGTACGCGTCTCGGTGAGAGGAACATATCGTCCGTGTCGTTTTTCGTGACGTTACAGCCGGAAAGCCTCAAGAAATTCGTCGCCGAAGCGCCGAACGGGATGATCATGTTCGATCGCGACATCCGGTTCATGGCGGCGAGCCGGAGTTGGATGGCGGGCAAGGGCCTGAAGGAATCGCCGCTGGGGCGCTCCTGGTACGACGTCTTTCCCCAGAACGCCGACGCCTGGAGGGCGGTGCACCAGCGCTGTCTCGCCGGCGCCGCCGAAAGGCGCGAGCGCGAGCCTTTCGAGCGCGCCGACGGCGGCATCCAGTGGCTGCGCTGGGAGGCTCGCCCGTGGACCGACGCGGCCGGAGCGATCGGCGGGGTCGTGGTGGTCAGCGACGACATCACCGAGCAGGTCGAGGCGCAGGAGAGAGCCGAGGAACTGGCACGACGGCTCGAGGAGAGCGTCCGCCGCGCGGAGGCGGCCGAACGGCGCCTGAAGGACGCGATCGACTCCATCCCGACGGGCTTCGAGCTCTTCGACGCGAACGACCGGCTGGTCGTCGCCAACGCAGCCATCGCGGCGATGTACCCGCATGCCGCCGACGCGATGCGCCCGGGAATGTCGTTCGAGCAACTGCTTCGCGTTGCCGTCGACCGGGGAAACTACGGCGTGAGCGAAGCGGAGAAGGAGCGCTGGATTCGGGAGCGCATGGAGCGGCATCGCAACCCTTCCGACGCGATAGATCAATTGACGTCCGGCGGACGCTGGCTGCGCATCGAGGAACGTTCGATGCCGGACGGGGGCGTCGTGGTCATCCGGTCCGACATCACCGGCCTCAAAAACCGCGAGCGGGAACTGGCCGAAAAGACTGCGCTCCTCCAAGCCACGCTGCACAACATGCGCGAAGGCATCGCCGTCTACGACGCGAACCGCCGCTTGCTGATCGCCAACGATTCTATCGTTCAACTGTTCGACGCGCCGCCCGCGCTGGTTCAGCCCGGCTCCGCGTTCGAGGACGCCATCCGCTTTCACGCCGAACGCGGCCATTACGGCGACGTCGGCGACGCCGGCGGCGTCGAGCGCCTCGTCGCCGGCCGGGTCGCTCTCTTCCGCGCGGGCCGGTCCTGGAGTCGGACGCAACGCCTTCCGGACGCCCGCACGATCGATACGCGTTTCAATCCCATGCCCGACGGCGGCGGCGTGTTCGTGTTCCGCGACGTCACCGAACGCGCCGACTACGAGGCCAAGCTCGCGGAGAAGACCGCGGTCCTCCAGGCCACGCTCGACAACATCGGCGACGGGATGGCCGTCTTCGACGCCAACCGCAAGCTGCTGATCGACAACGCCGGCGCCAAGCTGCTCGACATTCCGGTCCGGCTGTCTGAACCGGGCGTTTCGTTCGAGGAGGCGGCCCGCTTTCGCGCCGAGCGCGGCGATTTCGGCGCTGTTTCCGATGTCGAGGCCTGCGTTCGCGAAAGAGTGGCTCTCTTCGACTCGCGAAAGCCCTGGAGCCGCGAGGGCCGCGATCACGACGGCCGCGCGATCGAGTCCCGTTACAGCCCGATGCCGGACGGCGGCGGCATTTTCATTTATCGCGACGTTACCGAGCGGGTCGAACAACAGGAGAAGCTGGCCGAGAAGACCGCGCTTTTCGAAGCCACGATCGCGAACATGGGCGAGGGCATCGCCGTCTACGGCCCGGACCTGACGCTCCTGACGTGCAACGACATCGCGGCGAGCATAATCGATTGCCCGGCTGCGCTGCTCCAACCCGGGGTCCCTTTGGAGAGCCTCCTGCGCTTTCGGGTCGCGCGCGGCGACTACGGCGATGTCGATGCGGACGCATGCGTCCGCGAAAAGGTCGCCCAGTTCCGTGCGCAAGAACCCTTGGACTGGACACGCGCGACTCTCGACCGCAGAGTGATCGAAGGCCGGTTCAATCCCATGCCCGGCGGCGGCGGCATTTTCATGTTCCGGGACGCCACCGAACGCGCCGGCTACGAGACGAAGCTGGCGGAGAAGACCGCCGTCCTCCAGGCCACGCTCGACAACATCGGCGAAGGGATCGTCGTCTTCGACGCCAACCGCAAGCTGCTGGTCGACAACCCTGCCGCAGTGAAGCTGCTCGACATCCCGACCCCGTTTTCCCAGCCCGGCGTGCCGTTCGACGAGGCCATCCGCTTTTTTGTCGAGCGCGGCGATTTCGGCCCGGCCGACGTCGAAGCCGTCGTTCGGGGCTTCGTCAGCCTTTTCGACGCGCAGAATTCCTGGAGCGGCGAGACTCGCCGCAGCGATGGCCGCGTGATCGAAAACCGGTACAATCCGATGCCCGGCGGCGGCGGCATTTTCGTTCATCGCGACGTCACCGAACGCATCGAGCATCTGGCGCAATTGACCGAGGCGCTCGCCAAGGCCGAGCGGGCGAGCCAAGCCAAATCCGAATTCCTGGCGATGGTCAGCCACGAGCTGCGCACCCCCATGAACGCCATCATCGGCCTCTCGGGCTTCCTGCGCGAGAGCGATCTCGAGCCGGCGCAGCGGCGCCGGGCGCAGACGATCGAAGCCGCGGGCGAAAGCCTGCTCGTCATCATCAAGGACCTGCTCGAGTTCGCCAGTCTCGACGCGGGAAAGGCGGTTCTCGACCCGGCGCCGTTCGATGTCCGCGGCCTCGCCGCGTCCACGATCGACGTCGCCCGCGCCCTGCCGCAAGCCGCGGGCGTGTCGTTCCGCTCGGACATCGATCCCGGCCTGCCCTCGACGCTCGTCGGCGACGGGGGCCGGGTTCGCCGGATTCTCGTCAACCTCCTCGACAACGCCGTCAAACATACGGCCGGCGGCGCCGTGACCGTCCGGGCGCGCGCCGGGGCCGCGGCCGCCGCGGAGACGGTCACGCTGCGCATCGAGGTCGCGGACACCGGGAGGGGCTTTCCGCAAGCGGAGGCCCCGCGGCTCTTCGAGCCGTTCGAGCGCGGCGGGCCGCCGGATCGCACACGGGCCGCGGGCCTGGGCCTGGGCCTCGCGATCTCGAAGCGGCTCGTCGATCTGATGGGTGGGATCATCGGCGCCGACAGCGAGCCGGGCGTCGGCAGCCGATTCTGGTTCGAGATTCCGGTCCGTGTCCCGGCGCCGCCCCGGCATGCCTATACATCCGCCCCAGGGGCTTCGGGAGAGCGCCGTCCGCTCAGGATCCTGGTGGCGGAAGATATCGAGGCCAACCGCGAGGTCATGCGCGCCATGCTCGACAGGCTCGGCCACGCGTCGCATTTCGCGGAGAACGGCTTGCAGGCTGTCGAAGCGGCGGCGAAAAACGATTACGACGTCATCCTGATGGACATCCAGATGCCGAACGTCGACGGCCTGGAGGCGACGCGGACGATCCGCGGTTTCGGCGGCCCGCTGGCGAGCATCCCCATCATCGCCGTCTCCGCCTATTCCTTGACCACCGACAAGGATGCGGCGTTCGGCGCCGGGATGTCCGGCTTTCTGACCAAGCCGGTCCGCCGCGCCGCTCTGGACGAGGCGCTCCGGTCGGCGACGGACGCCCCTTTGTAGCCGCGATCGCCGATCGCGGCGGACGCCGTCATCGACCGCGTCTACACCGCGCTCCCCCCATGCGCGGCGATGCGCCGCACCGCGCGGGCGCCGGGGGGTCGCGCTCGCGCCCGAGTTGTTGTTAAATAGGGGTTGCAAGGACAACAAGGGGTAGCGCATGACCGCAATTCTCGACGCGCCGGCGACGGCCGGCCTCGACGTCGACCGTCTCATCGCCCGCTACGACGGGCGGGTGCCGCGGTACACGAGCTATCCGACGGCGCCGCATTTCACGCCGGCGGTAGGCGCGGGCGTCTACGCGCGCTGGCTCGCGCAATTGCCCGCCGAGACGCCGCTTTCGCTCTACCTGCATGTGCCGTTCTGCGACCGGCTCTGCCTCTACTGCGGCTGCAACACCACGGTCGTGCGGCTCGAAACGTCGCATCGCCACTATGCCGCGATGCTCCTGCGCGAGATCGACGCGGTCGCGGGCCTGATCGGCCGGCGCGCGACGGTGTCGCACGCGCACTGGGGCGGCGGCACGGCGACCTCGCTGCCGGGCGACTGCCTGATCGCGGTGATGGATCGGCTGAGAGCGCGCTTCGCCTTCGCCCCCGACGCGGAGGTCGCGATCGAGCTCGACCCGACCTCGCTGCCCGACGACAGACGGGACGCGCTCGGCCCCATGGGCGTGACCCGCATCAGCCTGGGCGTGCAGGATCTCGAGCCCTCGGTGCAGGAGGCGATCGGGCGCATGCAGTCCTACGAGGAGACTGAGGCTTGCGCCAAGGCCGCGCGCGCGCTCGGGGTCGGCTCGCTCAACCTCGACCTGATCTACGGCCTGCCGCTGCAGACGGAGGAGGGGGTGGCGCGCACCGCGCGCCGCGCGCTCGCGCTGAAGGCGGACCGGGTGGCGGTGTTCGGCTACGCCCATGTGCCGTGGATGAAGCGGCATCAGGCGCTGATTCCGGAGGAGCAACTGCCGGGGCCGAGCGAACGCTATGCGCAGCTGAACGCGATCCACCGGGTGCTGACCGAGGAGGGCGGCTACGTCGCCATCGGGCTCGACCATTACGCGCTGCCGAGCGACGCGATGGCGCAGGCCGCGGCGGGGCGCCGGCTCAAGCGCTGCTTCCAGGGCTACACCACCGACGCGGCGCCGGCGCTGATCGGGTTCGGCGCGAGCTCGATCGGCTCGCTGCCGCAGGGCTACGTGCAGAACGCGCCGACCGCGGCGGCCTACATCAAGGAGATCGAGGCGGGGCGACTCGCGACGGTGCGCGGCGTGGCGGTCACGCCCGACGACCGGCTGCGGCGCGACGTGATCGAGCGGGTGATGTGCGACCTCGAGGTCGACCTCGCGGCGGTCGCCGCCGAGCACGGGGCCGACCCGGCTCCGCTCCTCGAGGCGGCGTCGGAGGGCTTGGAAAAATTCGTCGAGGACGGGCTCGCGTCGTGGGACGGCCGGCGCATCGCCGTCAGCGAGCGCGGCCGCCCCTTCGTCCGCTCGGTCGCAGCCCTGTTCGACGCCTACCTCGCCCAGGCGAGCGACAAGCCGCGACACTCGCGCGCCGTGTGAGGG
>CAIZGR010000194.1 GCA_903932535.1 uncultured Hyphomicrobiales bacterium | reverse complement strand
TTGCCGGCGTCCCGGCCGGCGCCGCTCTGCGCCCGCGGTCAGCCCGCCGCCGGCGGCGCCGGCTGGACGGCCTTCGCCGCGCCCGCCGCATCGGCCGGCCGGCGCGATCGGCCCTCGTCGAGGCGCTGCATCACCACATAGAACGACGGCACGAACACCACGACGAGGCAGGTCGAGGCGATCATGCCGTAGAACACCGCGATGCCGATCGAGACGCGCGCCGAGGCGCCGGCGCCGGTGGCGAGCACCAGCGGCAGGACGCCGAGGATGAAGGCGAAAGACGTCATGATGATCGGGCGGAAGCGCAGCCTCGCCCCCTCGACCGCCGCCTTGGCGATGTCCATGCCCTCGGCGCGGCGCTGGCGGGCGTATTCGACGATCAGGATCGCGTTCTTGCTGCCGAGCGCGATCAGCAGGATGAGGCCGATCTGGGTGTAGAGATTGGTCGCGGCGACGCCGACCTGACTGTAGTAGACGTCGGCGGCGCCGAGCCAGGTGAGCGCCGCGACCGTCCCGAGCAGGGCCAGCGGCACGCCGAGGATGACCGCGAGCGGCAGAACCCAGCTCTCGTACTGGCCGGCGAGCACGAAATAGACGAGCAGGATCGCGAGGCCGAAGACGTAGTAGATCTGGGCGCCGACCTGCTTTTCCTGGAACGACATGGCGGTCCAGTCGTAGCCTGTCCCGATCGGAAGGGTCGACTGGCCGACTTGGTCCATGATGTCGAGGGCTTGGCCCGAGCTGAAGCCCGGCGCCGCGCCGCCCACGACCGTGGACGACGGATAGAGATTGTAGAGGCCGATGAGCGGCGGTCCCTGGACCTCGTTGACCTCCGTCACGGTGCCGATCGGCGTCATGGTTCCGTCGCCGGCCTTGACCTTGAGGTTGCGGATGTCGTCGGCGGAGGCGCGAAAGCCAGGCTCGGCCTGGGTGTAGATCTGGAAGACGTGCCCGAACTTGTTGAACTGGGCGACGTAGCCCGAGCCGACATAGCCGGAGAGCGCGGCGAACACCTGCCCGACCGTGACGCCGATCCGCTCCGCCTTGATCCGGTCGACCTCCACGAAGAACTGCGGCGCGCCAGCCCGGAAGGTGGTGGCGACCCGCTGAAGGGAGGACTGCCCGTTGGCGTTCGCGACGACCGCGCTGGTCAGGCTCTGAAGCAGGCCGTAGTCGAAATTGCCGCTCTTCAGCTCGACCTGCATGGTGAAGCCGCCGACATTGCCGATGCCCTGGATCGGCGGCGGAGGAAGGGCGAAGGAAAAGGCCTCCGGCACGCCTTGCAGGGCGCCGTTGAGCCGCTGGGTGATGGTGCGGGCGTCCTGCCCCTGCGCCTTCAGGCGCGCGTCCCAGTCCTTCAGCACGACAAAGGCCACGCCCGCGTTGGCCAGGCTCGCCCGGTTGTCGAGAATAGAGATGCCGCTGACGGTGACCACGTGCTCGACGCCCGGAACCGCGCCGGCGAGCTTCGCGATCTTCTGCATCGCCGCGTCGGTGCGCTCCTTCGAGGCGCCGTCGGGCAATTGCGCCGGCACGATCAGGTAACCCTGATCCTCGACCGGCAGAAAGGCCGTCGGGATGCGCGTGAGCCCGTAGACGGCGACGCCGACGAGCGCGAGCGCGAGGACGACCATGGCCGGGGCGCGCCGCGTCATCGCGGCGACGAGCCGGGCGTAGCCGTTCTCCAGGCGCCCGTAGACCGCGTCGAAGCCGCGCGAGAAGATGTTGCGCTGTCCCTCGGGCTTCGGCGGCCTCAGCCACAAGGCCGATTGCGTCGGCTTCAGGGTCAGGGCGTTGACGGCGCTGATGAAGGCGGTCGCGGCGATGACGAGGGCGAACTGCCGGTAGAGCTGCCCGGTGAACCCGGGCAGGAACGCGGCCGGAATGAACACCGCCATCAGCACCAGCGTGATGCCGAGAACCGGTCCGGTCAGGTCGTCCATCGCGCGCCCTGCCGCCTCGCGGCCGGGAAGCCCTTGCTCGATATAGCGCGCAACGCCCTCGACGATGACGATCGCGTCGTCGACCACGATCCCGATCGCGAGCACCAGCGCGAACAGCGTCGGGAGATTGATGGAGAAGCCCAGCGCCGCCATGGCCGCAAAGGCGCCGATAAAGGTGACGGGCACGGTGGTCGCCGGCACCAGCATCGCCCGCCAGTCCTGCAGGAAGACGAGGATGACGATCAGCACCAGAATGGCCGCCTCGATCAGCGTCCGATAGACCTCGAAGATCGCGGCCCGCACGAATTTCGTCGTATCGTAGGGGATGACGTACGAAAGTCCGTGCGGGAAGCTCGCCGCGAGCGCATCCATCTTCGCCTTGACTGCGTTGGCGACCGCGATGGCGTTGGCCTCCGGCAGGAGCGAGACGGCGATGCCGGCCGCCGGCCGGCCGTCGAGGTTGAACGACTCGCTGTAGGTCTGGGCGCCGAGCTCGACCCGGCCGACGTCGCGGACCCGGGTGATCCGCCCGCCGTTGGCGGGATCGACCTTGACGATGATGTTCTCGAACTCCGCCGGACTGTCGAGCCGCCCCTTGAGGTTCAGGGTGTATTGAAAATCCTGGCCCTTCGGCGCCGGCGGCGCCCCGACCTGGCCGGCGGTCACCTCCTGGCTCTGCTGCTGGATGACCGAAATGACGTCCTGCGGCGTCAGACCCCGCGCCTGGAGCAGGTCCGGGTTCAGCCAAACGCGCATGGCGTACTGGCCGGCGCCGAGCACGGTGACGTCGCCCACGCCGTCGAGGCGGCGCAGCTCGTCCTGCACGTTGATGACGGCGTAGTTGGACAGGAACAGGCTGTCGAAGCGGCTCTCGGGCGAGACCAGCCCCACGAATTCGAGGATCGAGGTCGACTGTTTCTTCGTCGTCACGCCCTGGATCTGCACTTCCTGGGGCAACGACGAAATGGCGGCGCTGACCCGGTTCTGGACGAGGATCTGCGCCTTGTCGGGGTCCGTGCCGATCGCGAAGGTGACGGCGAGGTTGTACGTCCCGTCGTCCGCGCTCGTCGACTGCATGTAGATCATGTTCTCGACGCCGTTGACGTTCTGCTCGATCGGCAGGGCGACGGAATCGACGAGGGTGCGGGCGCTGGCGCCGGGATAGCGCGTCGTGACCTGCACCGTCGGCGGGACGACGTTGGGATATTGCGCGCTCGGCAGTTGAAAGAGCGAAACGAGACCGATCAGCACAACGACCAGCGCGATCACGTTCGACAGCACCGGCCGCTCGATGAAGAAGCGGGAAATCGCGCCGGCGCGGCCGGGCGAATCCCTGTCTGGAGCGGGGCCTGCGGTCATTTCGCGGCCGGCGGATCGGCGGCGAGGGACGGCGCGCCCGGCGCCTCGCTCGCGGCCGAGGCGAGCGTGGTCTTCTGCGGATCGACCTTGGCGCCGGGAAAAGCGCGCTGAAGGCCGGCGGTCACGACCCAGTCGCCGGAATCGAGGCCGGATTCGACGATCCGGAGCTGACCCTCGCGGTCCCCGGTCTTGACGACCTTGCGCTGCACGACGTTGTCCGGGCCGACGACCAGCACATAAGACCCCTCCTGGCTGGTCCCGATCGCGTCGTTCGACGTCAGCACCGCCTTGTCGAGATGGCCGATCGGGGTGCGGACGCGGACGAACAGGCCCGGCAGCAGCGTCTGATCCTTGTTGTCGAAGATCGCGCGCACGAGCAGCGTGCCCGTCGACTGGTCGACCTGGGGCGACGCGTAATCCATATGGCCCCTGTGCGGATAGCCGTCCTCGCCCTGAAGTCCGATCTCGACCGGGATACTGGAAAGGTCGGTCGTGCGGAACGGCAGCCCCGCCTTGGCGTTGCTCTCCTTGATCCGGAGCACCTGCGGCTCGCTCAGGTTGAAATAGACGTACATCGGGTCGGTCTGCACGATGGTCGCGAGCTTGGTCGGGCCGGTCACGCCGACCAGCGCGCCGACGTCGGCGAGATGGTGGGTGACGACGCCGTCGAAGGGCGCCAGCACGCGGGTGTAGCCGAGATTGATGTTTGCGAGCTCGATGGCGGCCTTGGCGTTCAGGATCGAGGCGCCCGACTGGTCGACGTTGGACTTCCACTGCTGGATGGTCGCCTGGGTGGCGAAGTCCTGCCGGCCGAGCGTCGACTGCCGTTGATATTCAGCCTGGTTGTAGACCTGCTGCGCCTGGGCGTTGACGAGCGACGCCTTCGCCTGCTCGATCTGCGCCCGATACTGGTCCTGCTCGATGCCGAAGAGCTGCGCGCCCCTGGCGACCAAGGCGCCGTCCTTGTAGTCGATCGATTCCAGGTAGCCCTGGACGCGGGCGACGAGGTCGACGGAATTGAAGGGCAGCGTGTTTCCGGTCAGCTCGATATAGAGCGTGACCGGCTGCTGCACCGGCTGCGCCACCACGACCTTCGGCGGCGGGGGCGCGACATAGGCGTTCTTGGCGTTGCAGCCGGCGAGCGCGAGCGCGCCCGAGGCGAGCGCGAGCACTGGCGCCGCGCGAGAGACACCACCGGACGCGGAAGCTCCGACCATCGAGGCGCCGCCCTCTGCTGAATGCCGTGTTCCTACGCGCGTCGCGCTCGACGCGTCCAACCTCGGCGCGCTTCACGCGCCAGTTCGGCGGAACCACAGTGAAGCGGGAATCGGACCGGTTTGTGGCGAAGGGCCACGCGCTTCGCGCCGCCGCAAATCCCGGTGTATGAAGGCTCCGGAAACCGTCGAACCGGAGACAGACCACATGCCGCAACCGCCGCTCTGGGCGCCGCCCGCCGCCCCCTCCCTGCCGGTGAGGGGCTTCGCCGAGCGCGCGGCGGTCGGGCGCATCTTCTGCGTCGGGCGCAACTATCTCGCCCACGCCGCCGAGATGGGCCACAAGGTCGAGAAGGAGGGCGACCGGCCGTTCTA
Source organism: uncultured Hyphomicrobiales bacterium (assembly GCA_903932535.1). Classification (GTDB taxonomy): domain Bacteria; phylum Pseudomonadota; class Alphaproteobacteria; order Rhizobiales; family Beijerinckiaceae; genus Roseiarcus. The sequence continues at coordinate 2,114 of CAIZGR010000194.1, read as the reverse complement.
CTTCACCAAATCGCCCTACGCGCTGGTCGAATCGGGCGCGACCATCCCCTACCCGCCCGAGACCAGGAATTTTCATCACGAGATGGAGCTGGTCGTGGTCGTCGGCGCGCCCGGCTTCCGCGTCCCGCCCGAGCGCGCCCACGACCTCGTCTACGGCTACGCCTGCGGCCTCGACCTGACCCGGCGCGACCTTCAGCTCGCCGCCCGCGAGAAAGGCCGCCCCTGGGACCTCGGCAAGGATTTCGAGAACGCCGCCGTCGTGTCGGACATCGCCCCCATGCCGGGCGTTTTGCTGGAGCGCGGCGCGATCGCGCTCGCGGTCGACGGCGTCGTCAAGCAGAGCTCGGATCTGAGCCAGCTCATCTGGGGCGTGCGCGACATCCTCGCCGACCTCTCGCTCTTCTACCACCTCGCGCCCGGCGACCTGATCTTCACCGGCACCCCCGAAGGCGTCGGCCCGCTGAAGCCCGGCGACCGGCTGGAGGGAAGGATCGAGGGCGTGGGAACGATCGCGCTGACGATCGGGCCGGCGGAGTAGAGGCGCGATTCCCCTCTCCCGTCCGGGAGAGGGGCCAGGGGTGAGGGCGCCGCGCCTCATCGTTTGCCGCCGCACCCTCATCCCCGGCCCCTCTCCCGTACGGGAGAAGGGAGCGCGCCCGCCCTTGCCCCGCCGCGGTGAACGGCGTTATCGTCCTGTCGTTTGGTCAGCCGCGTGGGCGGCGGGGACGAGCGGGATGGGTTTGCGGTCGAAGGGATGGATGGCCCGACTCGGTCGACGAGCTGGCGCAGGAGCGGTCGCAGGCGCAGGCCTGCGTCGACCTCTTGAAGGCGGCCGGCGACAAGGCTGCGATCCTCGACGGCCGGATCGCCTACGGGAGCGCCAAGGCGGCGGCCGACGGAGCCATCGCCGGCCTGACCGTCGCGCTCGTCCAGGGCGGAAACCCGGCGGACCAGCCGAAGCTGAACGCCAATCTCGACAAGGCGGGCGCGGCCCTGCAAGCGGTCTGCGACGGCGCGATCAAGGCGGCGAAGAAGGCCGCCGAAGGCCGGGGCCTGATCGACGACGCCGTGAAGGCGGCGGTCGGTCCCGTGGTCGACGCGCTGAAGGCCGCGGCCGGGGCGCTCTGGACGCGTCACGTCGAGAAGGACAAGCTGGAAATCGAGACGATCAAAGCCCAGCTCGAAGCCGCCCGATGGCCCGACTTCGGGGCGTGAGCGGCGGCGGGGGCAGGATTTCTTTCTTACGGAATTTCGCCAACAATTTCTTTCGGGAGAACGATAGTCGTCGTATGCTCCCGCTCGAGTTCGCCAACGTTGTCATGCCCGCGAAAGCGGGCATCCAGGGCGGCAGGGCGCGCGGCGTTCCGGCGCATGACGGGCAAAGGTCCGCGCGGCGGCTCCGGCTCCCCGCTTGCGCGGGGATGACAGGCGGAACGTCGTCGTCGCGAGCGACGCGCGCCGATCCGGCGGGACGTCGAGCGCCCGGCGATCTCCTGGATCGCCACGCCGCTTCGCGGCGCGCGACGACGGCGCATCGGACGATCCGGCGTGCGGACAGACGCGAGCGGCTCGGCAGTCTCGATCGTGAACGGCCCGGCGCGGACCGAATCGACAAAGGCGCCGCAAAGCCTTGAAAAGACGGCTTCCGGCCGCGGAAACGGCGGCGCCCTCGGGTCCGCCGAACCGGCGCCCGCCTCAGCCCGTCAACGCCGCGGCCATCTTCTGCCGCACGATCTCGATCGCCTTCAGCGGGCGGATCATCACCTTGAACCGGTCGATCCGGCCTTCCGCGTTCCAGCCGACGATGTCGACCCCCTCGACCTCGATCCCGTCGATCACGGTCGCGAACTCCAGCACCGCGGACGACGGCCCGACCCACTGCTCGACATAACGGAAGTCCGCGTTGCCGAGCGCCTGAAGGGCCGCGGCGAGGTATTTCGTCGTGTTCGCCTTGCCCCGCCGCGGCGTGTGGACGACCGGCGAGAAGAAGACCGCGTCGTCGGCGAGGAGCGCGTCGAGCCCCGCCGGATCGCGGGCGCGCACAAGCTCATGCCACCGTTCGACCGTCCCGCCCATGTCCGCCTCCAACCTTGACGACCTTCGCGGTCTTCCCC
>CAIZGR010000193.1 GCA_903932535.1 uncultured Hyphomicrobiales bacterium | reverse complement strand
CGCCCTGGCCGGGGTCGGTGCAGATGAGCCCGGTGACGGTCTGCGCGCCGGTCAGCGCCAGCGTCGCCTTGGCGCCGTAGCCCGTCGTCAGCAGCGGATTCTCGATCTCGCGGGGGTCGTTGACGAAGCTGATGTTCGGCGTCGTGACGTAGCCCGCGCCCTGATCGATGATCGTCACGGCGCTCACCGCGCCGGAGGACAGCGTCGCGGTCGCGGTCGCCTGGATGCCGCCGCGCGGCGGCGCGTCGATAACGCAGGTCGGCGGATAAGTGTAGTTCTGGCCGCCGGCCGAGACCGTAACCGACGTGTTCACCGCGCCGCCCACGAGCGCGTTCCACTTGGAGCCGCCCGCCGAAGGTGCCACCGTCGGCGCCGAAGTGTAGCCGGAGCCCGCCGCCGTCAACAGCGCGCCGACCGCGCAGCCGGTTTGGTTCGCGAGGCGGATGTTCACGCCGTCGGACCAAATGGTGTTGACCGACGCGGCCTCGCCGGAATTGCCCGCGCTGCGCCACTGATTCGAGATCGGGTCGCGGTACTGCATGACGTGGTAGGGCGAGAGCGCGATCTGGTAGAGCCCCGCCTCCGGCCCGAGCACGTACTGTTCGCCCGGCGCCAACGCGATTGCGTTCGGCGAGCCGGGGTAGGGATTGAATGCTCCGAGAAGGGGCATGGCGACTCCTGCCTTACGGCGTCATCACGTAGCTCGTGTCCGTCAACCCGCCCATCGTCAGCGCCAGCGTGGCGCCGGCGGTGATGAGCGTGTTCGTGGCCGCGAGCGCCGTGGGCTGGGCGGTGTAGATACCGCCGTCGTTGACGATCAGGCCGGTCGCCGTCGGCACGCCCGAGGCCGCGATGGCCTTGATGGACGCGCGCCGCGTGCGGACCAAGTTCGCCTGCGTGTCGGGGTTGGTGTAGGCCGCCGCCGTGGTCGGGAACACGTCCACGCCGGAGATCTCGAAGATGTTCGGGTAGCCGGTGCCGCCGGAGGTCGTGTAGGCCGTGGCTGTCCAGCACATGATGACGGTGGCCGCGGCGCTCGAACCGCCGCCGCCCGTGAAGGTCAGCGTCGGCACGGACGTCTGACCGCCCTGGCCGTGATCGAGGCAGACCACGCCGGTGACGGTCTGCGAGCCCGTCAGGGTCGCGACGGCTGCCGCGCCGGAGCCTGCCGTGACCGTCGTGCCCGAGATGGCGACCGGAACGTTGGTCTCGCGCGGATCATTGACGAAGGTGATGGTCGGCGCGGACGGATAGCCGGCGCCCTGATTGGTCACGGTGACGGTGGACACCGCGCCGCCCGACAACGTGCAGTAGCCCGTGGCCGGGATGCCGCCGCCCTGCTGGATGTTCGGCGGGGCTGAGAAAATCACCTGCGGCGGGTAGGTGTAGGACGCGCCGCCGTTGACAACCGAGACGGTCGTGGAAACCGCGCCGCCGACGAAGGCTTTCCAGATCGAACCGCCCGCGCTGGCCGTGACCGTCGGCGCGGTGGTGTAGCTGGACCCGGCCGTGGTCAGGAGAGCGCCGACCGCGCAACCTGTCTGATTGGCGATACGGTAGTTGACGCCGTCCGACATGATGAGTTCGACGCCGCCCGCCGGCGTACCGCCGCCGACCGTGCGCCAGATGCCCGACGTCG
>CAIZGR010000192.1 GCA_903932535.1 uncultured Hyphomicrobiales bacterium | reverse complement strand
GTCGACTATCGTCACGTCATCCATTCCCTGCGCCGCAAACCGATGGCGCTGCTCAATCTGGTCTATCGCGACCAGCTCTTTCCCCGCCGAGCCTTCGCCCTGGCGTTCGAGGCCTTGCTCGCCGGTCTCGGAGAGCGACCCGCTTGTCGCGCCATGGTCGGGATTCTCGCGCTCGCCCACGAGCGCGCCTGCGAGGCGGAACTCGCCGTCGCGCTGCAAGCGGCTCTCGACGACGGCGTCCTTCCCGACCTCGCCGCGCTGATCGAGCGCTTCCGGCCGAAGGAGGCCGCATTGCCCGTCGTCGTCGTCAGCCTGCCCTCCCTCGCCATCTACGATCAGATCGCGACAAGCGTTGGAGACGCGGCATGAAGGCGACCGACACGATCGACGCCGCCCGCATCGACCTGCTGCTCGGCGAGTTGCGCCTGCCCGGCATCAAGCTGATCTGGGCCGCCCTGGCGGCGACCGCCGACAAGGAAGGTTGGCCCGCCGCCCGGTTCCTGGCCGCCCTCGCCGAGCAGGAGATGGTGGAGCGAAACCGCCGCCGCTTCGAACGGCATCTGGAGGAAGCGCGACTGCCACCGGGAAAGAGCCTCGACACGTTCGACTTCACCGCCGTGCCGATGATCTCGAAGGCGCAGGTGCAGGCGCTCGCCGCTGGCGACGCCTGGCTCGAAAGGGGAGCCAATCTCTTGTGTTTCGGCCCGCCCGGTGGAGGAAAATCCCATCTTGCGGCCGCGCTCGGTCTGGCCTTGATCGAAAAAGGCTGGCGCGTCCTGTTCACCCGGACCACCGACCTCGTCCAGAAACTGCAGATCGCGCGCCGCGATCTCGCCCTCGAAGCCGCAATCGCAAAGCTCGACAAATATCATCTGCTGATTCTGGACGATCTCGCCTACGTCACCAAGGATCAAGCCGAGACGAGCGTCCTCTTCGAACTGATCAGCGCCCGATACGAGCGCCGGTCCCTGCTCATCACCGCCAACCAGCCCTTCGGCGAATGGGGCAAAATCTTCACCGATCAGGCCATGACGCTCGCCGCCATCGACCGTCTCGTGCACCACGCCACCATCCTCGAAATGAACGTCGACAGCTATCGACGAAAGGAAGCCGTCGAAAAAGCCCGAGGCCCCGGACGCCCGCCAACCCGCGCAACAAGCAAGGTGTCGTCCTGATCGTCGCGCCGCGACAATCACATCAAACGACCCCAAAATACCGCTTGCGTTCCTGTCGCGCCGCGACACTCATCCTCTCGCCGCGACCGCCAAAATGGCTCTCCTGACGTCGCCACCTTCTCATCCAGATTGTCGCGCTACAGCCTTTCCAGCGCACCGTCAGATGGGCGCAAAACGCCTGGCGCTCGACCCTCACGACGACTTCGTCGACCAGCGTCCGGAGCAGTTCCTTCCTGTCGCGCGCCGTGGTCGTGCTCGCGTTCCACAGCGACACGAGATCGGGACCGATCGCGAGAAGGCGGCTGCGCTCCTGTTCGGTGATCGTGCGCCGGCGCTCGCTCTCGTGGCGGGCAAGATCGGCCTTCGCGGCCTCCAGCGCCTTCAGGGAGTCTTCCCACTCGCGCTCGAGGCCGCGCGCCACGAGACGGTTTTCGGGATCGACGGCGCGATAGCGGCGCTCGGCGCGCTGGGCTTCGTAGCTCGCGCGTTCCGCGGCGAGCCGCCATGGCTTGAGCGCGGCCTCGCGATCCGCCTCGAGTCGCTCGGCGGCGGCGATGGCTGCGGTGAGCTTGGCGGGCTCCAGCGCGGCGATGAAGGCTTTCGTGACGGCGTCGTCGATCTGGACGCCGCCGACGTTGAGGCAAAAGACGCCGCGGCCCTCGACCAGCGTCTTGCCGGAGCAATGATATCCCGGCGTTGAGTTCCGTCCGCGATAGTGGGTGTGCAGGCGGCGCCCGCAATGGCCGCAACTGGCCAGCCCTTGCAGAAGGGCGCCGCCCTCTCTCACGGCGCCGGAACTCCTGTGCGGCCCTGGCCGCGTGTTCTGGGCGAGGCGTTGCTGATTGGCTTCATAGGTCGGCCAGTCGATGTACCCGGTGTGATGCTCGGGGATGAAGACCCGCCATTCCGGGCGGGGCAGGTGTCGAATCCGTTTCGTGCGCGCGCCGGAGGCGTCGAGAACCGTCTCCCGTCGGGTTTTGCCATAGACATAGGCCCCGGCATAGACGGGATTGCTCAGGACGTGGTGGATGGCCGTGTAGCTCGCCTCGACCCAGCGGATTTCGGCGTGAGCGTGCATTTGCAGGGGGAATTGGAACCCTTCGGAGCGGAACCACAGCCAGACCCGTCGCGCCGATCCCATCTCGGCGAAGCGGGCGAAGACGCAGCGAATGGCGGCGACGACGGCCTCGTGGTCGCGACCTCCGTGCCGCTTGTCCTCGCGATCGTCTTCATCGCGATGACGATCCTCGGGCTCGACCTGCAGCGCATCACATTGGGCGCGCTGATCATCGCGCTCGGCCTTCTCGTCGACGACGCGCTGCTGGTACGGATGAAAGTGCATGTTGACTCTCCGCTGCCTTGTTACGTGCCGCCGATCCTGCCGACCATCGGCATGAACGGTGCCGCCGCCCCGGCGAGCGCCGTGCTGCCCGGCGCCTGCGCCTGCTGCCCGCGCTGCCGCGACCAGAAGTCCAGTTGCTGCAAGCGGAACCGCCGCGGCTCGGTGACCGTCCCGCCGCCGAGGGGCCGCACGTGCGGCAGTCCGCCGGCGATCCTGAACGCGACATAGAACGGCGCCGCATAGAACTCGACCATGTAGTTCGTCCCGGCCGGGTAGCCGCCGATCGTCACCGCCGCGCCGGACACCGCGTAGTGCTGCACCGGGTCCACGTTGCCGGTGACCGGATCCCATACCGTCACCGCGCCGGACGGCGCCACGCTCAGGTTCTGCTGGAACGGCAGGTTCTCCTTCACCCCGGATTGCAGCACGGCGGTGTAGCGCGACTGCATGTCCACGGGAACAAAGGCGTCGTCGGTGCTGGCGGCGGTCCACGCCGGCGTCGGCTGGCCGGGATCTCCGACCGGCAGCGCGGGGTTCATGTACGGCACGGTCAGCGACGGCTCGGACGACTGGAACATGCCGTACGCCTCGTTCACCTTGACGCCGGGCTCGTCCGGCGTCGGGCTCATGTGGACGTACTCCAGGTAGGCCCGGAACGGCAGGGACGGCTCGTCCCAGTAGACGCCGAGTCCCGAGCATTTCGTGCAGGAGCGCTGCGCCGACCCGAGCAGCGGCAGCCGGCCGTTCGCGCCGCCGCCCGCGAACGTGCACGGGCAGGCGTGCGAGCGCATCCAACTGACCCGCTGGCCGTGCGCCGAGATCAGCGCGTCGAAGTTCTGGCTGGCCAGTCCGCGCGCCGTCGGCGTCAGCGCCGGGAAGGGGAGGACCGGGAAGTTCGCCACCGCTAGAGCGTTCCGAGGTGCACGCCGCCGACCATGGACTTCGCCCGCTTGGTCAGCCTGTCCGTTTCGCTCTTGAACGCCGCTATCGCCCCGGCGAAGGCGCCCTTCGGATCGAATTTCATCTCCTGCATGAGACCGTCGGCCTGTATCTTGGTGGACAGCGCGCCGTAGTTGACCGATAGCTGCATGGACGTGAGCGCGGTGACCGCCGCCCGGGCCAGGACCAACTGCCGCATGAACTTGAAGTCCGACTGGTAGTCGGCGGCCGTCAGCCCGGCGGTGTACTGGAACCACAGGCCTCCCGGCACGTCCTCGGCGAACCCCATGAACGACAGTTGCAGGGCGAACAGCGGCAGCAACTGCACCGACGTGGCCGGGACGATGCGGACGAGCCCGCGCTGCTGGTCCTCGACCATCCACGACACCG
>CAIZGR010000191.1 GCA_903932535.1 uncultured Hyphomicrobiales bacterium | reverse complement strand
ATGTCGATCGAACTCTCGTGGTGCATGAGCCCGTCGAGAACGTGCGCGGCCTCGCTGGCGTTGGCCGCGATGACCTTGGAATGGAACGGCGCATAACGATCGGAGACGTGCGTGTAGAACTTCACGCCGGGCTCCGAGCCGTACTTGGCGTTGTGGTCGGCGCGCGCCTCGCCGTGCCCGCCGGCGCGGAAGAATTGGCCGTCCGACGACGACGTCCCGCCGTCGCCCCAAACGCTGGTGAAGGGTTGGGCGTGAATGGCGTCGATGAGGCAGGCGAGCGCGGCCTGATAGGTTTCGTCGCGCACGTGCCATTCCGCGATCCACAACAGCCGGGAATGGCTGAAAGCCCCCGTGCTGCGGGCCATACGGGTGAGGCCGAGATTGGTGGCGTCGGCGAGCACCGCGGTCATCAAGGCTCGCGGATCGTCGGGTGGGGCGCCGGCTCGCAAATGCACGAAACGATCGGCGAAGCTCGTCCAGCCGTGGACCTCCGCGAAGAGCTCGGTGATGCGCAGGCGCGGCAGCATGGCGTAGAGGCGGCGGGCGAGCGCGTCGACGGCTTTGTTTTCCGCAGCGCGAATGGGACTGATCGACAGGCCTTCCTCGGTGAGCGAGACCTCTGGCAATTCGCCCGCGGCGGTGAGAGCGTCGACTTCGCGAAGGCGCGCTTCCAGACGCCTGGTCTTGTCGTCGCGCCAGTCCTCGAAACGATCGGGGACGGCGAGGCCCAGCTCGTCCGCCTTGCGCCGGTTCTCGAACGCGTCGCGCGGCACCAGAAAGTCGTCGAAGGCGCGGAAAGCGCGACTGCCTTCGACCCAGACGTCGCCCGATTGCAGCCGCTCGCGCAGCGTCATCATCACCGCGACCTCATAGGCACGGCGATCGCTTCCGGCGTCAGCCTTGACGACCTTGCGCCAAGCCGGACGCAGGAAGCTCGTCGGCGAACGCGCCGGAAGTTTCTTGGCGCCGCTCGCGTGAAGCTCGCGCACCACGTCGAGCGCCGCGAGCAGCGGATCGTGCTCCTTCCAGGATCGGAAGACGAACGCGCCGAGGATGACTGGCGACATGCGCCGCACGCTCGCGTATCGCTCGACGACCTCGCCGAGATTGTCGGGTCGCGAATCGGCGACGACCGATTCCGTCGCGGCGACCAGCGTCTTCAGTCGCTCCCAGCCGAGCGCACGTTCGACGGCGACGATCTGGTCTTCGCCTTTTTCCTTCGCCGCGAGCATGGCCTTGGCCATGCCGAGCAAGGCGCGCGTCGACGCATCGAGCGCCTTGGCTCGGTCGGCGAGATTCTCTTTGTGCGCGCGGTCGGCGCGCCGGAAGACCGCGCCGAGCATCTTGCCGAACATGGCGAGCGCAGCGTCGGTGAGAACGGCTTCCATCTCGCGCGCGAACACCACCAACGTCGCCAAACGCCGCGGCGCGTCGAAACGCGCAAGATGCTGTGCGCTCACGATGGCGGTTTCTCGAGCGATCGCTGCGTAGCGCGCCCGATGAATGCGCCTTTCGCGATCGGGTCCGACGCCGAGCTCGCGGACGGCTTCGAGCCGTTCGACGACAGCGAGAAGATTCTTCTGGCGCGGCGCTTCCGGCCATTCTCGCAACCAGGCGAGCGGCGTGCGCTCTTTGTCTTCGGCGACGACGACCAAGGCCTCCAATCCCGCGATCGTTTGCGGCGGCAAGCCTTCGATGAGGGTCCTGTAGGCGCGTTTGCGGGCGAGGGCGCGCCCGGCCAAAGCGATCTTCTCCAAGGTGACGGCGGCAGGAAGCAGAACGCGCCGCTCGCGCAGGTATTCGATCATCGCCGACACGATGATGTCGCCGCGATCGGACCCCGTCGCCTGTTCGATCGCGATAAGAGCAAGGGGGCGCTTGTCGTCGCGGCGAAGGGAGCGAACGTCGAGATAGGCTTGAAGCTCGCCGAGGTGCTCGCGACGCGTTTCGCCCCGTTGGGCGTAAACGCCGAGATCTGCCGGCTCGCATGCAATCTGCTTGGCTATGAAAGCGAGCATGTCGGCCGGCGGCGTTTCGTCGACGCCCAGCGCTCGCCCGGGGAACCGAAGATAGCCGAGGTTCACGGCGAATCCGAACCGGTTGGCCGCTCGCCGCCGCCGGCGAATCAACGCCATGTCCTCCGGAGAGAAGGTATGATTCCGCACGATCGCCGCCGGGTCCGTCGGTGGATCGAACAGCGCCGCGCGCGCTTGCGGCGATAGGACACTACGAGGGGGCATGGCGTTTTCGGCTTTACGAATACGGCCATAAACCATAGTTTTCGGCCATATCGCAACCACGCACGACGACCCCAGCAAACCCGGGGGTTTCGTGGCGCCGATTTGGAGGGGTTTTTGGCCAGGGTCGAAATCGAGCGGGTCGCGCTCTACGCCAGAGTCTCGACCCACGATCAGCAGACGCTGCCCCTGCAGCTCGAAGCCATGCGCGCCTATGCCGAACGCCGAGGCTGGCATATCGCTTCCACGGTCGAGGAAGTCGGCTCCGGCGCAAAGACGCGTCCGCGGCGAGAGGAGCTGTTACGCGCCGCGCGCCGACGGGAGATCGATCTCATTGTCGTCTGGCGGCTCGATCGCTGGGGCCGCTCGCTCGTCGATCTCATCGCCACCTTGCAGGAATTGACGGCCCTGAAAGTCGGCTTCGTCTCGTTGAGCGAGGCGCTCGACCTGACCACCCCGAGCGGGCGGGCCTTCGCCGGCATGCTGGCGGTGTTCGCCGAATTCGAGCGCGACATCCTGCGCGATCGGGTGAAAGCCGGAATCGCTCAGGCCCGGAAAGACGGCCGCCCTCACGGCCGCCCCGCCAAGATCGTCGGAAAATCCCAGGAAATTCGCGATCTCGCGCGTCAAGGCTTGAGCAAATCCTCCAGCAATTCTAAATGCTTCCCCGTCGGCATGAT
>CAIZGR010000190.1 GCA_903932535.1 uncultured Hyphomicrobiales bacterium | reverse complement strand
GGGGCGGCGCAATGGGGTGCTGATCTCCAACGAGGCGGGCGAGGCTGTCGCCTATGCAATGTGGAATCTGGAAGAGCGCGGGCCGATGATGATCGAGCCCGGCTGGAAGGTTTACCAGGGCATGATCGTGGGGCAGCACACGCGCGACAACGACCTGGAAGTGAACGTGCTCAAGGGCAAGAAGCTCACCAACATCCGCACCCACTCGAAGGACGAGGCGGTGCGCCTGACGCCGCCGATGCAGATGACGCTGGAAAAGGCGCTCGCCTACATCCAGGACGACGAGCTCGTCGAGGTGACGCCGAAGTCGATCCGCCTGCGCAAGTCTTTCCTCGACCCCAACGAGCGCAAGCGCGCCGAGCGGGCGAAGACTGCGGAGGGGGCGGCGTAGAAGCGCTGTCCTGGGCTCGGATGAATAATTCACGCTCCGGCGGTTGAAGCGGCGGCTGTCGTAGTTTGGACTGCTTGCCGGAATACTCGTTTATGCACGCTTCAATCGAAGGACGCCCGAGAAGGGCTGTGCCCAATGCGAGGCGCCCCAGCCGTGCAGGGCAGCTTATGTTCGTCGCTCAAATCAATTTGTTAAGGAGACGGCGACGCGCTTACGGTAACCGTTCACATCCAGCCGCCGTGCAAGCTGCCGCGTTTGCGGGGATCATGGGCAAGGCGAGGTTGTCTCGGGCCGCGGCGATGAGCGAGCAGGCGTAGGCCCAGGGCTCGACGCCGCGCCTTCGGCAGGTTTCGTTGACGCTGAGGCCGGCGGCGTAGAACCGGCTGCCTTCGCCGGTCCGGGTCCCGAAGCTGATCCGGCGTGCGATCACGAGCCGGGGTATAGACCACCGCCGATTTCGCGCCGGGGAGATCTCCCGAGAACTCGGCCGCCGTCGCGCGCATCCCGGCGATACCGAGGTCGTAACCCTCGACCACCGTGAACCCGAGCCTTCGGAAAGCGTTCGCGATCGCGCCCGCGTCCAGGACGGCGTCGTCGAGCCTCGGCGCGGTCCGGTAGGCGCCGTCGCCGATCACCAGGGCGACGCGCCTGTCGGCCTCCCGGTCGGCGAACGCCGGAGAAAGAAGAATGGCGAGGGCCGCCAGAGCGCAAAAGAAAAGCTGGACGGATCTCGCCAAACGCCTCGGACAGAGCGCCATCGTCGAGAGGACCGCATCGGTCCGCACCGCCCTCTCCATCAGGCTTTCGACGCGCCGCGCCGTCCCTGCTTCCCTTTCCCGCCACCGCCCGTGAGCAAACGTTAACACCATTCGATCGCCTTGGGTGTGGCGCCGGTCGCAGCGCTCGACGGGATCGAAGGCGGCAGGCCCTCGGGCTGCTCGCGCTCCTCGCTCCGGCGACACGGCAAAGGCGCGCTGAACGTTCGGACGTTCAGCGACGCGCGCTCTGCTTTCGGATCGAAGGCCGCTGTCTTCCGTTCACGGGCCCGAACGAACCGCCGCGCGACGGAGACATTCCGGTCAAGCGCCCCCGGACGCCTGATCGCCGGCCGGCTCGGCCTCGAAGACGATCCCCTCGTAGAGTTCGGCGAGCGGCAGCGCGACGCCGATCTCGGGCAGGCGAACAACGGAATCCTCGACGAGGATCTCGAGCGTCCAAGTCGCGCCGGAACGAGCGTAGACAGTCGCGCCGAGTCGATCCTGCTCGAGCATGACGTACCGCTGCACCGAGGGCATCGCCTGGTATTCGCGCGCTTTGACGATGCGGTCGTTGGCCGCCGTGCTGGGGCTGAGAACCTCGAAGACGACGACGGGATCGGAGACCATCGTGCTGGCGTTGTCGCCGCCTGTGCAGGTTACGAACCCGTCGGGATACCGAACGTGATCCTCGGAGGTCCTGATCTTGAGATCGCTGCCGAGGAACTCGCATGGCTTGCCGCGAAGGCGACCGGTCAGAGCGAAGGCGAGATTACGCTGTATCCGGGCGTGGGCGCGCGTCCCGCCCGTCATGGCCGCCGGGCCGGTTCCGTCGAATTCGTAGCGCATAGGCTGCCGTTCCTCCCATTCGAGGAATTCGGCGAGCGTCATGGGTTTGCGCAGGGCGAGATTCATGGACGTCTCTGTTTATCACGAACGGGGGATAGGCGCAGCGCCTGCGTCGGAACGGCATAGCCATAGAACAATTGTTCTATGTTTTCCGCGGTCGCAGAGCCCTGGAGCCGTCTTGCAACGCGCGATCATCCCCCTTATATCCGGGAGGTCGCTTCGGCGACTATGACGGTAGAGGTCGGGCAAAATAGGCTTTGCGGACCCCGGGGCGGTACCGGGCGGGTCCACCGGAGCGTTTTACGAAACGCTGCGGTGGGCCCGAAATAGGATCGACGTGAGCTCAAAGGCCTTGGCTGCTGTTCGGCATGATACCGCCGTTATCGGGTCAAACTTATAGTTGCGAATGACAACTATGCTCCGGTGGCCCTCGCTGCGTAATGCAGTGCTGGTACTGGGATTCAAGTCCTAAGGGTTTGCACCTTTAGGCGGGGTCAGGAGGCGCCTGGCAACAGAAGCCTCCACTTCTTTTTTGTGAGCCGCGGCAGGGCGGCGAGCGAGGACGGCCCGCCGGAGATTTCGGTTTGCAATGGTCGGCACGCTCGGCTAAGTCGTGGGATGGAAGCGGGCATCTGGGCATGGCGACCGACCTCATCCGCTACGATCTTCTGGTTCAGGACGCCCTGCGCTCCGTGGTCAGGCGCGTGCTGGCCGACACGGCGCGGACGGGGCTGCCGGGCGATCATCACTTCAATATCGCGTTCAAGACCCAGGCGCCCGGTGTCGTCGTGCCCGCGACGATCAGGGCTCGATTCCCCGACGAAATGTCGATCATCCTCCAGCACGAGTTCTGGGATCTCTCCGTGGGCCAGGACGCGTTCGAGGTCAGCCTCAATTTCTCCCGCAGGCCGGAGCGTCTGACGATTCCTTTCGACGCCATCACCGGCTTCACCGATCCGTCCGTGCCGTTCGGATTCAAGCTCGAGCCGCGGATTTCCGAGGAAAAGCCAGCGGTCCAGGCCGTTCCGGCGGCGACGTCCGAAACGCGGCATGGGGCCGGGACGAGGCCCGCCGCCAAGCCCGAAGCAAAACCGGAGCCGGAACGGCCGGCGAACGCCGCCCAGAAGGCGTCGGGAGACGCGCCGGACCGGGAGGCGGGAGCGCCCGGCGCGGCGAAGGTCGTTTCGATCGACGCCTTCCGAAAGAAGTAGCCGGCCAGCGAGCGGAGCCGAGCCACGATCATGGGCGAACTCGTCAATCTCCGCCGGGCGCGCAAGCGCCGGGAACGCGAGCGGGAGCTCGCGACGGCGGCGGAGAATCGCGCCGCGTTCGGGATGACCAAGGACGAGCGCCGAAAGATCGAGGCGGAGCGCGAAAAGGCCGAGCGCGGCCTCGACGCCCATCGGCTCGGCCGTTCCGATGACGCCTGAAGAGGGGCGCGCCTGCGTCGTCAAACGCTCCCTCGTCGTTGCGGGGCATCGCACCAGCGTTTCGCTCGAGGACGCGTTCTGGCGACGGCTCCAGGCGATCGCGGCGCAGAGAGGCGTCTCGGTCAACAGCTTGGCCGTGGAGGTCGATGCCGCGCGCGGCGAGGCCAACCTGTCCTCGGCGCTGCGGGTCTTCATCCTCGAAACGCTCTCGCCGCCTGCCGGCGCCGCGTAGGGCGGCAGTCAATTTGAACGGGCGGCGTCTCGCCGCTCGGGGAGCGCGCGACGCGCGCCCTCCGAAGCATCCTGTCGGCGCCGGGCGTCAGTAGAGTCCGCCCGGAACCGGCGCAACGGACTGTCCCGAGTCCTCGGCCGGCGGGCGCGGATTGGGCGTTTGCGAAGGCGCCGGAGCGCCGGCGAGCGTCGCGTCGGAGCCTTCTTCCCGGCCGTCGCGGGACGTCTCGGGCGGCGGGTCCGCAGGCGCGTTTGTGTTTCCTGGATCTTCCGGGACCTCCTTCCCGGCCGCCGCCTTCCTCGCGGCGTCTTCGTCCGGCACAGCCTTCTCCGGCGCTGTGTCTTCGGCCGCCGCCTTCCTCGCGGCTTCTTCGGCCGCCGCAGCCTGCTCCGTCGCGGCTTTTTCCGCCGCCGCCTTCCTCGCCGCCGCTTCGGCCGCCGCAGCCTGCTCCGTCGCGGCTTTTTCCGCCGCCGCCTTCCTCGCGGCTTCTTCGGCCGCCGCAGCCT
>CAIZGR010000189.1 GCA_903932535.1 uncultured Hyphomicrobiales bacterium | reverse complement strand
GCGGCGCGGCGCGGGGCGCCTCTACGCGCGGCGCCGCGCCGACGAGCGGCTTTTCCGCCCAGTCGTGGCCGGCCGTCGCGTCGGCCTCGTGCACGTTGGTCGGCTGGGCGTCGAAGACGACGCCGGCCAGGATGTAGAGCGGCATGGGCGGCCTTCCTACTTGACGTCGCCGGAGGCCGGGAAATTGCCGCGCAGCGTCTGGCCGAGGTTCGGCAGGGAGCCGGCGATCTTGCCGCCGAGCGCCGCGAGCGCGGCCCCCAGCTCCTTCGTCTTGGCGATGGCGTTGTCGATCGACGAGGTGTCGACCTGCGGCGTCACCGTCTTCGACGCGGCGGCGGTCATCTCGTTGGCCTTGGTCGTCGCCTCGCCGAGCTTGACCCCGAATGTGTCGACCTCGTTGATCGAGGCGGAAAGGTCCGGGGCGGGCGCGGCGGCGGGGGCGGCGATGGGGGACGGCGAGCCGGGGATGCGACGCTCGGGCTCCCACGGATTCGTCATGGTCGGCATCTGCCCGCCGCTGGCGATGGTCCCGACCTTGTCGCCAAACGACAGGGCGTTGAACGACTTGATGCGATCGACGATCGCATCGCCGACGACTTTGCGGGCCGTCGTTTCGATCTCGGCATTGATCGCCGCGTCGGAACCGTGAACTCGATCCGACCACGCCTGCGAGCCGGTGTCGCCCGGGGAGAGGTTGAACAGAGAGCCCAGCGCGAACCCGCCCAAGCGCCAGCCGCCGACGCCGGCAGACTTCCCGCCCGGAGCGCCGCCAGGGACCCCCGGCACACCCGGGACGGCGCCGCCCTTGAGCGCCAGCGCGGCGCCCGTGAGCTCGGCCGCCGCGCCGTCGAGCGCGGTGGCGGACGCGCCGAGGCCGAAGCCGTTCATCATGCCCGACATCGCGCCATACATCAGGCCGCCGCCGACGGCGGCGCCGCCGCCTATGACGCCCCACGAGCCCGCCTTGGCGAGGATGGGATTGGCGACCGACCAGTCGCCGAGACTCTTCGACAAACCTGCGAGGCCGCCCGCCATGGAATTCAGGACCGAGCCGGCGTCCTTCATCGCCGGGCTGCCGAGCACGGTCGCGAACGTGCTCAGCGAACCCGCCAGCGCGCCGAACGAGGCGATCGCGTTCTCGCCGATCCGGTCGCCGGCGCCGGTTCCCGAGGCGTTCTTCAGCGCCGCGACGTCGCGCTCGATCAGGCGCTCGTTGCCGATGAGATGGGCGAGGTTGTCGGAGACCGTGGTGCGGAAGCCAGCCTTCGCGAGGTCGGCGGCGATCAGCCCTTCCTCGGCGCGGTTGCGCAGAAATCGCTCGTCGAACTCGGCGTTCGGGTTGCTCTTCAGTTCTGTGTCGCGCAGGAGCTTCATGCGCGCGGCGATCTTGTCGTCGCTCAGCGCGCCACTGCCCTCGATCGCCTGGCGCAGCGTCGTCGCGGCCCACTGGCCCTGATTGACCTGCAGGACGTCCGATCCCTTGACGCCATGGCGGAACCGGACGTTGCCGCCGCCGGTATTCTCCATGTCAGCCGCGCTCGCGAGCTTGCGCTCGATGAGCCACTTTCCGGCGGCTTTTTTCATCGAACCGCCGACGATGGTCGAGAGCGTCTGGTTGACCTCGTTGCCGAGCCGAGAGGCGTTGCCTTCCGACATGCGGACGAGGTTCTGCAGATAGAACTGGTCGTCGCCGACGGAGAAGTTCGCGCTCTTGGCGTTGGCGACGTA
The DNA here is from genome assembly GCA_903932535.1 of uncultured Hyphomicrobiales bacterium. Classification (GTDB taxonomy): domain Bacteria; phylum Pseudomonadota; class Alphaproteobacteria; order Rhizobiales; family Beijerinckiaceae; genus Roseiarcus. Next base: position 466 of record CAIZGR010000189.1, on the reverse strand, counting down.
GTCGCGAATCATGCTCGAGGCGATGGCGCTGCCGAACACCTGCTTTGCGCGCAGGTAGGCGTCGGTGATCTTCTCGACCGCCTTCGGATCGTCGGCGCGGCCGGAGCCCTCGACCCCCTTCAGGAGGTTCTGCACGTCTTCGGGCGTCATCGCGGCGCCGATGGCGAGCGCGGCGTTCTGCGCCCGCGCCGCGGCGAAGGCGTTGCGCCGCGCGACGGCCGGATCGACCACGCCGCGCGCGTCGACCGCGTTGGCGCGCAGCTCGATGTAATTGTCGAGCGCCTTGCCGATCGAGATCGACGGATATTTCGCCGCGATCTCAGCGACCAGGGCGTCGGCGTCCTTCGCCTCGGCCGGGTTGCCTCGAGAGAGCTCGCGGATGCGGAAGCGCAGCTGCTCGGCCTCGGCCGCGGCGTGCACGACCTTGTGCACGCCCTCGAGGAGGCCGCCGCCCGCGGCCGCCGCG
>CAIZGR010000188.1 GCA_903932535.1 uncultured Hyphomicrobiales bacterium | reverse complement strand
GATGCTCGCGCTTCGTGACGCGGGCGATGTCGCGCAGCCAGTTGTCGGTGGCGTCCAGCCCGTAAGGCAGGGGCGCGCGGATCTCGGGGACGCCGTATTCCTGCTCGAGCCCGGTCGCGAGATAGGACAGGACGAAGCACATGGTGACGGTCGCCGCGGCCGTCGAGAGATCCGCGAGGCGCTCGAGCGAATTGCCGCCCATCACCAGATTGACGTTGAGCCCGAGCGGATTGAGCAGAGGCGAGAACACGTCGGGGCCGCCGAGGTGGATGACGTTGAGGAGGTCGTCGCGCTTCTCGTGTCGCCGGTCCGGCACGAGGCGGCGCAAAATGCCGTGCTCGATCACGTCCCAGCCGGAAGACCAGTGGCGCGACTTGAAGCCCTCGCAATGGAGCGGCACGACCGGAATGCCGATCTCCTCCTCGAGTTGGCGGGCCGTGCCGTCGACGTCGTCGCCGATCACGCCGGTTGCGCAGGAGGTGGCGACGAAGATGACGCGGGGCGAATGCCGCTCGAACGCCTCGCGGATCGCGTCGGCCAGCCGCTCGACGCCGCCGAACACCATGTCCCGTTCCCCGAGATTGGTGCAGATCGACTTCGGGTCCTCCGGCTTCCAGCCGCGGCGCGCGGCGAGGTCGCGCGAGTAGCGTGAGGTGAAGGACTGGCTCGCGGCGCAGCCGATCGGCGCGTGCTGGATCACCACCGAATCCTTGATGATGGTGGCGTTGGTGACCGCGATCTGCTCGGCGCACATCGAGGCCTGCGAATAGGGGCTCGAAAGCTCGCAGAGGCGACGGCCGCCGGGGCCGCAATTCCGGCCGCAGCCGTAGGTGAAGGCGGAGTCGCGGGCGAGGTCCTGCGCGTTCCCTTCCCATTGCGTGATGGTCCCGAGCCGCTGGTCGCGCGTTTCGGCCTGGGGGGTGCGGAGATTGATGGCCATGAACAAGCGGCTCCTCGATCGGCGCGTCCTTCCTTCCGGACGCGCCGCCTCTGATATAAAGATAATGTCTATAGAGTCGATAGACGAAATGGCGACAAAACGACGCGCAACCGGCTCAGGTCACGCCAGAATGTTGACCGTCACGCGCTCGGCGAAGGCCTTCGGATCCGTCTCCGGGTCCAGCACCTTGACGAGTTTCAGGTCTTCCGCCCCGATGCGAATCTGCTCGACCAGCGCCGGACCGACCGGATGGTCGTGGTAGACCAGCGCGCCGAGGATTTCGGTGAGATCCGCTGCGGTCAGCCCTGCGGGCTTGAGGTTGTCGGCGTACCACTTCGCCACTTCGTCGGGGTGGTTGGCGGTATAGTCGTGCACCTCGATGTTCGCCTCGGCCAAACGCCGGATCGCGTCCTTGTTGGCCGCGAGGAACTTGCCGTTGGCGCCGAGCACGCAGCAGGTGTGGCCTTTGTAATACCCGCTCTGGGTGTCGGCGATGTGGACGAGGTTGTTCCTCTTCTCGATCGACCAGGCCCAGGGATCGATGTGGATACCAGCGTCCGCTTCCCCGCGCGCGACCGTCTCGCCGACCAGGTCGAACGGAACCACCTTCCAGTTCACGTCGGCGTTCGGGTCGAGGCCGGCCTTGAAGATAGAAACCTGCAGCACCGTCTGGGGCGAGGCGCCCATGACGAAGGTGGCGATCGTCTTGCCCT
>CAIZGR010000187.1 GCA_903932535.1 uncultured Hyphomicrobiales bacterium | reverse complement strand
GCGCGCCCGCGCCCGGGGCGTCGAAGGTGGCGCGGCGGCCCCAATTCCAAACCCACAGCCCCGGCCCCGTACACGAACTCAACGACCTTAGGCTGTCCGATCCCCGTCGGCAAGCGGCCGGCCGGGAGCGCGGCCAGGATTCGCCCGCGCGACGTCGCTGTCGCCGAGGCCGGAAACGAGGGCGGCGACAACGCTCATCCGCGGAGGCCGTCCGCGTCGTAGAACCCGCATAGGTCTGGCGCGCGACCCCGTGCGCCGGGAGCGGAAGGAAAACCAGGATGCATGTCCTCGTCATCGGCGCGAGCAAGGGCGTCGGATTGGAAACCGTCAAAGCGGCTCTCGCGGCCGGCCATCGCGTGCGGGCGTTCGCGCGCTCGGCCGAGCGTATCGACCTCTCGGACCCCAATCTCGAAAAGCGGCGCGGCGATGCGCTCAATTCCGAAGACGTCGACCGCGCGCTCGACGGGGTCGACGCCGTCATTCAGGCGCTCGGCGTGCCGGGGAAGGATCTGATGGCGCCGGTGACCCTCTTTTCCAAGGCGACGCGCGTGCTCGTGCCGGCGATGGAGCGGCGGGGCGTGAAGCGGCTCGTCGCGGTGACCGGGTTCGGCGCCGGCGACAGCCGGGACGCCGTCTCGCTTCTGCAGCGCATTCCGTTCCGGCTTTTCCTCGGGCGCGCCTATGACGACAAGGGCGTCCAGGAGCGGCTGATCAAGGAGAGCGGGCTCGACTGGACCATCGTCCGGCCCGGCATTCTTCTCCCCGGTCCGGCGTCGGGCCGCGCCAAGGCGCTCGCCGAACCGTCGCAATGGCGCAACGGCGTCGTTTCGCGCGCCGACGTCGCGGATTTCCTCGTCAAGCAGATCGCCTCGACCGAATACCTGCGGCGGGCGCCGGTGCTCGTCCGTTTCTAGCGGCCCGCGCGCCGCCGCTCACCCCAGATGGGCGCCGAAAAACGCCAGCGTGCGCGCCCATGCGCGCGCCGCGCTCGGGGCGTCGTAGGTGGCGCGGTGGTCGCAGTTGAAGCCGTGGTCGGCCGGGTAGAGGTGGACGGGGACATCGGGATGCGCCGCTGCCACCTCCTTCACGCCCGCCACGGGGATGTGCGTGTCCTTCTCGCCGAAATGCAGCATCGTCGGGATTTTGGGCGCGAGGTCCTTCATGGCGAGGATTCGCCCGCCGTAATAGCCGACCGCGGCGGAGAGGCCGGGCAGGCGGGCGGCGGCGGCCCAGGCGACGGCTCCGCCGAAGCAATAGCCGACGATCCCGACCTTGCCGCCTTCGCGCGCGACCGCGATCGCCGCCGCGGCGTCGCGCAAGACCTGCTCCAAATCGACCTTGGCGACGACCGCCATGCCGCGGGCGCGCGAGTCCGGGTCGTAGCCGACATCGAAGCCTTTCTCGACATGGTCGAAGATCGCCGGGGCGATGGCGAGAAAACCTTCGGCGGCGAACCGCTCGGTCACTTCGCGAATGTGGGCGTTGACGCCGAAAATCTCCTGGATGACGACGATGCCGCCGCGCGGGGCGCCTGCCGGGTCGTCCCGCCAGGCGGCGATCGGCCCGGCGCCCTCGGGTTTCAGCTCGATCCAATGACCCATGTCGTTCTCCCGTTTCTTGACGCCCAGGCTTCAGCGGGGCGGCGGGCTTTTTCCTCGCGCGCCCTTCTGGGCGATGGCGATGCCGCCGACGACGAGCAGGAGCGCGACGGCGTGATAGGCCTCGAACGGCTCGCCGAGCAGGACGACGGCCATGATCGCGCCGAACACCGGCACCAGATTGACGAACACGCCCGCCCGTCCCGGCCCGATCAGCTCGACCCCGCGCATGTAGAACATCTGCGACGCGAACCCCGGCCCGAGCGCGACAAAGACGAGCGTGAGGAGCCCCGCAGGGGTCGGCCGGATGAAGCCGCCCGAGGCGATCTCCCAGACCATCAGCGGCACGGAGGTGACGAAGGCCGCGAGCGCCATGCCGGCGAGCAGGCTGAGGCCCGAAACCGGCGGCCGTTCGCGCAACGCCACCGTGTAGCCGGCGTAGAACACGACGGCGACCAGCATCATCGCGTCGCCGCTGTTGAAGGCGAGCGCGAGGAGCTTGTCCATGTCCCCCTGCGCGGCGATCGTCCCGACCCCGATCATGGTGACGACCGCGCCCGCCGCTTGGAGCGCGGTGAAGCGAATGCCGAGGACAATGCGCGCGCCGACGAGCACGAGCGCGGGCACGCCGCCCTGGATGATCGAGAGGTTGAGCGCGCTGGTGCGGTGCGCCGCGAGATAGAAGAGCGCGTTGAAGGCGGTGTAGCCGAGCGCGCCCATCGCCAGGAGATAGGGCCATCTGGCGCGCAGGATCGGCCAGTCGTGTCGCAGCGACGGCCGCGCCGCCATCAGGATCGGGAGAAGCGCCAGAGCCCAGCGGAGGCAAGTCAGCGTCATCGGACCGATCTGGCCGACCGCGAGGCGGCCCACGATCGAATGGCCGGCCCAGATCAGGGCCGTCAGCGCCAGAAGCAGGATCGGATTGGCCCAGGCGTTGCGGAGGAGGCCCGCCCGCGGCGCGGTCGCGTCGGTCATTGAGGCGCCTTCGAGGCGGGAAAAGCGGGTCGTCCGACGCAGTCTCGACCAGCGTCGGCCGCGCGCGGGAGGGCATCGCTACAAGCGCTCGCGGCCGATGGCAAGGATGGGCGGCGCTTTAGGCGCGGTCGCCGACCGCGTCAGGGCAGGGCGTCAGCGGTCCGTCGCCCCGTAGCGGGCGACGACGGGCGCCGGGGCGGCTTGCGGCGCGTCGAGGAGCCAGACGAGGCCGATGCGGACGTCGTTCGAGGCGAGCGCGCCCCGCGACCGGGCCGAGGCGCCGCCGAGCGCGACCGCGCCGAGATCGAGATAGCGCCAGCTCAGCTCGAGCTTCAGGTTCGGGGCGACATCGAAGTCGAGCCCCGCCGTCAGCGCCCAGGCGAAATGGGTTCGTGACGCGTTGGAGAAGAGCCCGCCGGCCGGGACGGCCGCGCCGGTTCCGGAAAATGCGAGCCCCGCGTCGGAAACACCGGAGAGGGCGTTGTCGGCGACGCCGACCCCGGCGCCGACGAACGGCGTCGCGCCCCAATAATTGCCCAGGTCGACATAGCCGTTCACCAGCGCTACGAGCGACGACACGCCGGCGCGGACGCGGCCGTAGGCGGCGAGCCTCGAAGGCTCGTCGATCGCATAGAGGGACCGGAGACGGCCGCCGAATCGATATTCGAGCGTCGCGTCCATCCTGAACCAGG
>CAIZGR010000186.1 GCA_903932535.1 uncultured Hyphomicrobiales bacterium | reverse complement strand
TTCTCGCTCGCCGACGCGCTCGCCGAGGGCGACGCGGCCGGCCGGGCGGCGGCGGAAGCGGCGGGCTTTTCCGCGCCGGCGCCGCGCGTCCCCGCCGTCGAGGGCGCGCCGAAGGCTGCGGGTGGGACGCTCGGCGCGCCGCTGCACGTGCTGGGCGACCGGCGCGCCAAAGCGTTCGTCGATTTCCAGAACGACGTCTGCGTCAAGGACGTCGAGCTAGCGATCCAGGAGGGCTTCATCTCGATCGAGCACGTCAAGCGCTACACCACGACCGGCATGGCGACCGACCAGGGCAAGCTCTCGAACCTGAACGCGCTCGCCATTGCGGCGGCGGTGCAGGAAAAGACGATCCCGGAGGTCGGGCTCACGACCTACCGCCCGCCCTTCACGCCGGTCACCTTCGGCGCCTTCGCCGGTCCGGCGCGGGGCGACCTCTTTGATCCGATCCGCAAGACGCCGATCCACGACTGGGCGGCGGCGCAGGGCGCGGCGTTCGAGGACGTGGGTCTGTGGAAACGCGCTTGGTATTTCCCGCGGCCCGGCGAGACGATGCAGGCGGCGGTCGCACGCGAGTGCCGCACGACCCGCGCCGCCGTCGGCCTCTTCGACGCCTCGACGCTCGGCAAGATCGAGGTCGTCGGGCGAGACGCGGCGGCGTTCCTCGAGCGCATGTACGTCAACGCGTTCCAAAAGCTCGCGGTCGGCGGCTGCCGCTACGGGTTGATGCTCACCGAAACCGGCTTCGTGCTCGACGACGGCGTCATCGCGCGGCTCGCGCCGGACCGCTTCCATGTCACCACGACCACCGGCGGCGCGCCGCGCGTGCTCGCGCATATGGAAGACTACCTCCAGACCGAATTTACCGGCCTCGAAGTCTGGCTGACCTCGACGACCGAGCACTGGGCGACCATCGCAGTGCAGGGGCCGAAGGCGCGCGAGACGATCGCGCCGCTCGTCGAGGGGGTCGACCTCGCTGGCGACGCCTTCCCGCACATGAGCGTCTGCGACGCGAGAATCTGCGGCGTCCCGGCCCGGCTCATGCGGGTGAGCTTCACCGGCGAGCTCGGCTACGAGATCAACGTCGGCGCGGCCTATGGCCTCGACGTCTGGACGGCGGTGTTCGCAGAGGCCGAAAAGCACGGCGGCGCGGCCTACGGCACCGAAGCCATGCATGTCCTGCGGGCCGAGAAGGGCTACGTGATCGTCGGCCAGGAGACCGACGGGACGGTGACGCCTTCCGACCTCGGCCTCGGCTGGACGATCGGCAAGGCCAAGGGCGACTTCGTCGGCAAGCGGTCGCTGGCGCTGCCCGAACTCGCCCGCGACGGCCGCAAGCAACTGGTCGGCCTGCTGACCGAAGACCCTCTGGTCGTACCGGAAGAAGGCGCGCAGGTGACGGCGATCGCAGCGCCGCCGGTCGGTTCGGCCGCGCTCGGACACGTGACCTCGTCCTATCGCAGCGAGACGCTCGGCCGGCCGATCGCGCTGGCGCTCGTCGCGAACGGGCGGGGGCGTACGGGCTTGCGGCTCTACGTCTCGACGCCGGACGGCGCCGTCGCCGCGACGGTCACGGCGCCGGCCTTCTACGACCCGGAGGGCGCGCGCCTTCATGTCTAGTCCCTGGCTCACGCCCCGCTATCCGCTCGACGACGCCGCGCTTCCCCCTGGTCCGCGGTTCACGATCGCCGACGCGCCGCCGGCCGAACGCTTCATCTTCCGCGGGGGCGAGGCGGCCCGCGCCGCCTGCTCCGCCGTCTTTCTCGCAAGACTGCCGCCCCGGCTGGGCGCTGCCGGCGTCTCCGATCAGCGCGCCGCGCTCTGGCTCGGCCCCGACGAATGGTTGCTGATCGCCGAGGGCGAGTCGGCGGAGGTTCTGGGCGCCGCGATCGAGTCCGGGCTCGAAGGCCTTCCCCACAGCCTCGTCGACGTGTCGCACCGGCAGGTTGGGCTCGCCCTCTCCGGGCCTGACGCCGCACGGGCGCTCGGCGCCGGCTGCCCGCTCGATCTGAGGCTGAAGAGCTTCCCGGCCGGCATGGCGACCCGCACGCTGCTCGACAAGGCCGAGATCGTGCTGTGGCGGAAAGGCGAAACCGAATTCCGCCTCGAGGTCGCCCGCTCCTTCGCCCCCTGGCTCGCCGAAGCCCTCGCCGAGGCGGCGCGCGGGGCGCCGCCGACTTAGGTTCCTGCGATATCAGCGCCCGAGCCCCGCCGATTCGCTCGGGGCCAACGGGGGTCGCGCGCCGAACCTATTTGCTGGCCAGGGTTCCGGAAACGAATTGCGCCGTCATCGACGGTTGGAACAGATATGCGCTGCTGAAGCCGGACATGTAGCCATTGAGATAGAACGTGTAGAGCCCGCCTAAAATTAATGTATAAATTTGTACGATGGAATAGCCGTCAAGCGCGCCGTAGCCGCTGACGGTGGACGGGACCGACGCCGCGACATAGTTGCGCGCCCCGGCGCTCGATCCCGCCATCGGCGTGCAGGCGCCGGCGTCGCCGGATTTCTGGGACAGCCCCATGCACCAAGCGCCCTGATTCCCCTGTGTGTGGCTGTAGTTGACTTGGCGGGCCACTGTTACGATCATGTTTCCGGCCGCGGACGCCTTCACTGTGATGGACTGCAGGACAGCGCTGGCCGTGGTCATCTGCCGCCACATGGTCGAAACCTCGGCGACTCGACCCGGCATCACCAAAGGCCAACATAATCCTATTTTTCAGAAAATCTGTTGTTTGGCGCCGGCGCGCCCGGCCCCGGAAATTGCGCTCGAAACTCAGCCGGGGAGAACACGCTCGAACGTCGAATTGCTCCAGGCCTCGTCGGCCGGGAGCATGGTCTCGAGAAGGGCAGAACGCGCGTCAGGCGATCGACAGGCGTTTCCTGTCACGTCGCGCTCCCGCGAAACCGAGTCCTGCGAAACCCAGCGCCATCATCGCCCAGCTCGACGGTTCCAGCGTCGACAGCGCGAAGGTCGCCGGTTCCCGCGTCATCAGCGCCAAGGTTGCCGGATCCAGCGACGACATTGCGACGAGCGAGGTTTGCAGCGTCGGAATCGCGATATCCGACTTCACGGTGTAGGTGTTGAAGGCGAGATCGACGTTGTCATACCAATCCTCGGATTGGCTGATTCACATTTTGGACAGCTGGATTCCCAAGAGCTCTGGATTGTGCGATTCCTGGTCTCGAAACGCGAATCGGGGCCGGGATTTTCACATGGGCGCGGCAATAGACATCACGCGGAGAGA
>CAIZGR010000185.1 GCA_903932535.1 uncultured Hyphomicrobiales bacterium | reverse complement strand
GGCGCTTCGCGCCCTTGCCGCGCCGGCCGGGATGCGACGCGCGAGGGGCTGTTTCCGATCGAACCATCGAGAAAGGAAGAGCCCCAAATGAGACCGTTCAAACACGAGTCGCCGCGTCGCGACCATTACCAGGAGCTGACCGACGCCGTCGTCGCCAAGCTCGAAGAGGGGACGCCCCCCTGGCGCAGGCCCTGGGACCCGAGCAAATGCGCCGCCGCCACGAGCCCGATGAACCCCGTCACGGGACGCTCGTACCGCGGCGTCAACGCGCTCGCGCTCGCCCTCTCGCCGCGCGCCTTCGCCGGCGACCCGCGCTGGATGACCTATCGCCAGGCCGCCGAGCGCGGCTGGCAGGTGCGCAAGGGCGAGAAGGGTGCGATCGTGTTCTTCTACAAGAAGCTCGAACTCCGCGACCGCCAAGGCGACGACGACGAGCGCCGCACGATCCCGCTCCTGCGCGCCTACACGGTCTTCCACGCCTCGCAAATCGACGGCGTGCCGGAACTCGGGGCGCCGAAGGCCGCGAGACCCGTCCCCGAGCGGATCGCCGACGCCGACCTCATCGTGAAGGCGAGCGGCGTGCGGGTCGAGATCGGAGGAGACCGCGCGTACTACGCCCCCGCGAGCGACTACATTCGCATGCCGCCGGATGAAGCTTTCGAGAGTCCGGCCGCGTGGTCAGCAACAGTTCTGCATGAATTGGGGCACGCGAGCGGAGCGCCGCACCGTCTCAACCGCGATCTTTCCGGCCGATTCGGAGATACGGCGTACTCGCGCGAAGAGCTGCGCGCCGAATTGGCGAGCTATTTCGTCGGAAGCGCGCTCGATCTGCCTTGCGACGTTCCGAATCACGTAAGCTATATTCAGTCTTGGATCAAGGTGCTCAAATCCGACACGCGGGAAATCTTCCGCGCCGCGGCGGACGCGAGCCGCATCGCAGACTGGATCCTCTCTCATCACCCAGACCATGGCGAGAGCCGCGACCCGGCGAGCGAGGACGAGCCCTCACCCGCGCCGACCGAAGCCTTGGCCGCCTGACCCAAGGCTCCGCCATCGACGACGAGATCGGCCGCGTCGTGCGACGCGGGCGACCCGCGCGAACGCAGAAGGGAGAACACCTCATGTCCGAAATGAAGCCGCGCGGATCGCGGTTCGAGCGAGGCTTCCGCCTCGGGTCGGAGGGCGAAGACGGTACGCATCTCCGTGACACATCCGGATGGCCCTACTCGATCTACCTTCAGGACGACAGCGTCGGCGGCGCCGACGCCGTGCTCTGCCACGGCATCCAGAACCTGAGAGACGCCGAGCACCTGCTCGCCGTCTGCAACGGCGCCGAACACCCCGCGATCAAGAGCCCCCTGCAGGTGTTCACCTGGGCGAAGCCCTGACGGCGGCGGGAACGGAGGCAGCCCCATGCAAAAATTCAGGATGACCGAGATCGGCTACGACGAGTTCTGGGACGCCTGCGAGGTCCTGCCGCCAGCCATCATGCTGCATGACGGCTTCCTGCTCGGCGAACCCTACAGCGACCGCGCGTGCTCGATCCTGAACAGGCAAGACACGGTCTGGTGGGCCTACTTCGGCCCCGGCC
>CAIZGR010000184.1 GCA_903932535.1 uncultured Hyphomicrobiales bacterium | reverse complement strand
TCGAGAGTTCGCAGAGGCCGTTCTGGGCTTCCTGCGCGACCAGGTTCCCCGACGCTGGCCAGAATTCTGCAGTTCGGTCACCGACAACTTCCGCGTCATCAATCCGAAGGATTTTCGGGTTCTGACGTGAACCGGGTATATCCGCCCAGCCGGTAGAAATACGGCCGCTTTTCCGGCGGCAGATCGCCGAACGTTCCGCCGCCCGGCGCGTTGGCGGCGTCGACCGCCTCTTTCGTCTGTTCGCATCCATGCAGCGCGATGTGCAGCGGGCAGGCCTGGCCGTGCTTGCAGGCGTCGGGCACGTAGATGTGCCCGACCGCGTTCATGCTGAGGCCGGCGTCGGCGGCGTCGACCGGCTGCCTGAATTCCTGAAGATTGCCCTCGACCCAGGACGCACGCGAAACCTGCTGCCGTTTCGGGTAGATGAAGCTCAGGAGCTCTCCCGCCGCGGCGTAGTGGCAGTCGTTGATGTAGGGCTCGCCGAAAAAGGCGCACGCGCCGGCCTCGCCCGCCCCGTCGCCGGCGATCGGCATGGCGTGCTCGGCGGGAACCGTGTCGACGAATGTGACGTTGTTCGGATCGGACGCGAATTGTCTATAAAAGTAAGCGACTTCGGCGGCCACGTCGTGCGGCACCAACGTATCGTGCGGCGCGCCTGTCTCGGGTCCTCCCGTGAAGATCCAGACCCGCGCCTGCCGCAAGCCGTCGAGCGGATCGATCGTGCCGGATTTTGCTTCGTCCTTTGCGGACTTCACAGCGTAATCGTTGTCCGGCGGCCCCCAATAGAGGCCGCCCGCTTTCTGGGCGAATCGTGAGCAGACGGCCGTGGCCTGACCGGCGTCGTGCGCGAAGGGATTCAAACACACCCAGCTCCACGATCCGGCGCAGTGATACGGTCCGCCCGCGACGACGCCGACCCCCATGACCTCGCTGGAATGCGCGACATGGTACTGCACCGCGAAGAACCCGCCCGAGGATATGCCGGAGATCGAGATCTGGTCCGGCGCGATGACGATCCCGTCGCGCTGCTTGATCGACCCGAGACTCGGCGGGTCCGCCGCGTGCGCCGCCGCCGGCAGGCCCATGAGAACGCTCGACAGGACCACCGCAAGGGCCAACCGGCTTCGCCACGTGGACATCGTCATCCTCCATAACGCAGATGTTGACATGCTTTGAGCAGCGAGCCGCGAATGACACATTGATCTGACTCAAATTACGGAGGACTTTGCGATAAGCATTCCAGGGCGGCGGTTCCTGCATCGCCATCCGCGTCTCGGCGTCGTTCTCGCCGGCTGGCGCCTGCCCGATTTCCTACTGCCCGACGTCCCGTTCAGCGCAAATTCCCCTGCGGTCGGCGTCGAGGTCGCGTTGCGCGCCGCGTCATGGCCGCAATTCCGGGGCGCCGCGCCGATCAAGGTCCTGGTCGAAAGCTCTGTCACGAGGGCGATCAGCGCGCTGATCGCAGTCCCGCCGCGCGGCGGGCGGCCAAGCCGAGGCCCGCGAAGCCGGCCAGCAGCATCAGCCACGTAGACGCTTCCGGCGCGGACACGACCGGAATGGTCTGGATCGTCACATCGCCCGAACCCATACCCGCCGGCCAATTCGAGGCGTTGACGTCCGCCGCCACGACATAGGCGCCGGTCGAGAGGGTCAAACCGTTCAGAACCTGCGCGCCGTAAATATCGATCGTGTCGTTGTCCGTATCGAACAACGTGAACATACCGGCGGACGCCGCCGACCAGAACTCGACCTTCGTGAAGTATGAGCCGGCGTCGGGCAATGCGACGCCATCCACCGAGAAGTGAAAGTTAGAAACATCGCTGGTCGGATTCGATACGATCGTGTCAGGAATTTGAAAAGAGAAAGCGATGTTCCTATTCGAAAACACCGGCGTGTCCGGACCGTAAGCCACGCTGCCCGATATTTCCAACTCGCCCGCTCGCGCCCCGCCGTTCGCAGAACACGCGAGCGCCAGCAGCGCAACGCCAGCCCATGCAGAGGAAACGGAATTCGTAGCCATAGGTTCCCCTTACAAAATCGATCTTCTCGATCGTTCGCCTGGGCGCCGCCAAATCACCAGCAATCCCGGCAGAAACAGACAACGACGATATTACAATCCATTTTGTTGATGACGTCAACGTTTTCCCTTCGCCGCCCAGGGCTTTGGAGTCGCCGAACCGGCCGGTCGACGGTCGGAGGAACGGCCGTCCGAGAGCGCGCAGAGAAAAGACATTTGCCGGTCGCTATGTCTTCCGAACCTTCCAGATGCGCGCGATGTCGGCGCGCCATGCGGCGGCCTGTCGCCTCAGCGCGTCGTCCGCCTTTGCCGCCTCCAGAGCGATCGTCTGCACCCGGTCGACCTCGCGCAGGTGCGCCTTCCGGTCGAGGCGCTCGGTGACGCTTGCGCCGTGTCGCCGATGCGCGTTGAGCGTCTCGGCGATATACGCAATGTCCATGCCCAACCGGCAGGCTTCGACATAGATTCGCCAGTCGCCGGCGCACAACAGGGCGAACGCCTCGTCCCCGAGTTGCTGGAACACGGCGCGCAAGGAGGCTGTCCGCCAGACGATCGCGCTCGCGTTCACGATCATGTTTCGCACGCACAGGAAGCGGCGCAGGAAATCGTCCCCGGAGAAGGTTCCGTCACGATCGAGGCCGTGATCGCCGAATTCCCGGTAGTAGCTCTTGTAGCTGTCGGAAAGGGCGGCGCTGTCGGCGTCGATCGATCGCGAGTCGCAGAAGCAGAAGGCCGCGTCCGGGTTCGAACGCAGGCGCTCGACCGCTTCCGCGACAAAGCGCGGATCCGCGGAATCGTCGGCCTCGGCGATCCACACGAACTCGCCTCGGATTTCATCGAGGCCGCTTTTCCACTGCCGGAACGGGTTGCCGGAATTGCGCGTTCTGCGCCTGACGGCGACGCGCCTTGCCGCTTCGTTCGAGACGTCGCGAACCACGTCCAGGCTCTCGTCTTCGCTCGCGTCGTCGAGAACTATTGTTTCGTAGACGGGATAGGTCTGGGCGAAGATCGACAGCAGCCGTTCGCGCAGATAGCGTGCGTAATTGTAGTTCGGGACGACGACGGAAACGCTCGCATAGCGCGGATCGATCCTGCGCATCAGTTCGGCGCCGTAGGCGGCGAAGTCGAACCGCGCGGCGACGAGCGCCCGGCGCCAAGCGGCGTCGTCGTCCGGCCGCGCCGAAGCCGCGAGCCGCTGAACGATGGTCTCGGCGCCGACCGCGGGCTCGGCGTAGGGGATGAGCGCGCCGAGCCGCGGATCGTCGGCGATCAGAGCGGCGTGACCGCCCGAATCCGCGATCGCCACGACGGGCAGTCCGACCGAAAGCGCCTCCAGCACGACCGACGGAAACGGGTCCTCGCGCGAAGTCGAAAGGAAGAGGTCTGCTCCGCTGAAATAGAGACCCACGTCCTCCTGGAACGACACGAAGCGCACATGGCTCAGGCTTCTGCGCGCGATGTCGAACGCGAGCCACGGCTCGAGATAGGGATGCGCGTCGCCCAGCCACAGAAAGACCACGCCGGGCCGCAAGCGCGCGACCTGTTCGGCGAGGTCGAGGAAAATGTCCACGCCCTTGCGCAAGTCGGCATAGCCGACATTGAGGACGATTTCGGCTTCCTCTCCGAGTCCCAGCGCCTCCCGCAGCCTGCGCCGCGCCTCGGGCGGCGGATGCGGCTCGTTGTAGAGGCCCTGCGGAACGATCGCCGCCGGAATGCGCGCTTCTCCGAATTCGGCGTCCAGTTGCGCCTTCACATAAGCGTTCGGATAGACGGCCGCCGCGCCGCGCGCACGGATCTCGGCGTAAGGCTTCTCGAAGTTTCCGCTCCGCACCACCGTCGGGAGCTCGTGGACGAGCGTGCAAAAGCTGAACTTCAAATCGTCGAGCAGGATCGTCGCGCCGCCGCTCGCGACCGTATTGCAGATCGCATGGCGGAAGCCCTGGCGGCGCAGCGACGCGAGATGCGCCTCGAGGCCGTCCCCCTTCGCTTCCGTCGCCACCCAGGTTTCGGCGACGTCGCGATAGGCGCCGGCCATCCGGCCGCCGCCGAGCAGAACGAAGCGCACGGCCATGCCGAACTGGCGGCGCAGCAGTTTGCCGAGGTTGAGGAGCAGGTGTTGCGCCCCGGCGGGGAAGGCGTCATGCCCGACGAGAACGATCCGGCTCGCCTCCCCGGCGACGGCGACGGCCGCCCGTCCGACGGCGTTCAGATAGGCGAAGCCGAAGTGCGTGTCGGGCTCGAGATAGGCGCCTTCGCACCATTCGTTCCAGGCGTTGACGAAGACGTAAGCCTCGTCGTGGAAACGGTTGTCGCGCGCGTTGCTCAGGAGCGCCCGCAGCCAGTCCTCGAACGCCTTCGGGGTGGAGTGGGCGAGGGACAGCGACCGGGTCTGCCGGCGCGCGTCGTTGTCCCAGTTCGGGCAGGCCGTTTTGATCAACGGAAAATCTGCGCGCACCGTCCGCAGCGATTCGGACACGACATCGGCGTAGTCGTAGATTTGCCCCGAGAACTCCGGGTCGAGCAGCTCCACCCGGCTGTTGATCGTCGGAAGTTGGTCTGCGAGCTTGTGCGGCGGAAACTCGAGCGCGCCGTCGAACCCGAATGGGCGCGGGTCCTCGGAACCGAACGCCTGCGCCATGACGAACAGCGGCGCGAGTCCGTGGTCGTCCCGAAAAGCCTTCCGCCACTGCGCAATCCTTTGCGCGCAGTCGGGAACGACATCCGCGCGGTAGAGGAAGAGCAGCGGACGCCCTGCCGCGGTTCGCAGGTAGCGCGGGTCCCGCATGTGCCGGGCAAAATCCGCGACGAGCGCGCCGTCGTCCTCGATCCGGTAGTCCTGCCGGATGAGGACCTCGTCCTCCGAGCCGTCCCAGCGGCGCGTCCAGTTCTCGTTGGCCCACAGGAGGCAAAACGGGAAATCGATGTCGGGCTCGGCGAGAAAGGTCTCGACCGGCCGCTCCAGCAGGCGGCGGCCGTTGAAATTGTAGTAATAGAAGCAGAAGGCGTGGACGCCGCTCCTGCGCGCCAGCTCGACCTGCCTCCGCATCGTCGCCGAGCCGGCGAGGTCGTAGAAGCCGAGATCCCTCGGAATCCGCGGCTGGACATGGCCCGCATACCGCGGCGCGGCGCGCATCAGGTTGCGCCATTCGGTGAAGCCCTCGCCCCACCAAGCGTCATTTTCCGGAATCGCGTGAAACTGGGGCAGATAGAGCGCGACGATCTTCGGCGCCTCGGGGGAAATCTCGCCGGGCGGCTCGAACGGCTCGAACAGGGCGCTTGGCGCGGAATTCTCGGCGATGCGCCGATGAAGGGACCCGCTCGCGGTCGGAACGGCCTGCCACCCCAGTTCGGCCCCCAGCTCCATGAACCGCTCGAACGGGTTGATCTTGCGGTTGGCGCCGAGATAGCGCCGCCAGACGAATTCCGCGTCGAACCTCGTCGAAGCCGAGCGTCCCTCGAACACGCCCCAGTTCAGCCAATGCGTGAACGCGTCGACCGGCGCGCGCGCGAGATCGGGATAGCGCGCGCAATAGGCCTCGACGTCGAAATAAGCGTTGGGGTTGACGGCGTTCCGGTCCCGGCAGCGCAAGTAATGGCCGAGCGCGCAGGCGCGCTCGAGGTCGATCCCATAAGTCTTCGCGTACCAGAGGGGCTCGAACACGGCGCAGGGCTTGGCCCCGGAGCGTTCGCCCGTTTCCACGTAATGCCGCAGCGCGCCTTCGCCCCTGGTGCGCGGCGACAATTAAGTTGGCCGGTTCACCGACAATTATCTTGGCCGGTTGGGGCGTCCGCGATCGCCGCCTGAAGGGAGGGGCGAAGCCCCGAGCGGAAGGCGGCGATGGCGGGCGGCGGTTTCAAGTCCCCCTGA
>CAIZGR010000183.1 GCA_903932535.1 uncultured Hyphomicrobiales bacterium | reverse complement strand
GCGAAGGTGCTGATCGAACGGACCGGCGCCTATACGGCGACCTATTCCTCGGTAGGCTTCAACGTCTTCGCGCCGCTGAAGGCTTATGTGATCTGACGGGGCGGGCGCTGTCCGAGCGCCGCGGCCTTCGTGCCCATCGGAGGAAAACGTCCCCGGCCGGGCTGGCGCGGGGACGGCTCTCCGCCATCGGGGGAGGTCGACGTTCTCCGCCTTTGGCGCTGTGGCCGCAGGCGCTCCCGGACTTCCCAACCTTGCGGGTCGCCGGTCCTCATGCGAGGAAAACCGAACGCAAATGACCGGCAGGGGGCACTTTTGACGCCGTTCCACTTTGTCAGGGACTACGAGCGTCTCGTCGATCAGCTCGTTCGCAATTATCCTATCGACGAGGCCATGAGCATGGCCGTCGGCGGAAGGTTTGAATCGATCGGCGCCATCGAGCGCGATGTTTTGAACTACCTGGGCCTTAAGGACGGCATGTCGCTGATGGACCTCGGATGCGGCAGCGGGCGCCTCGCGAGCGCGCTCAGCAAGCGCTACAAGCTCGATTATACGGGCGCCGACATCGTGCAGGCCCTGCTCGATTATGCAAAGACGAAATCGGACCCGGCCTACGCGTTCCTCCTGCACAGAGACCTGAGCATTCCCCTGCCAGACGGCTCTCAGGATTTCTTCACCGCTTTCAGCGTCTTCACACACCTTCTGCATAACGAAAGCTATATCTACCTCGAAGAGGCGAAGCGAATCCTGAAACCGAACGGCCTCGCGGTGTTCTCGTTTCTCGAGTTCGCCGCTCCCACTCACTGGGCGACCTTCACACACACGACGACGGCGACCAGGATGCGTTCCTGCCCACACCTCAATACCTTCATCGAGCGCTCGGCGATCGCGGTCTGGGCCGAACATCTCGATTTCACGGTGGTGGAGTTCATCGACCCGGACAAAGCGCCCTGGGGAGGAATTCCCCTGGGACAGTCGATTGCGGTGCTGAGAACGTAACGAACCCATAGCGCGCAAGCGGCGTTGCGAGGTCGAGCGGAGCGGCTCTTGCGACGCCGAGAGCAAGCGATGAGCGCGCCGGGGATCGCCTCGGCGCGCCCGTTCGCGAGGCGTCCTCGAACCGCCGCGCTGACCTGTCAAATCCACCCCCGGCGAAACCTTCGTCCCGAGCGGTCGAGCGTGGGCGATCCACGCCCGAGGGGCCGTCGGTTCTTGCGGTTGAAGATTGCTTGATTGGATCGCTGTATTCGGTAAAACGTATCGCGACACTTAACTTTTTGGCGCAATTGACGCGCAAGCGATCGTGTATCGCCGGGGGTAAGAATCATGGCCGGACATACCGTCAAGTCTTACGACCGGGAGCTCGACACGATCGAGCGCCTGATCGCCGAGATGGGAGGCGTCGCCGAAAAAATGGTGGTTGACGCCGTGGACGCCCTGGCCGGAGCCAACAAGGGGCTCGCCCAGCAAGTCGTCGCGGCCGATCTCCGTCTCGACGGACTGCAGCGCGAGACTGAGGAACTCGCCGTCCTGACCATCGCCCGGCGCCAGCCCATGGCGGTCGATCTGCGCGAGCTGATCGGCGCCATTCGTGTAGCCGGCGATCTCGAGCGGGTTGGAGACCTCGCCAAGAACATCGCCAAGCGCGCGATCAAGATCAGCGCCGAATCCCGGATTCCGCGCGCCATACTCGGCCTTCGGCACATGAACGAGGTCGCGACCGAGCTTTTGAAGGACGCGCTCGACGCCTACGCGCAGCGCAACGTCGAGCGGGCGCGCGCGGCCTGGGAGCGCGACATCGACCTCGACACGCTCGAGGACTCGGTGTTTCGCGACCTCCTGACCCATATGATGGAGGATCCGCGCAACATATCGTTGTGCGCGCATCTGCTGTTCTGTTCCAAGAACATCGAGCGGATCGGCGACCACGCGACCAATATCGCCGAGACGGTCGTCTATCTGGTCACCGGCGAAGCGATGCCCTCCGAGCGTCCGCGCGGACGGCGGGTAACCGACGTTGACCACGATGTGGCCGAAGCCCGTACGTGAAACAGGCCGGCGGCAAAGCCGTCGACCGCCACAGAGCGGCCTCGGCGATTCGCATCCTGGTGGTCGAGGACGACTCCGACGTGGCGCTGCTCCTGGCCTACAATCTCGAAGCGGAAGGCTATGTCGTCGAATGCGTCGAGCGGGGCGACGAAGCCGAATTGCGTCTCGCCGAAGCCCTTCCCGACCTCGCGCTCCTCGATTGGACCCTGCCGGGCCTGTCGGGTCTCGAGATCTGCCGCAGGCTGCGGGCCAGGGAGAACACCAGAACGCTTCCTGTGATCATGGTCACGGCGCACAGCGAGGAAGCCGAGCGGGTTCGCGGCCTTTCGATCGGCGCCGACGACTACGTGGTCAAGCCGTTCTCGGTCCCCGAACTGATGGCGCGCGTGGCCGCGCTTCTACGGAGAACCTGTCCAAAGCGCGTCACGGACCGCCTGAGCGCCGGCGACCTCAGCCTCGATCGAAACGCGCGGCGGGTGACGCGCGGCGAGCGCGAAATCCATTTGGGCGCCATCGAATTCCGGCTGCTCGAATATCTGCTGGAAAGGCCGGGCCGGGTGTTCACCCGCGCCGAGCTGCTCGACGGCGTTTGGGGTCACGCCGCGGAGATCGATGAGCGAAGCGTCGACGTGCGCGTCGGCCAATTGCGCAAGGCGCTGTCGAAGGGGCGCGAGCGCGACCCCATCCGAACCGTGCGCGGCGCCGGATACGCTTTCGACGAAACATTCGGGAAGGCGTCCGCCGCGACGAAGAGACCGGAGTCCGATTGAGGGGGCCATGTCGGCAAAGACGCGATCGCGCCTTTTCCCCATGCCGCCGGCGCGCCGCCGCTCCTGGCGCTTCCGTCGCATTCGGCCGCCGGCCGCAGTCTGTCGCATCCCGACCATTCTCAAGGGCGACCCGCCGGAGGTGTCCGCCCGGAGCGGACTGCCCGGCGCCGCAGCGCCTACGTCTCGGATTGGTCCGTCCGCACGGGTCCGGAGACGCGCTCCCCGGCGGGGTCGCGCCGAACCCACGGCGTCAACGCCGCAACCAGATCCTTCAGCCGGAACGGCTTGGCGACGAAGCCGTTCATCCCCGACGCGAGCGCCAATTCGCGTTGGCTGGCCATGGCGCCGGCGGTCAGCGCGATCACGGGCAGGTCGACGAGCCTGAGTTCCCTGCGGAGGACCCTTGTCGCCTCCATCCCGTCCATCTCGGGCATTTGCACGTCCATGAGGACGATGTCGAAATAGCCGGGGCGCGCCCGAAGCCGGTCGATCGCCGCGCGGCCATTCTCCACGGTCTCGCAGATCGCACCCTCCAGCGCCAGCAGCTTGACCGCGACCTCCCGGTTGGTCTCGGTGTCGTCGACGACCAGAATCCGAACGCCGTCGAGCCGCTTCCCGCCGAGCCCGTCGGCGGAGCGCGCCCCTTTCGCCGCCAGCGCCGCCGCCTTGAAGGCGACGACGAACCAGAACGCGCTGCCCTTGCCCTTTTCGCTCTCGACCCCGATCTCGCCGCCCATCAACGCGATGAGCTGCTTGCTGATGGCGAGCCCAAGGCCCGTGCCGCCGAACTTGATGGACGTCGTCCCGTCCGCCTGAACGACCGGCGCGAACAGCTTTCCGAGATTCGCCGCGGCGTGCAGCGCG
>CAIZGR010000182.1 GCA_903932535.1 uncultured Hyphomicrobiales bacterium | reverse complement strand
GTGACCTGGGTGATCGGCGCCGGGGTCTCGTTGGCGAAGTCGACGACGAAACGGCCTTGCGCGAGTTCGGTCGGCGAGTTCTCGGACGGCGAGAACGACACCTTGAACCCGAGCGAGATCTGCTTCGAGAGCAGCCACGAGCCGAGCACGACCATGTCGTTCAGCACCGCCTGGACCGCGTGCGGCGTGACGTTGTCGACGCCGAGGCGAACGCGGATCGACTTCACCAGCGCCAGATTCACGTAATCCTTCATCCGGCGCTTGTTGACGAACCAGGCGCGCGGGTCGCTCGAGGCGTTCCAGACGCCGGCCCACACGTAACCCGAGGCGGCGATGGCGGTGTCGGAGGCGACCGCGCCGGGCTCGATCACGGCGATCTGGTCGGCCAGGAGCTGCTGGCCTTGCGTCGCGCCGTCGGTGAGCGAGAACGAATAGACGTTCTTGAGACCGAGGATGCCCTGGATCTGCCGGCCGGAGATCGACCAGCCGGGAACGCCGGCGTGCTGGAAGTCGACCGCGGCCTGCGCGCCGAGCGCCTCGGCGACGCCGTCGGTGTAGATCGGCGTCGAGACGGTGTTGGGCGAGATCACCCAGGCGTCGGACGGGACGAGGCGGTCGGACGACATCGTCTGCCGCCAGGCGATCGAATTGGCGATCACGCCGTCGCCGGCCGAGCCCACGATCGCGGTGGCGAGCAGGCTGTTCAGCACCCCCGGCAGCGCGGCGACGAGCACGTTGGCTTCCGCCGAGAGGGTGACGGAGACGGCCGCGCCGGTCCCGCCGCCGCCCGAGAGCGAGGCGGTGACGGTCGTCCCCGAGGCGTAGGCGCCGGGCGAGTCCATCACGATCCCGGTCACCGCGCCGCCGGAGACGGTCGCGTGCGCGGTCGCGCCGGAAGGCGAGAAGGTCACGCTCGGCGCGGTCGTGTAGCCGAACCCGCCGGCGGTGACGGCGGCGGACGCGCCGAGCGCCTGCGAGCCGGTGTAGCCGGGCGCGCCGATCAGCCGCGGGATGAAGCCGGTGGCCGCGCCGGCCCTGAGGAAGGCGTAGAGGCCGGTCTGGCTGCCGGAATTGCCGACGAGGGCGGCGAGCGTGGCCGCCAGGCTTCCGCCGCGGGTGACCAGCACTGCGACGACGGTCGCGGCGCTCTGCCAGGGCGCGAGCTGGTTGTTGATCGCCGTCAGCGCGTTGAAGAGGTCGCCGGAGCCGGCGGCCGCGAGACAGGTCGGGTCGGAGGAGTTGAACGCGACCGGCGTGTTCAGGGGGAAGATCGCAGGGTTCGCGTCATCAGCGGGCAGCAGGAGACCGATCACCGAGAAGTCGCCGCTCTGCACGGGCAGCGGGGCGGTGGTCCGCTCCTGGATGACAATGCCATAGGCGGGAGTCGTCATGGGTTTTTAGGCTCCTTTCAAGCCGGGGGATCTGGAGACACCGAGCCGCGCGGCGCGGATCAGGAAACGAGCCATGCGCCATCCTCCGCCGACCACGAGAACGAGACCGCCTCGTCCGGCACAGAGAGCGTGAACGTCGCCGCGGCGGCGTCGAAGGCGGCGCCGAGGGCGTCGGCGACCGTGACCGGGACCGCGAGCGCCTTGACCCGGATCGGGCCGCCCCGCGCCGAGGACAGGAGCGTCAGGGTGACCCCGGCCGTCCGCACGACGTAGCTTCCGGGGGACGCGATGGAGGTCGAGGCCGTGACGCCGGTCCACATCGACGCGCTCCCAAAACTTTGCGGTTGCGGGCCCGGCGCATCGAAGAGCGAGCCGAGACGGTCGCGGCGGGTGCGCGGCGCGCGCAGATGCAGGCGCGGATCGATGCGCAGGGACATCAGGCCGCCGCGACCGGGATCATCACGGTCCAGACCAGCGTGTCGCCGGACTCGGCGACGACGGAGATCGTCCAGGCATAGGTGATCGACGGGACGAACCCCGCGGGCTTCGACGGGTTCGCCCCGATCTGCTGCGCCACGACCGTCAGGTCGCCGCGGGGGCCCAGCAGTCGCTGGGGCCAGCCGACGAGGAGGGCGCCGGCGTCAGGATCTCCGCTCGCGGCCGGGTGCGCGACGAGCGTCGTCGTCACCGAGGCGATCGTGTCGCCCCGATCGAGATCGCCGGCGAGGTCGAACGAGAAGGTCCGCAGCTCGCCGGGCGAGCGCGCGGTGTAGGCGCCACCGTAGGGCATGTCTCAACCCACCGGCTGCGAGGCCGATGCGACCTCGACGACCTCGACGCCGTGCAGGAAGCTCGTTGTCATCGCCTTAAAACCTCGCTTCGAAGCCGCGGGCAAGGTGCCCGCGGGGAAATCCCGCTCAAAGGGTGAGAGGTCGCACCCCGGCTGTGGGCGGCGCTCAGTCGCGCGTCGCCGCCATCAGCGCGATCCAAACGACGCCCGCGAAGATCAGCGCCGGCCAGAGGTCGGGCGGGACGTGCGGGAGCATCGGCCTGATGCCGGGCGGCGTCAGATCGGGCGGCACATGATGTCGATCACGTCGCTCGACCCCGTCGTCACGGTGAGAGTCGCGCTCGTGCTCGTGCGCGCCGTCTGGCGAATCGCGGCCGTTCCCGACGTGATGTCGTTTGCGGCGCAGGCCCAGTAGCGAAGCGCGGAATAGCCGAACGTCAGGATGATCGTCCGCCCCGTGCAGGCCGAGCCGTTGACGGTGACGGTGCCTGCGTAGCCCTGCCAGATCGGCGACGTCTGCGCGCCGGACTGCGTCTGCGTGACCGCGCACGTCCCCGAGTAGGTCGGCGTCCCGTTCGATCCGCCGTAGAGATAGACCCAGAGCGGACCCGCGTTGTCCGGGCCGAAGTTCCCCTGTCCGTTCGCCATCGTTCAGATCCCGTATTGCGGCCCGGTCGACGATGACGGCGCGCCGTTGGTGTTGCCCGTGCCGCCGAACGTGTTGCCGATGGTCGAGGTATGGGCTGCACCGGGGTCGACGAGCAGGCCCTCGGCGATTTTCGTGTCTGTCGCGCAGAGACCGAGAGAGTTGTAGTCGCTGAAAATGTTCCCGGTAAACTTGACGCCGTTCCCGCCCTGATTATAGACCGGCGTCCCGAAGTAACTGTGTATCAGGTTGCCGTTGACGGTCACGTTGTAGACGCTTCCGCCAGTCGGGACATCGAACCTGATCGCCCCCCATCCGGTGTTCTCGCCGTTGAACTCGTTGTTGCTGATCTCTTGGTCGATCCCGGCGTGCGACCCATCGCCGTTGAACTCGACGGCATAGCTCGTGTATGAGCCGTCGTCGAATTTATTGTTGTGGATATGCCAGCCGACCATTGAATAGGTGTCGTAGGCATAGATTTCGTTGAGCGCGTGGCCGCCGACATAGATATTGTCGCCGAAATCGACCGTCTCTCCATCGTTGGCATAAAAACCATATTTCGCGCCGATGTTGCGAATGACAGACGGGGTCTGTGTCCCGCACGAGTCCGTGACAGAAACCGTCTCGGCGATCGGCGTCTTTAACCCGCCGATGAAGTTGTTGACGATTTGAACGTCTTTTACATGCCCGAGAGTAAATGCGGACGTATAGAACATGCCGATGGCCGCCAGGCCTTCCT
>CAIZGR010000181.1 GCA_903932535.1 uncultured Hyphomicrobiales bacterium | reverse complement strand
GATCCCCGCTCTGGCGGGCGAGCGCCTGGCGCTGCGCATGACCGACCCGCAAGGCCCGGCGGTTTTGTTCGACCCCGCCGACGCGACGACGCTCGGCGTGCTGATGCCGCTCAGGGTTTGAAGGAGCCGACGATGCGCGACGTTGTGAGCGAACATGCCGACCGCATGACGGAAGCCAACCGCAAGCTGCTGTCCGACCTGTCGGCGGTGCGCGACGCCGTCAACCACGAGCTGGGCGCGCGCCTGGCCACGCTCGCCGAGACCGGCCGCGCCATCGTCGACGCGCTCGACGGGGTGATCGCCGACGCCGCCGAATCCGTCGCCAATGCGCTGTCCGACAATTTGATGGCCGCGCAAGCCTCCGAAGCGGCTTTGCGCAGCGAACTCGAACAGCGCCTCGCCTTCCTCGCCACCGGCCGCCTGCCTGAATCGCAGACGCAAGTCGAAGTCACGACGGGCGCCGCGCCGCTGGAGAGCGAGAAGCGCGTGGAACAGAGGGAGGGCGCGCTGTGACGACCGGCATCGAATGGACCGACGAGACCTGGAACCCGATCGTCGGTTGCAGCGTCGTCTTGCCCGGCTGCGCGAATTGCTACGCGATGAAGCAGGCGGCGCGCATCGAAATGATGCACGAAGGCCGCCACGCGCCGCACGCTAAGGTGGGAAGCCCCGAGTTTCCCGCGACGCCTTACGCCGGACTGACGCAAACCAGCAAAGCGGGGCCGGTCTGGACAGGCAAGGTCGCGTTGGCGAGCGATCAAACCCTGACGAAGCCGATGCGCTGGAAGAGCGGTCGCCGCATCTTCGTCAACTCGATGGGCGACGTGTTCCACGAGAGCGTGCCCGACGAATGGATCGATCGGGTGTTCGCCGTCATGGCGCTCGCGCCGCAGCATCAGTTTCAGGTGCTGACGAAGCGGTCGAAGCGGATGCGAGAATATTTTGCGGTGCGCCAGACCGGCGATCCTTGGGCGGAAGCCGCTGACGCCGTGGCCGACATGATCGGCATGGCGGATTACCCGGTCGTCTTGGAGCCGAAAGACATTCCGCTTCTCAACGTCTGGCTCGGCGTCAGCACCGAGGATCAGGACCGCGCCAACGAGCGCATTCCCGATCTGCTCGCGACGCCTGCGGCGGTTCGGTTTGTCAGCGCGGAGCCGTTGCTGGGGCCGATCAATTTGCGAATGTTGAAGCAGCCAAACGGCGGTGCCGGGCCGTGGTGGATCGATGCGTTAACAGTCGATGGCGGCGGTTGGTTTCACGACGTAGAGCAATCCGACCCAATGGACGACTCCCAGGTGCGTTGGAACGACACTGAAAGCCGCCTCGATTGGGTCATCGTCGGCGGCGAATCCGGTCCCGGCGCGCGACCGATGCATCCCGACTGGGCGCGCGCGATCCGCAATCAATGCGCAGCCGCCGGCGTGCCGTTCTTCTTCAAGCAATGGGGCGAGTTTGCTCCGGCGTTTGATCGCGATTTTCGGCCCATCTCTGGACTGCCATGGAGTGGCAATGACCAGCGCGCCGTGGCCAACGGGACGGCCACCGCAGCGCAATCGACAAAACGCGTCGGCAAAGCCAGCGCCGGGCGCCTGCTCGACGGCGTGGAACACAACGCCTTCCCGCGAGACGCCGCATGAGCGCCGTGCTGCCCGCCCTGGCTGGCTTCGTGGTTGGCGTGAGCCTCGGCTTCCTGCTGGGCGTCGCCTGGCTGGCGATCTCAACGTCGCGCAAACTCGCCGACAGCGGCGTCGTCTTTGACGCCGATGAGGACCGATGGATATTCGTCGGCGCCCGCGAACGACAGGCGACGCCATGATGCGAAGATTTGTGCTGCTGGCGCTCGCGCCGATCCTGCTGACCTCGGCGGCCGGTGCCGAAACCGCGCCGCCCTTCGAGCAGCACTACGCCCCCGCCGAAGACCTTGAGGCGCTCGACGTCGCCGAGATCGATCAGGCCGGCGAGACCCTCGACGTCGCCGCCTATGTGCTGACCGACGTCCCCGTCATCGAGGCGCTGACCAACGCGGCGGCGCGCGGCGTCAAGGTGCGCCTCTATCGCTGGCGCGAGGAGCACGCCGCCAGCGGCCCCATCGCCGCCGCTTTGGCCGCCATGCGCGCAGCCGGCGTCGCCGAGCGCTTCAAGACGCCCGACGCGCCGTTGATGCATCTGAAGACCTATTGCGTCGATCACCGCCTACTGCGCTTCGGCGCCGCCAAGGACGTGGCGGGCACGGTGCTGCTGCTGACGATCGGCACCGGAATCGGCAGCGCGTTGTTCATCGACGGACATCTCGTGCCGAACACGGAGCTCGGCCACCTGCAGGTCGGCGGGATCGAGGCGGAGCTGCGCGCCGCGGGCCGGATCAAGACCGAGAAGAACCTGAGCTGGG
>CAIZGR010000180.1 GCA_903932535.1 uncultured Hyphomicrobiales bacterium | reverse complement strand
CCGGCGGCGAGATCGAGGCCCACAACGCTTTGTTCGAGCGGCTGATCTGGTGGAACATCATGACGCCACGCTACGGCTGGCCGAAGCCGCGCATGGAGCAGTTCCGCTGCACAATGGCGACGGCGCGAGCGCTGGGCCTGCCGGCGCAACTCTCCAAGCTGGGCGAGACGCTCGACCTGAAGATCAAGAAGGACAAACGCGGCGACGCGCTCATCAAGATCCATTCCATTCCGCAGAAGTTCGCCGCCGACGGCACGCCGGTTTGGCATCCGCTTGCCGACGATCCCGCTTCGCTCGCCGACTTCCACGACTATTGCGACACCGACGTTCTCTCCGAGGAGGAAGCCGCCGAGCGGATGATCCCGCTCTCCGACGCCGAGATGGCCGTCTACCACATGAGCGAGACGATCAACGATCGCGGCGTGCGCGTGGACGTGGCGTCGATCAAGGCAGCCATCGCGCTCGTCGAGAAGGCCAAGGTCAATCTGGACGAGCGGATGCGCGTCGCGACAGGCGGAGCGGTCACGGCGGCCTCCCAGGTCGCGCGGCTGACGAAATGGCTGGCGAGCCGAGGCGTCACGCTGGACGGCGTCGCCAAGGACGACATTCTGGAGGCGCTCGACCTCGACCTGCCGCACGACGCCCGCGAGGCGCTGCTGATCCGGCAGGAGGCCGCCAAGACTTCCACCGCGAAGCTGAACGCTTTCCTGAAGCACGCCGACGCGCGCGGCCGTATCCCCGGCATGTTCATCTATCACGGCACGGGACCGGGGCGCTGGACCTCCGCCGGCGGCGTCAATCTGTCGAACCTGCCCAGGCCGCGCGCGATCTACGACAACGCGGAACTCGACGTCGCTACGCTGTTCAAGGCGTTCCGCACGTCGGAGCCGCAGATGCTGCGGGAGATGTACGGCGATGACCTCGGCAAGCCGATGCACCTCGTCTCCGACACGATGCGCGGCTTTCTGTGCGCCGCGCCCGGCCACGAGTTCATCATCGTCGACTACAGCGGCATTCAGGGCGCCATCGCCGCTTGGCTGTCGAAGGAGGAGTGGAAGCTACAGGCGATGCGCGAGATCATCGCCGACCCGACCCGGCCCGATCTCTACCGGGTCGCGGCTGCGGGAATTCTGAACACTACGACGGACGTCATCACGAAGAAGCACGCGATGAGACAGGCGGTCGGCAAGACTTCCGAATTGGCGTTGGCGTTCGGGGGAGGTGTGTCGGCGCTGGTGGGTATGGCGGCCAATTACGGGATGCGGCGCGCGGCGCTGCACGCGCTTTATGAGCCGGTGTGGGGCTCTGCTGCGGACGAAGCGCGCGAGAAAGCGATCAAGCGCTGGGAGAAGAACATGAAGTCGCGTGACCGCCGCAAGACGGACGTGCTGTCGCGCGAGGCGTGGCTGGCCTGCTCGCTGATCGTCTCGGGCTGGCGGGCGCGCAACCCGGCGCACGAGGCCGCCTGGGGTGAACTGGAGCACGCGATGCGCGAGGCTGTGTGCAACCCCGGCCAGAAGATCGTCGCGCTGGGGCGGATTACCTATTTGGTCGCCAACGGCTTCCTGTGGTTGCGCTTGCCGAGCGGAAGATGCGTCGCGCACGCGCAGCCGAGGCTCAAGGATCAGGTGTGGGCGAAGCTGAAGCTGGCGGACGGGTCATGGGGTGAAAGCGAAGTCGTCGATCGCGAGGAGGCCGAGCGTCTGGAGTTGCGCGGCTTGGCGAAGATTGAACGCAAGACGTCGCCGAAGGTCTCGGTGCTGGGGTTCGACTCGACGACGCAGAAAATGATCCGCTACGGGCTCTACGGCGGATTGGCGATGCAGAACAATTGCCTCGGCGCCTAGAGCGACATTCTGCGCCACGGCGTGAAGCGGTGCGAAGAGGCCGGCTATCCAATCGTCATGCATTGCTACGACGAGGCGGTGGCGGAGAAGCCGCGCGGCGTCGGATCGGTTGAAGAAATGTCGGCGCTGATGCTGGACTTGGAGCCGTGGACAACGGGATTGCCGTTGACGTGTCACGGAGAGCGGGTGTTCAGATATAAGAAGTGACCAACCAAAGGAGACCAAACATGCTCAAACCTAAAGTCGGCGATCTGGCGCGGCTGAAGCCACGGGAAATTAGACGTGTTAATGGTGCCGGCGATATAGAGTGTTACGTAGGTGGCATGAATGTGCTTGTCTACGACAACGAAGTCGAAGAAATCCTGCCGCGCCCCCTCGCCGTCGACGACCGGGTCCGTTTCGTAGACGCCTGCGGCGATGGAAACATCCTGACGATTCTCGCCGTCGACGGCGAGGAGGCATGGGTCAAGTGGCCCGACGGCGTTCGCAACGGGCAACTGCTGTCCGTTCTGCGCCGCATCGACCCGTCTTGACGAACCACAGACCCTGAGCGCACAAAGAAAAACCCGCCGCGCTGGACCGCGCGGCGGGTAAATTGTCCGTGAGGGCGGACTGATCGCCTGTGGAGGGCTTTTTGTGTTTAAGACGTATTTTACCGCCCGTCAACGCACTATTGCGCGCCGAAATTCAACTTCTGGTTGCGGGCGATGAACGCTCACGCTCCTAACCTGTCGAACGACCCTTGGTTCCGTCTGTGGAGCATGGGCTACAAGCGGCTCACGCCGATCATGCCGCCTGACTGTCCGGTGGCGTCCACTTCCTCGATCGCCGTTAAGATCGCCGCCGGCAAAGGCGACGCTCGCGGCAAGGCGCCAGGTGTGCGCCGGCCCGATGGCCTGTGGGTCGGCCACGACTTTACGATCTACGAGACGAACGAGCGCGATCTGGCGCTGTGGCGCGACATGGGCGCCGGCATCGGAATCGTCACAGGCGACGGTGTGGTGGCGATCGACGCCGACGCGCTATCGGAGGAGGACGCCGAAACCTGCCGCTTCGAGATTGAATCGCGTTGCGGTCTGCTACCTTGTCGTGTCGGCAAAGCGCCGAAGCGGCTGTTCGTCTGCCGCACGGCGTCAGACTTTCTTTACCGCAAGGTGCTGTTCGGCGAGCGCAACGAACGTGGCGTGCAGGAAAATCGAGTCGAGATCCTCGCCGCCAATCGACAATTCGTCGCCTGGGGCGTTCATCCCGGCACGCTGCGGCCCTACGAATGGACGCGCAAGCTGCCGCCGCTTAAAGAATTGCCCTACGTCGAGCCCGCCACCCTGACCGCGCTGATGGACGCCCTGTCCGCCCGGCTGCCGCAAGCCGGACCCGTCCAGACGATCACGCCCGCCAAGGATGTCGACCAAAGCACGCTGAAGGCGAAACGCGACCTCATAGAACGTGCGGTGGCGTCGATCCCCAACACGACAGATCTTTGGCCGTCGCGCGACGACTACATCATCATGGGAATCGCCATAAAAGCCGCTCTCATTGACGAGCCCGATCAAGGGTTTGAAGTGTTCAAAAACTGGTGCAAGCGCTGGACGGACGGCGAGAACGAAGACGAAACCATTGAATCGGACTGGCGGCGCATCAAGCCGCCTTTTTCATTGGGCGCCCAGCGCATCTATTCGTGGGCTGAAGAGATGTCCGGCGGCGAGTTCAACGCAGCGATCCCGTGGCATGAAGAAATCCCCGGACCTGCGCCGCCGACCGCCTGGTTCGAATCGGCCACCGTCTTCGATGGCGTGCTCCTCCAGCCGCAGAAGTGGCTAGCGAAGGATCTGGTCCCGGCGCGCAACGTGACGCTGCTCTATGGTGACGGCGGAACCGGCAAGAGCCTGCTTTCGCTCCAGTTGGCCTTCTGCGTCGCCACAGGAACGCCGTGGCTCGGTGTGGACGTCTCGCGCGGGCGCGCGATGTACCTCTCGGCCGAGGACGAGAAGGAAGAGATCCACAGGCGCCTAGCTGCGGTGGCGTCGGGCTCGGGCTTCATGTTCGACGAGCTGCGCGACCTGCACATCAAAGCGCTGGCTGGCCACGACGCCGTGCTGGCGGCGCCCGATCCGAAGACTGGAATGCTGAAGACGACGCCGCTGTTCGAGCGGCT
>CAIZGR010000179.1 GCA_903932535.1 uncultured Hyphomicrobiales bacterium | reverse complement strand
CGTAGCTGCCGTCTTCGGTCTGGATGACGATGCGCGTGCCGGGCGAGATGTGCGGGGGAACCATGGCGCGGGCGCCGTTCGAGAGCTTGGCCGGCTTGTAGGACGAGGACGCCGTCTGGCCCTTCATCGCCGGCTCCGTCTCGACGACCTCGAGCGTCACCCGCGGGGGAAGCTGGATCGCCACCGGGGTCTCGTTGAAAATGGACAGCAGGACCTTCATCCCCTCCTGCAGCCACTGCGCCTGCTCCCCGAGGACCTCGGCCGGCACCGTGATCTGGTCGTAGGTCGCGTTGTTCATGAAGTGATGGCCGTCGCCGTCGGCATAGAGGAAGCCGTACTCCTTGTCCTCGACGAAGGCGCGCTCGACCTGCTCGGTGGTCTTGAAACGGTCGGTCACCTTGACGCCGTCGGACAGGCGGCGCATGTCGATCTGGGTCGTGGGCGTGCCCTTGCCGGGATGGAAGCTCTCGGCCGATAGAACGACGCAGAGCTGACCGTCCTCCCGCTCGATGATGTTGCCCTTGCGAATCGAGCTTGCGATAACTCTCACGACCCTGTCCTTAAGAAATTGGCGCGCCGCCTGTTTGCGCGAACGGACGCGCGCTTTCAAGCGGCGTCCCGGCGATGTCGGCGCGCTTTATACCGATTTCGGCGGCGAAGGCCAGATGGGACCGCCCGCCGTCCGCCACACGTTTGGAGACCCTTGAGCCCTTCGCCCCCCCCATTCTGGAGCCGCGAGCGCCACGCCGCCCGGCGCCACGCCCTTCTCCTGCGCGCCCGCATCGCCGCCGTCGCGCGCCGATGGTTCGACGCCGAGGGCTTCGTCGAGGTCGATCCGGCGGCCCTCCAGGCCTCGCCCGGCAACGAGACCCACCTGCACGGGTTTCGCGCCGACCTCGTCGGACCGGACGGCGTGGGAAGCGAGGCTTGGCTGCACACCTCGCCCGAATTCGCGATGAAGAAGCTGCTCGCCGCTGGCGAAACGAAAATCTTCGCGCTCACCCACGTTTTCCGCAACCGCGAGCGCACCGCGCTGCACGCGCCGGAATTCGCGATGCTCGAATGGTATCGGGCCGGCGCGCCGCTTGCCACGATCATGGACGATTGCGCCACGCTGGTCGCGCTCGCGGGCCACGTCGCCGGCTCGAAAACCTTCGCCTTCCGCGGACGCGAGGCGAGCCCGTTCGAGCCGCCCGAGCGCCTGACCGTGCGCGCCGCCTTCCTGCGCCACGCTGGCGTCGACCTCTTCGACAGCTTGCCGCCGGCCGGCGCGCCCGACGCTGCGCGCCTCGCCGGCCAGGCCGTGGCTGCGGGCCTGAGGGTCGCCGCGGACGACACGTGGTCGGACGTGTTCAGCCGTATCCTGAGCGAGCGGGTCGAGCCCTATCTCGGGATCGGCCGGCCGACTATTCTTCACGCCTATCCCGCGAGCGAGGCGGCGCTGGCGCGCCTCGACCCGGCGGATCCGCGCCTCGCCGAGCGGTTCGAGCTTTATGCTTGCGGGGTCGAGCTCGCCAACGCCTTCCGGGAGCTGACCGACGCCGCCGAGCAGCGGCGCCGGTTCGAGGCCGACATGGCCGAGCAGCGCCGCATCTACGGCGCCGCCTGCCCGATCGACGAGGATTTTCTGGCTGCGGTCGGCGTCATGCCGGAGGCCTGCGGCGCGGCGCTCGGCTTCGACCGGCTCGTCATGCTGGCGGCCGGCGCGGACAGCGTCGAGGCCGTCCAGTGGACCCCCGTCTTCGACCCGGAGACGGGCGCATGAGCGTCGACCCGGCGCTCATGGCGAAGGCCCGCGCGGCGCTGAACAGCGTCTACGGCTACGCCGATTTCCGACCCGGCCAGGAGGAGATTCTCTCCGCCATCTTCGACGGGCAGGACGTGCTCGCGGTGATGCCGACCGGCAGCGGCAAGTCGCTCCTGTTCCAGCTTCCCCCGATCGTGCGCGAGGGCCTGACGCTGGTCGTCTCGCCCCTCATCGCGCTGATGCGCGGGCAGGTGGCGCAGCTCACCGAGCTCGGGGTGGAGGCCGCGACCCTCAATTCCGCGACCGAGCCGGATGAGCGCCGCCGAATCGCGCGCGGCCTCAAGGAACGCACGCTTCGCCTGCTCTATATCGCCCCGGAGCGGCTGCTGCGCGACGACATGATCGCCTATCTCAAGGGCTTCGAAATCGGCTGCCTCGCCATCGACGAGGCCCATTGCGTGTCTCAGTGGGGACATGACTTCCGCCCGGAATATCTGCGCCTGCGCGAGGTCGTCGATGCGCTCGACGGCGTCCAGACCATCGCGGTGACGGCGACCGCCGACGCGCCCACGCGGGGCGAGATCGCCGACAAGCTGTTCGTGCGGCAGCCGAAGATCGTCGTGCGCTCGTTCGACCGGCCCAATCTCTTCCTGGCGATGCGGCCGAAAACCAACGCGACCAAGCAGCTCGTCGAACGGCTCGACGCCCATCGCGGCGAGAGCGGCATCATCTATTGCGCCTCGCGCCGACGCACCGAAGAGCTCGCCGAGGAGCTTTCCCGCGCCGGCCGCCGGGCGCTGCCCTATCACGCCGGGCTCGACCACAGCGTTCGGTCGGCCAACCACGACGCTTTCCTCAGCGAGGACGGCTGCATCGTGTGCGCCACCGTCGCCTTCGGCATGGGGATCGACAAGCCTGACGTGCGGTTTGTCTTCCACGCCGACATGCCGTCCTCGATCGAGGCCTACTACCAGGAGATCGGCCGGGCGGGGCGCGACGGCCTGCCGGCCGACACGTTCACCCTCTATGGCGCCGGCGACATCGAGATGCGCCGCCGCCAGATCGTCGAGAGCGGGGCGCCGGAGGACCGCAAGCGCGTCGAGGCGGCCAAGCTCGACGACCTCGTGACCTTGTGCGAGACGGCGCGCTGCCGCCGCCAGACGCTGCTTTCCATGTTCGGCGAGGAATCCGGCCCCTGCGGCCATTGCGACGTCTGCAAGGGGGCGGTGCGCCTGATCGACGGGCGGATCGATGCGCAGAAGGCGCTCTCCGCCGTGCTGCGCACGTCGGGGCGGTTCTTCTTCGGCCATCTCGCCAATATACTTGCGGGCAAGACGACGGAAGCCATCGAGCGGCACGGCCACCATGAGCTCAAGACCTTCGGCGCCGGCAAGGATCGCCCGCCCGCCGGCTGGCGCGGCGTGCTGCGGCAGTTGCAGTCGGCCAAGCTCATCGTGCGGGACGAGGAGGACCGCGACCGGCTCGTCGTGACCGAGGAGGGCCGGCGGGTGCTGCGCGGGGAGGCGCCCTTCGCGTTGCGCGAGGACGTCGTGAACCCGGCGCGCAAGCGCGGCGAACGCCGGATCGTCGAGCCGGGCGACGCCGACACCGCCCTGCTCGCAGCCCTCAAGGGCTTGCGCGGCGCCATCGCCACGGCGCACAAGCAGCCCGCCTACGTCATCTTTCCCGACCGGACGCTGATCGAGATGGCGAAGGAGCGGCCGGAGACGCTCGACGATCTCGGCTCGCTCCACGGCGTCGGCGAGGTCAAGCTGCAGAAATACGGGCCCGCCTTCCTGGCGGTGATCCGGGATCACGCGCATGCCTGAACTGCCCGAGGTGGAGACGGTCATGCGCGGGCTCGCGCCCGCGATGGTCGGCGCCCGGATCGAGGCGGTCGAGCTCAGGCGGGCCGGCATCCGCTTCCCGTTCCCGCCCCGTTTCGGCGAGCGGCTCACGGGAAAGCGGATCGAGGCCCTGACGCGCCGGGCGAAGTATTTGCTCGTGCGCCTTGAAGGCGGCGAGACGCTGATCGCCCATCTGGGCATGTCCGGCTCGTTCCGCATCGAGGACATGACTCCCGGCGCCTTCCATCGCGAGCGCTCGAAGGACCCGAAGCACGACCACGTCGTCATCCGGCTCGACACCGGGACGGTCGTGACCTTCAACGACCCGCGCCGGTTCGGCTTCATGGATCTCTTTGCGACGGAGGGGCTGGAGACGCATCCCCGCCTCTCGGCGCTCGGCGACGAGCCGCTGGCCCCGGGCTTCGACGCCGCGCGGCTCGCGGCGCTTCTGGCGGGCTCGCGCGCGCCCTTGAAAGCGGCGCTGCTCGACCAGAAGCGGATCGCGGGCCTGGGCAACATCTACGTGTGCGAGGCGCTCCATCGCGCGAAACTGTCGCCGTTCCGCCCGGCGGGCGATCTCGCCGATGCGCGCGGCAGCCCGACGCGGGCGGCGGGAGCGCTCGCGAAGGCGATCCGCGCCGTGCTGCAAGAGGCGATCACGGCGGGCGGATCGACGCTTCGCGATCACCGGCAAGCCGACGGCGCGCTCGGCTATTTCCAGCACGCTTTCGAGGTGTACGACCGCGAAGGCGCAGCTTGCTCGAGGCCGGCCTGCGCCGGGACGATCGCGCGCGACGCCCAATCCGGACGCTCGACGTTCTATTGCCCGGAGTGCCAGAAGTAGCGCTGCAGGGCGGGACGTCGACACCGCTCGCATGCACGCAGCCGACCGGCCGGGCCGAGGCCGCTTGCATTGCGGCGAGGCCTCGGGTTCGGGTTTGGTCCTCTGATAAGAGTGGAGACGAAAAAATTTTTGAAAAACAGAATATCGTGCAGGGCGGTCCCAACGATCTCGGAGCGTCATCGCGAGGACCTACGGACTTGGTCCGCGAGGACGCGGCGATCCAGGGACCGCCCGGCGCCCTACGCCCGCCTGGATCGCCACGCCCCCTTCGGGGGCTCGCGATGACAAAGCGGGGCCTTGCTCCTCGGCAGGCGCTCCGAATCGCAAGCTCGGGTCCTGCGCCTTGAAATCGCTCGAGCGCTTGCAAAAAGCGGGCGTCCGGTGCGGCCTCGAGCCATCGACGATGGTTTGCCCCTTCGGCGACGGCCTGAATGCCCGGGTCCCGCCTGACCTCGGGACTCCGCGCCTCCCGTCCGCCGCGGCCTGCTCTCCGCCCGAACCGGCGTGGGAATCGGAGCCGCCAAGCGTCGCTGCCGAAAGGAACGCCCCGCCATGTCCGAGGGAATCCTCACCCGCCGCGTCCTCGTCGAAGGCCTCGTACAAGGCGTCGGCTATCGCCATTTCGCCTACCACACGGCCCGGCGGCTGAAACTTTCCGGCTGGGTGCGCAACCGGGCGGACGGGACGGTCGAGGCGCTTCTGTCCGGCCCGCCGGACGCGCTCGAGGCGATGCTCGCCGAACTCGGGCGGGGCCCTCGCGGGGCGCAGGTGCGCAGCGTCCGGCTCGCCGAAGCCGGGGGCGCGGACTGGACGCCGGGCGTCTTCGAGGTGCGCCCGAGCGCATGAAGGGCGGGCGCGCCGGCCCGGCGCCGGGGTTCCTCCCAAAGTACCGTTGCTTCCTCGTCATAGTTCGAAGGATACAGCGTCCAACGCCGCTCGGCAGACCCTCGGGCCGCCAGCGACGTGCACAACGGAGGAAACCCAATGTTTCAAGCGGCAATCGACAAAATCGCTGCGCGCGGACTGATCCGCGACAAGTACGACAATTTCATCGGCGGCAAATGGGTCGCCCCGGTCGAAGGACGCTATTTCGACAACCCGAGCCCGGTCACCGGCAAGCGCCTGTGCTCGATCCCGCGCTCCACCTCGGCCGACATCGACCTCGCGCTCGACGCGGCCCACGCCGCCAAGGACGCCTGGGGCCGGACCTCGGTCGCCGAGCGCTCGCTGATCCTGCTCCGGATCGCCGACCGCATGGAGCAGAACCTCGATCTCCTGGCGCTCGTCGAGACGCTCGACAACGGCAAGCCGATCCGCGAGACGACCCACGCCGACCTGCCGCTCTGCGTCGACCACTGGCGCTATTTCGCCGGCGCGCTGCGCGCGCAGGAAGGCACGCTCTCCGAGATCGACCACGACACGGTCGCCTATCACTACCATGAGCCGCTCGGCGTCGTCGGCCAGATCATTCCCTGGAACTTCCCCCTCCTGATGGCGATCTGGAAGCTCGCCCCCGCCATCGCCGCCGGCAACTGCGTCGTCCTGAAGCCCGCCGAGCAGACGCCGCTCAGCATCCTGGCGCTCTTCGAGCTGATCGGCGACCTCCTGCCCGCAGGCGTCGTCAACGTCGTCAACGGCTTCGGCCTCGAGGCCGGCAAGCCGCTCGCCTCGTCCAACCGCATCTCCAAGATCGCCTTCACCGGCGAGACGACCACCGGCCGGCTGATCATGCAGTACGCGTCCGAGAACCTGATCCCGGTCACGCTCGAGCTCGGCGGCAAGTCGCCCAACATCTTCTTCGCCGACGTGATGGACGCCGACGACGACTACTTCGACAAGGCGCTCGAAGGCTTCTCGATGTTCGCGCTCAACCAGGGCGAGGTCTGCACCTGCCCGAGCCGCGTGCTGGTTCAGGAATCGATCTACGACCGGTTCATGGAGCGCGCGGTCGAGCGCGTGAAGAAGGTCAAGCAGGGCCACCCGCTCGATCCGTCGACGATGATCGGCGCCCAGGCTTCGTCCGATCAGCTCGAGAAGATCCTGTCCTACCTGGAAATCGGCAGGCAGGAAGGCGCCGAATGCTTGACCGGCGGCAAGCGCGCCCAGCTCGAGGGCGAGCTCGCGGGCGGCTACTATGTCGAGCCGACCATCTTCGCCGGCAACAACAAGATGCGCATCTTCCAGGAGGAAATCTTCGGGCCGGTGGTGTCGGTGACCAAGTTCAAGGACGAAGAGGAAGCGCTCGCCATCGCCAACGACACGCTTTACGGCCTCGGCGCCGGCGTGTGGACCCGCAACGGCTCGCGCTACTATCGCATGGGCCGCGGCATCCAGGCCGGCCGCGTATGGGTCAACTGCTACCATGCCTATCCCGCTCACGCGGCGTTCGGCGGTTACAAGAAGTCGGGCATCGGGCGCGAGACCCACAAGATGATGCTCGACCACTACCAGCAGACCAAGAACCTCCTGGTCAGCTACTCGAACAAGGCGCTCGGCTTCTTCTGAGCCCTGTAGCCGCGGTCGACGATCGCGGCCGACGCGGTCAATAGGGCGTCCGGAAGGACGCCCGTCCGTCGACGGGCGATAGACCGCGTCTACAAAACCGGGAAGGAAAAGTCGATGGTCGACCGTGTGCTCATCACCGACGCCGCAGCGGCGATGGTGGAAAAGCTCAGAGGCCAGCACGGGCCGCTCATGTTCCATCAGTCGGGCGGCTGCTGCGACGGCTCGGCGCCGATGTGCTTCCCGGCTGGCGAGTTCCGGGTCGGCGGCCAGGACGTGCGGATCGGCGAGATCGCCGGATGCGCCTTCTATATCGGCGCGGCCCAGTTCGAATATTGGCGCCACACCCAACTCATCATCGACGTCGTGCCCGGGCGCGGCGCCGGCTTCTCGGTGGAAGCGCCCGAGGGCGTCCGCTTCCTCACTCGCAGCCGCGTCTTCTCCGACGAGGAGGCGACGGCGCTCGCGGCCGAAAGCGAGCCCCCGCGCGGGGGCTGAACTTCGGCGCGCGCTCGACGGTTCCTTGCGCACGCACTGTCAACGCAAAGTTGAAATGTCCCCTTCTGTGACAGGGTTGGAATGTCCCCTCGCGGCGGGTTGGCTGGGGGCGGGCGACGCGCGCTCCTCATAGCGCGGTAGCTGGGGAGGAAACGCCCAAGGAGGGCATATGCGGCAGATCGTGCCACACGCAGACGCGATGATGGCGCGACGCACAAGAAGCAAGAGGAATCGGAGGAGAGGACGGCGCTTCCCGGTCGAGCGGGGGCGGCCACAAAAAAAAAACGCCGTCATGTCGCCGCGGCGGCCTCCAGTCGCGGGAGGAAAGCCCGAGTAGGGCCTGCGCGTCCGTCATGCCGCGCTGCAACAAAATGATGCTGCTACGCACAAAAAGCAAACCGAATATGGAGGACGCGCCGCGTCTCCGTCGAGCGGGGGGACCGCTATGAAAAGGCGGCCGACCTGTGCCACGGCCGCTCGCGTCCGTAGCGGAACCGCCAAAGGCGCGCATTTGCGGCGGGTGATGCTGC
Source organism: uncultured Hyphomicrobiales bacterium (assembly GCA_903932535.1). Lineage (GTDB taxonomy): Bacteria > Pseudomonadota > Alphaproteobacteria > Rhizobiales > Beijerinckiaceae > Roseiarcus. The sequence goes on along the minus strand of CAIZGR010000179.1, from coordinate 3,263 downwards.
TGCGCACAAAAAGCCGGCGAACGGCGCTTCTCCGCCAGAAGGCTGCGGGAGGGCAAAAAAAGGAGGCCGCCATGTTGCCACGGCGGCCTTCAGTCTAGGGAGGAAACGCCCAAGGAGGGCATATGCGGCAGGTCATGCCGCACCGCAGCAATATCGGCGCCTGCGGCGGCTCTTGCAAGAGTTTTCTTCCTCCGTTACGCCGATAGCCGTCGCAGACGCGTCCGCAGCGTCGGCAACTCCGACCCGACGTCGCCGTCGATTGGAGAATTAAGTTTGTAAAATCAGCAACTTACGCCGTCAACCCGCTGTTGACAGCCGGCGCAGTTGCTGCAAGAGGGGATGGCAGATATGCGCAAATGGCATGCCTCGAGACGCGTTTTGGGGAGTGGACGATGACGGCGGTCGACTTTGCGGCCTTCGTCGAACGCCTCGCCCAGGTTTCCGGCGAGGTGATTCTGCCGTTCTTCCGCAGCGCAATCGGAGCCGAGGACAAATCCCGCGGGGGCGTGTTCGATCCGGTCACGGAGGCCGACCGCGGCGCCGAGGCCGCGATGCGCCGTCTCATCGGACAGACCTTCCCGGCCCACGGGGTGATCGGCGAAGAATACGGCCTCGACCGCCCCGACGCCGAATATGTGTGGGTGCTCGATCCGATCGACGGCACCAAGAGCTTCATTTCCGGCATGCCGACCTGGGGCACGCTCATCGGCCTGACGCATCGCGGCCGGCCGGTCTATGGAATGATGTCGCAACCCTTCACCCGCGAGCGCTATTACGGCGACGGGAAACGGGCGCGGCTGAGGACGCTGGCGCCGAGCCGCGGCGACGCGCCCCCGACCGAATGGTCGACCCGGACGCTGCGCGTCCGCCCCTGCGCCTCGCTCGTGGAGGCGACGATCTCCACGACGAGCCCCGCCCTCATTCGGGATCCGGCCGACCGCGAAGCCTTCGAACGGGTGGAAGCCAAGACGCGTCTCTCCCGCTACGGCGGCGACTGTTACGGCTATTGCGCGCTCGCCGCCGGCTTCATCGATCTCGTCATCGAAACCAACCTCAAGCCGCACGACATCGTCGCGCTCGCGCCGATCGTCGAGGGGGCAGGGGGCGTCATCACCACCTGGGAGGGGGAGGACGCCGCGAAGGGCGGCCGGATCATCGCCGCCGGAGATCGGCGCGTGTACGACGAGGCGTTGAGCCTTCTCATGGCGTCCGCCTGACGGCGAAGGGATAGGGCGGCCAGGCGGCCCTGGGACGGTTCGTGCGCCGGTCAGGCGGCTTTCGCGCTCTTGCCCTTCCCGCCTTGCTTGCCGGATTTGGGACCGGCCGCCTTCGCGACGGCCGCTTTCTTTTTGGGCGGAGGCGCAAAGCCGTGCGGACCGCACCAGCCCGGCAAGTAGTCCGCGTCGCCGGCTTTCGCCAAGGTCAGGGCTTCGGCGACGGCGGCGTCGAAATCCGCGTTGATCGTCCTGGCCTTGATCCGCGGGCGGAAAAAGTCGGCCCACAGGAACTCGGCGAACGGCGTCGAGTCTTTGGCGAAGCCGCCATTGTTGCGCAGCGCGCCGGCGAGCGAGCGGTAGGGGTCGTCTTCCAGCCCCGCAACCGTCTTGGGCAGGTCCGCGTAAGGACGTCTGAGCCCCTTGCCGTCGTAAGGGTGGGTCCAGCCCTTGAAGCTCATCATGTTCCAGAAGTGGTCTTCCGGCAGACGGCTGAGATTGGCGACCACGGTGACGAACACGCTCTCGACCCCCTCCTCATGCAGCGCGAGCGCGAGATGGTGGTGGTCGATCAGGTAATGCCGGCCTCCGAGTCCGATGATCGTCGGAACCATGTGCTGGGCGAGGAATTTCGCGAGATCGGTCGAGGCGTTCGTCCTCCACGCGTCGCGCTTGCTGCGAATCTCCTCCTTGCCGACCGTCATCTGCGTCGGCCGCAGACTGAGGATCGGCGTGGCGTGCAAGACTGGATCTCGGGCGTTCATGGGATATGTCCTCTGGAGCGACACGCAACGACTGTCGTACGAGTGTCATGTTCCGGCGCTGTCGTCGAGGCGACCTCGACACGAGGCTGTGGATCGCCGCCGGGCCGCGACCGGCTTCGTCATTTGACCCTCTCTTCAAATCGTGATTTGTCCCGCGGCGAATCCTTCAAGACGACATGTGACGAGACCATCCCGAGATGCGTTCTGAACGCTACAACGTGCGCGAATCCGAGGCGAAGTGGCGCGAGGCCTGGGCGAAAGCGGGCGTCTTCACGACCCGCAACGACGACCCTCGGCCGAAGTACTACGTGCTGGAGATGTTCCCGTACCCGTCCGGCCGCATCCATATGGGACACGTGCGCAATTACGCCATGGGCGACGTCGTCGCCCGGTACCGGCGCGCGCGCGGCTACAACGTGCTGCATCCCATGGGCTGGGACGCCTTCGGCATGCCGGCGGAAAACGCCGCCATGAAGAACAACACCCATCCGGCGAAGTGGACCTACGCCAACATCGATTCGATGCGGGCGCAGCTTCAGTCGATGGGCCTTTCGCTCGACTGGTCGCGCGAGATCGCGACCTGCGATCCGAGCTACTACCGGCACCAGCAGAAGCTGTTTCTCGACTTCCTCGCCGCGGGGCTCGTGGCCCGCAAGAAGTCGAAGGTCAACTGGGACCCGGTCGACCATACCGTGCTCGCCAACGAGCAGGTGATCGACGGCCGCGGCTGGCGCTCGGGCGCGGTCGTCGAGCAGCGCGAGCTGACGCAATGGTTCCTCAAGATCACCGACTTTTCCGACGATCTGCTGGCGAGTCTCGACCGTCTCGACCGCTGGCCGGAGAAGGTGCGCCTGATGCAGCGCAACTGGATCGGCCGCTCCGAGGGCCTCATGGTCCGCTTCGTCATCGATCAGGCGACGGTGGGCGTTCTGAAGGACGAGCCCGGGACGGCGGAGCTCGAGATCTACACGACGCGCCCCGACACGCTGTTCGGCGCCAAGTTCATGGCGATCGCGCCCGACCATCCGCTCGCCGCCGCGTTCGCGCGCCACGATCCGGCGCTTGCGGCGTTCATCGAAGAGTGCCGAAAGGTCGGGACCTCGGTCGCGGCGATCGAGACGGCGGAAAAGAAGGGCTACGACACCGGCTTGAGGGTCTTTCATCCTTTCGATCCCGAGTGGCGCTTGCCGGTCTATGTCGCAAACTTCATCCTGATGGACTACGGCACGGGCGCCATTTTCGGCTGCCCTGGGCACGACCAGCGCGACCTCGACTTCGTCAACGT
>CAIZGR010000178.1 GCA_903932535.1 uncultured Hyphomicrobiales bacterium | reverse complement strand
GGCTCGATCCAGCACATCCGGTCGTGCACCTCGGTCACGCCGGGCGTGTTTTCGGCCATGACCCGGAGGCCGGAGCGCAGCCGCTCGTCGGTGATCGCGCCGGCGAAGGTGACGACCCCGTCTTTCACTTCGACCCGGACGCTCGCCCTCGGCGCCCAGCCGCGCCGCGCGAGCTCGGCCTCGATCGTCCCCTTGATCTCCGCGTCGGGATGGCCACCGTCCGGCGTGGGGAGCGCCTGGACGAGCGCTTTGAGCAGGTCGGAGCGCGAGATGACCCCGACCACCTCCTCGCCGCGCAGCACGGGCAGGCGCTTGACCCCGGATCGCAGCATCCGGTCGACGGCGACGCTGAGCTCGGCGTCCTCGGCGACGCTGACGAGCTTGCGCGTCATGATCTCGCCGATCTTGCGTCCATGGCTGTGGGCGTAGGACTCGGCGAGCCGTCCGCCGTTCAGCAGGGCCTCGATCCAGCGCGGACGCTTCCGCTCCGACCCGAGCTCGGACCTGCGCATGAGGTCGCCCTCGCTCAGGACGCCGACGAGGGCGTTGTCGGCGTCGTAGACGAGCACGCCGCTGATCCGCGCCTTCAGCAGCGTCTCGGCCGCCTCCGCCAGAGTCGCCGTCTCGGGCAGGCCGACCGCCCCATAGGTCATCACGTCCCGAACGCGCATCACGAGCCTCGCTCCGTTCCGGCTTGAGTATCGGACGCTGGCGAACGTAGGCAATAGGCTAGATGGGGCGGCAGACATGCGCGCCGGTCGCCCCTGCCGCGCGTTTTGAAGGAGCCTCGTCATGGTGAACCCCGTCGTCGTCGAAGTCTTGCGGGGCGATCGGGTCGAATCGGCCCATCGCGGGGCCGGCGCGGTGGTCGACGCGGCCGGGCGGATCGCGCTCGCCTTCGGCGACGTCGACCGTCCGATCTATCCCCGATCGGCGGTGAAGGCCTTTCAGGCGCTGCCGCTGATCGAGAGCGGGGCGGCGGACCGGCTTGGTCTCGACGAGGCCGAGATCGCGCTCGCCTGCGCCTCCCATTCCGGCGCGGAGGCGCATGTGGCGCTTGCGCGCGGGATGCTCGCCAAGGCCGGGCGCGACGCCGGCGCGCTCGAATGCGGGGCGCACTGGCCGCTCGGCGAGACCGCGGCGCGCGCGCTCGCCCGGTCGGGAGCGACGCCGTCCGCCCTGCACAACAACTGCTCGGGCAAGCACGCGGGCTTCGTCTGCGTCGCCTGCGCCGAGGGGATCGATCCGCAAAACTACGTTTCGCCCGGCCATCCCGTTCAGCGCGCGGTGACGGCGGCGCTGGCCGAGATGACCGGCGCGCGGCTCGACGCGGAGAACCGCGCGACCGACGGGTGTTCAATTCCCGCCTATGCCATTCCGCTGCGCGCGCTGGCCTGCGGCTTTGCACGCTTCACGACGGGGCAAGCGCTGCCTCCGGAGCGGGCGCGGGCGGCGGCGCGGATTCGCGCGGCGGTCGCGGCGCATCCCACTGTGGTGGCGGGGCCGGGACGGTTCGACACCGAGGTGATGACGCTGCTCGGCGCGCGCGCCTTCACCAAGACCGGCGCCGAGGGCGTCTACTGCGCCGCGCTGCCCGACCGCGGCCTCGGCCTCGCCGTCAAGGCCGACGACGGCGGAAAGCGCGCCGCGCAAGTCATGATCGCTGCGCTGCTCCGACGGTTCGGAGGTTTCGAGGAGCCGCTCGACCGTTTCGTCGCGCCGACGCTGGTCAACTGGAACGGCATCGAGGTCGGCGCCCTGCGCCCGGGCGGCCCGCTGGCCTGACGCAGCGCCTTCCGCCGCCTTCTCCCACCGGCTCCACGCGGCCCGGCGATGAAGGGGCGCACCAGCGCCTATGTGGCAGGATGCCGCAGGCAAAAACCCAGAGCTGTTCAGTTCTGTGAACTTTGGTGGCCCGGGGCGTTTCCCAAGGGCGAAAATGTGTGAATCTATCGGCGACAACCCGAATCAGAGGTTGTCGAATGTCGGTCACGTTGCTGGAAGCTCTGCGGTCCATCCCCGATCATCGGCGCGCCGAGGGCAAGCGGTTCGATCTCGCCACCGTGTTGCTCTACGCCGTTCTCGGCATGGTCGCCGGGGCCAACTCATATCGTCAAATGCATGAATTCATT
>CAIZGR010000177.1 GCA_903932535.1 uncultured Hyphomicrobiales bacterium | reverse complement strand
CGCGCGACCTTCCCTTCTCCCGCTTGCGGGAGAAGGTGGCCCGAAGGGCCGGATGAGGGGGCGGCCGGCGCCGGCAGCGCCAGAACCTCCGCCGGCGCGGCGATCGCCTCGCGCGCGGCGTCCAGCGCCGGCGTCGTGTAGCCTTCGATCTGTTTCGGAAATTCCACCACGGTCTGCGCGGCGTCGAACGCCCGCTCGACCACCCAGTGCGCGACGTCGCGCGGCTTGATCGCGCGCATGTCGGCCTTGAGCTGTTTCGTGCCGTCCTCGAGCAGCTTCTTCTGCGCCGCCCGCGCCATCGCGACCGCCTTGGCCGGGTCGACGCCGGCGATCTCCGGGCAGATCGCCTCGCCCAAAAAGGTCTCGCCGTCGGGCGCGAACACATAGGCCCGACCCATGTCGTGCGGGTCCATGCGGACGAAGACCTGCGTCCCCGGCAGCGCCGCGGCGAAAATGTAGTGGCTGTGGTCGATCCGGAGGCCCGTCTTGGTGACGGTGCGCAGCCCGTCCTTCCCCGCGATCGGCGCGAGCAGGAGGTCGAGCGCGTGGACGTCCTCGATCCGGCGCACCTTGCCGGTCCAGGCGCCGGCGGCCTCGGCCGGGGTCCTGCCCGCGAGCCCGTCGTGGGGCCGGTTGGCGTAGCGCCCCTCGGTCCAGAGGTCGCAGTAGCGTTGCAGGTCGCGCGCGGTGAGCTCGACGCAGAAGGCGGCCTGATCGTCCTCGCCGAGCCGGGCCGCGAACGCCTTGCGCTCCTCGATCACCTTCCGGTCTTTGACGCTGTGGCCGATGAACCCGGGCAGGCACGGCATCAGGTCGTGCTGCAGGGTCTTGATGACCCGCTCGACGTGCCCCTTCTGCTCGGGGCTGAACGGCGCCGAGGTCTCGGTGTCGACTTTCAGCGACAGGAAGAGCCTCTGCGTCGCCTTGGCGACGAAGTCGGACCCGTTGTCGGTCTTGACCAGCTCGGGAACGCCGAAGGCGAGGATCGACGAGCGCATCAGGAGCGCGACGCCCGCCGCGCGCGGCGTCCGCGTCACCAGGATTTTCGACCGGCGGGAAAAGATGTCGATGCAGGCGTAGACGCTATGGCGCCCGTCGACGCAGAGCGCGTCGGCGGGCGAGGCGTCGATCATCCAGAGCTCGTTCAGGCGCGAGACGGGATGCGAGCCGCGCCCCGAGAGGCGATAGGCGCTCTTGAACGCGTCCGGGTTCGTGACCTTGGTCAGAAGCACCTTTTCGGAGGCCTTCAAGGCCTTCAAAAAGTGCTGAAAAGTCCGCACCGGTGGGATGGAAAACGACGTAAACTTTTTGTCACAGCATTCGCGGACATGGTCGGCGGAGAGGTGCGGCTGGTGGGCGATCAGCGCCAGGATGAAGCGCCGGACATCGCCGTTCTCGGCCGTGTCGAGGACGCCCTTGCCCCGCCGCGCCGCGCCGCGATCGACGCCGAGCCGCGCCGGCGATTCCTTCGCCGCCTCGCGCCAGCGCGCCAGCGTGCGCAAGCTGAGCTGCGGCGCCGCCTTGACGATCCACGGCTCGATGTCGAGTTGGCCGGTGATGAACAGCGCGACGAACGTGGCGTCCGCCGTGCGGCGGGAAAGCGAGGCCTTGCGCGCGAACCTGTCGGCGGCGGCGACCAGGG
>CAIZGR010000176.1 GCA_903932535.1 uncultured Hyphomicrobiales bacterium | reverse complement strand
CCACATACCCACAGTAGAAGCAGAAACAACAGCAGAAAGCGGCTTGAAGCCTCTTTGAAAAGAAAGAGCAGGAAGGATTACACCTTAATTTCCACGGCCCATGGTCCCGCGAACGGGGTCCACTTCAGAACCCTATTTTAAATGATCGACTGTTCGCAATGATGCTCTTGTTCACCTGCACGGGCTTCGCTTCCCGTTCGGGACGCAGGGCGATCCCGGTTGGGTCAGAAGCACGCGACGAGGAGCCGCGCGATGGAAAGCGAAGGATGCGCTCTGGCGACGGCCCGAAGGGGCCGTCGCCAGAGCGCTTCGCCGCATTCCCTCGGACGCCCTAACGGAACCTTTACCTTAACAACCCCTAATACCGTCCCGGGCCGGTTCCGCGGGCGGGAATCGCCGGGGTTTGTTTGACGCCCATGGGGTCCCATGTTATCCGACGTTATCCCGTCAACAGACCGCGCTACGGCGCCGCCGCCTGCGAGCCTTGCTCGCCGGACGGAGGCGGTGTTCGGCGTCGGGGGGCTTCGTGGACTGCTTCCTTTCCCATTTCGCCCACCGCTTCGGCGCGAAGGGCCGGATTTCGATCCCGGCCGCCTTCCGTCAAGCGCTGGCGAAGGGCGGATTCGAGGGCGTCTACGCCTATCCGTCGCTCGACGCCCCGGCGCTCGACTGCGGCGGCCACAAGCTCTTGGCGGAGATCGACGCGCTGCTCGCGACGCTTCCGCCGTTCTCGCCCGCCCGCGACGCCTTCGCGACCGCGCTGCTCGGGACGAGCGAGATCCTGCGCATGGATTCGGAGGGACGGGTTCTGCTCGACGACCGGCTGAAGGCGGCGCCAGGCCTCGAAGGCGAGGCAGTTTTCGTCGGGCAGGGACACAAGTTCCAGATCTGGGAGCCGTCGCGCTTCGCAGCCCGCCTCGATGCGGCGCGGGCGCGGGTTCGGCTCCTGCGTTCGGGGCAGGGCGCCGGGGCGCCGGCATGAGCCAAGCGCCCCGCCACGTTCCCGTTCTGCTCGCCGAGGTTTTGCAGGCGCTGGAGCCGCGCCCGGGCAAGACGATTCTCGACGGCACGTTCGGCGCCGGCGGCTATGCGCGCGCGCTCCTCGAACGCGGCGCTGAGGTCGTCGCGCTCGACCGCGATCCATCGGCCGTCCGCGCCGGGGCCGCGCTGGTCGCCGAGTCCGGCGGCCGGTTGCGGATCGCGCAGGCCCGCTTCGGCGACCTCGAAACGGTCGCGCGCGCTCTCGGGCTGGAGAGCGTGGACGGCGTGGCGCTCGACATCGGCGTCTCGTCGATGCAGCTCGACGAGGCCGATCGCGGGTTCTCGCTGCGCTTCGACGCCCCGCTCGACATGCGGATGGAGGCCGATGGGCCGTCCGCCGCCGACATTCTGCGCGAGGCGGACGAGGAGACGATCGCCGGCATCCTGTTCCATTTCGGCGAGGAGCGCGCCTCGCGCCGCATCGCCCGCGCGATCGTCGCCGACCGCCAAACCGCGCCCTACGTCCGCACGCTGGCGCTCGCCGAGATGATCGCCCGCGTCGCTCCGGCCAAGCGCGGCGAGCTGACCCATCCGGCGACCAAGACCTTTCAGGCTTTGCGCATCGCGGTCAACGATGAGCTGGGCGAGCTTCTGCGCGGCCTCGCCGCCGCCGAGCGGCTGCTGAAACCCGGCGGAAGGCTCGCCGTGGTGACCTTCCATTCGCTCGAGGACCGGATCGTCAAGCAGTACCTCGCCGGCCGCTCGGGCAGGGGCCACGCCGTCTCCCGGCGCCTGCCGGGCGAGCCGGCCGAGCCGCAGGCGACGTTCGAGGTTCCGCGCGGCCAGCCGGTCGAGCCCGGAGAGGCCGAGACGACGGCCAATCCGCGGTCGCGGTCGGCCAAGCTGCGTTTTGCGACGCGGCTCGACGCGCCGCCGAGAGGCGCGGAGGATTCCATCGTCGCTTTGACGCGGCTGCCGGCGCGGCGGAGGAGGCCTTAAATGTTTCTGCGGCTCATGCACGCGGCGGCGATCGCGGCGCTGATCGGATCGGCGGCTTATGTCTACGGCGTCAAGTACCGCACCATCTACGCCGCCGAGCAATTGGTGAAGACGCGCCACTTGATCGCGAAGGAGAAGGACGCGATCAATCTCCTGCGCGCGGAATACGCCCATCTCTCCCGCCCCGACCGCATCCAGGAGCTCGCCGACGCCAAGCTCGGGATGCAGCCGCTCGCGCTGACCCAGATCGCGACGGTGGCCGAATTGCCCGAGGCGCAGCCGAAGGTCGATTCGATTGGCCGCGCGCTCGAGGAGCTGGGCCTCGACAAGGACAACGCAACCCCCGCTGCCGTCGTCGGCGGCGCCACCCCGCCGGTGAGATGAGCATGGCCGAGACGCCGAGAAGCGCGAGCCCCGGGACGGCGAGACGCCGCGCGAAAGCCGGCCGGGCCGGCGGCGCGGCGATTGCGCTCTTTCATCGCTGGGTCCCGCAGACTTTCGGGGTCGACCTCGAGCCGCCGCCGGTCGGGCGGCCGCGCCGGTCGCTGCGCGCGCTCCTCACCGCCGCCAATCTCAAGGCCTTCGCCCGCGCCCTGCTGCTGACGCGGCTCGACCGCTCGGGCGCACGCATCCGCACCCTCGCGCTCGGCGTGGGCGTCGCTTACGCCGTCCTCGCGGTCAAGCTCGTCGTGCTCGGCATGTCGCACGATCCGCCGCAGACTCTGAAAGAGGCCGCCGATCAGGCCGTTTCGGGAGCGCGCCCCGACCTCGTCGACCGGAACGGCGAGATTCTCGCCACCGACGTCAAGACCATGTCGGTGTTCGCCGAGCCGAACCGGATCATCGACAAGGACGAGGCGGTCGAGCTGATCACCGCCGTGCTGCCGGACGTCGATGCCAAGGAGCTGCGCGAGCGGCTCGGCTCGAAGAAGGGCTTCGTCTGGGTCAAGCGCCAGATCACGCCGAAGGAGCAGGCGGAGATCTTCCATCTCGGCCTGCCCGGCGTCGGCTTCTTGCCGGAGAACAAGCGCGTCTATCCCAACGGGCCGATCGGCGCCCATGTGCTCGGCTATGTCGACAAGGACAATGTCGGCATCGCCGGCATGGAGAAATATCTCGACCAGCAGAGCCTGACCGATCCGCACGTCCCCGGCTTCGTCGTCGATCCCGAGAGCCTGAAGCCGGTGCGGCTGTCGCTCGACCTCAAGGTGACGCACGCCCTGCGCGACGAGCTGATCGCGGGGATGGAGCACTGGAAGGCCAAGGCCGCCGCCGGCGTCGTGATGGACGTCAACACCGGCGAGGTGGTAGCGCTCGAATCGCTGCCCGATTACGACCCGAACCAGCCGATCGACGCCCACGAGTCGACGAAGATCAACCGCATAAACGTCGGCGTCTACGAAATGGGCTCGACCTTCAAGGCGCTGTCGATCGCGATGGCGCTCGATTCGGGCAAGGTCACTCTCGGATCGCGGGTCGACGCGCGCGACTCCCTGCGCTACGGCCGCTTCACCATCCACGACTTCCACGCCACTCACCGCGTCCTGACGGTGCCGGAGGTGTTCACCCATTCCTCCAACATTGGCACGGCGCGCATGGCGCTGATGGTCGGCGTCACCGGCCACCAAGCCTTCCTCAGAAAGATGGGCCAGCTCGACCGCCTGCGCACGGAGCTGCCCGAGAACGCCGAGCCGCTCGTGCCCAAGCGCTGGACCGAGCTGAACACCATGACGATCGCCTTCGGACAGGGCCTCAACGTCGCGCCTCTCCAGGCGCTGATGGCCGTCTCGGCGCTGGTGAACGGTGGCCACATGATGGCGCCGACTTTCCTGCCGCGGAGCCAGGAGGAGGCGGACAAGGTCAGCCACAGGGTGGTGAGCGAGCAGACCTCCGAATCGATGCGCTATCTCATGCGCTCCAACGCCACGCACGGCTCGGCCGGTTTCGCCAACATCCCCGGCTACTACGTCGGCGGCAAGACCGGGACGGCGGACAAGATCATCCACGGCCACTATTCGCAGGACCGGGTGTTCACGACCTTCATGGCGGTCACGCCCGCCGACAAACCGAAATACCTCTATCTGGCGATCTACGACGACCCCGTCGCCGCGCCCGGGGACTACGGCTATCACACGGCCGCCTGGAACGCCGGCCGCACCACCGGAGCGCTCGTCCGGCGGATTCAACCGCTCGCAGGCGTGCCACCGGCGAAGGACGCGCCGGCGAACCCATTCCCCATCATCGCGCGACTGGGCTATGGAGCCGACGCCGACCGGGTCGGCAAGGAGTAGGCGAATCTTCATGTTAAGGCTCGGAGAGATTGTGGATTTTGCGGAAGCGGACGCGGCGCTGGCCGATCGCGCCGTCGCCGGCGTCGCCTTCGACAGCCGCAAGGTTCAGCCGGGCGACGTGTTCTTCGCCCTCGCCGGGACGAAGGACGACGGTGTGAAGCACGTCGCCGACGCTTGCGCGCGCGGCGCGGCGGCGATCGTCGCCGAGCGCGAGACCGGGGGCGAAGGCGCGCCCGTGATCCGGGTCGCGGACGCTCGCCTCGCGCTGGCGCGAGCCGCGGCGCGGCTTTATCCGCGCCAGCCCGGCACGATCGTCGCGGTGACCGGAACCAGCGGCAAGACCTCGGTCGCGGCCTTCGTGCGGCAGATTTGGCGGACGCTCGGGCGCGAATCGGCCTCGCTCGGCACCATCGGCGTCGTGTCGCGGCCGATGACGGTCTACGGCTCGCTGACCACCCCGGACCCGTTGACCCTCCACCGCACCCTTCAGGAGCTGGCCGAGGCCGGCGTCGGCCATGTCGCGATGGAGGCGTCCTCGCACGGGCTCGACCAGAAGCGGCTCGACGGCGTCCGGCTCGCGGCCGGCGCGTTCACCAATCTCAGCCGCGACCACATGGATTATCACGCGAGCGTCGAGGACTATCTCGTCGCCAAACTGCGGCTTTTTCGTGAGCTTTTGCCGGACGGGGCGCCGGCGATCGTCGACGCCGACGCCGACATCGCGCCGCGTGTGATCGACGCGGCGCGGGAGCGGGGGCTCGCCGTCTTTTCCGTCGGCGAGAAGGGCGAGGCGATCCGGCTCGCCGCGGTCGTCCGCGACGGCCTCGCGTCGACCCTCGAGCTCGCGTTCGGCGGCCGCAAGCGGCGCGTGCGCCTGCCGCTGCCGGGCGATTTCCAGATTTCCAACGCGCTCGTGGCGGCCGGCCTCTGCATCGCGACCGGTTGCGAAGCGGACGCGGTCTTCCACGCGCTGCAACGCCTCGAGGGCGCCCCCGGGCGGCTCGAGCGGATCGGCGCGGTCCGCGGCGCGGCGGTGTTCGTCGACTACGCCCACAAGCCCGACGCGCTGGAAAAGGCGCTCGCGGCGCTGCGTCCCTATGTGTCCGGCCGGCTGATCGTCGCCTTCGGCTGCGGCGGCGACCGCGACGCCGGCAAGCGGCCGATCATGGGCGAAATCGCGACCCGGGCGGCCGACGTCGTCATCGTCACCGACGACAATCCGCGCTCGGAAAACCCGGCTTCGATCCGGGCGCAGATTCTGGCCGCCGCGCCGGGCGCGCTGGAGATCGGCGACCGCGCCGAGGCGATCCGGGCGGGCGTGGCGATGCTGCGGGAAGGCGACGCGCTGATGATCGCGGGCAAGGGCCACGAGATCGGGCAGATCGTCGGCGCCGTGGTGCTGCCCTTCAGCGACGCGGACGAGGCGCGTAAAGCGCTGGCGGAGGCGGCATGAGCGCGCTGTGGACCGATCGCGAGCTGACAACGGCGTTCGGCGCGCGGCCGAGCGCGCCGCCTGCGGGGTCCGTCACCGGCGTGTCGATCGACACGCGCACGCTGCTTCCGGGCGACCTCTTCGTCGCTATCAAGGGCGAAACCCATGACGGCCACGACCATGTCGCGCGCGCCCTCGAGTTCGGCGCGCCCGCGGCGGTGGTCGGCCGGGCGCGGGCGGGCGACCTCGCCGCCCTGGGTCCCGTGTTCGCGGTCGACGACACCCTGAAGGCGATGGAGCGGCTCGGCGTCGCTGCGCGCGCGCGGTCGGCGGCGCGAATCGTCGCGGTGACCGGCTCGGTCGGCAAGACCAGCGCCAAGGAGATGCTGCGCGCGATGCTCGCCGCCTCGGGCGCGACCCACGCTTCGGCCGCCTCCTACAACAACCATTGGGGCGTGCCGCTGACCCTCGCCCGCATGCCGGCGGAGGCGCGGTTCGGCGTGTTCGAGATCGGCATGAACCATCCGGGCGAGATCAGGCCGCTCGTGCGTCTGGTCCGCCCCCATGTCGCGCTGATCACGACGATCGCGCCGGTGCATATCGAACACCTCGGGTCGCTCGAAGCGATCGCCGACGCCAAGAGCGAAGTCTTCGTCGGGCTCGAGCCGGGCGGAACTGTCGTGCTCAATGCCGGCGCCCCGCAGTTCGCGCGCCTGCTCGCGGCGGCGCGGGCGCGCGGCGCGCGGACGCTGACTTTCGGCGCGAGCGAAGGTTGCGACGCCCGGCTCGAAAGCCTCGATGCGACCGAAGCCGGCTCGCGCGTCTCGGCGCGGATTTTCGGCCGCGCGCTTGCCTTCGATCTCGGCGCGCCGGGCGCGCATATGGCCGAGAACGCGCTCGGCGCCTTGCTCGCGGCGCAGGCGCTCGGGGCCGATCTCGACGCCTGTGCAGCCGCGCTCGCCGGCTTTTCGCCGCAGAAGGGCAGGGGCGAGCGCATCGCCATCCCGACGCCGGACGGCCTCCTCACGCTGATCGACGAGAGCTACAACGCCAACCCGGCCTCGATGCGCGCGGCGCTCAAGCTGCTCGGCGCGGCCCGGCCCGGTCCGAACGGGCGCCGCATCGCGGTGATCGGCGACATGCTGGAATTGGGGCCGGACGGCGCGGCGATGCACGCCGGCCTCGCCGCCGACCTCGCCGAAAACAAGGTCGACCTCCTGTTCGGGGCGGGGCCGCTGACGCGCGCGCTGTTCGACGCTGCGCCCGAGGCGATGCGGGGCGCCTGGGCCGAACGGTCGGGCGATCTCGCCAACGACATCGCCAGGGCGCTGCGCGCCGGCGACGTCGCCATGGTCAAGGGTTCGAACGGAAGCCGGATGGGGCCGCTCGTCGCGGCGCTGCGCGGCCATTTCGCCCGTCCCGGCGCATGAGGCTAGGAGATTCGATGCTGACCTGGCTATCCGACTGGTTCCATCTGCCGGGCGTCTTCCGGCTCTTCCACTGGCTGACCTTCCGCACCCTCGGCGCGGCCGGGACGGCGTTCTTTCTCGTGCTGTTTTTCGGCCCGGCGATCATCTCGCGGCTGCGGCTGAAGCAGGGCAAGGGGCAGCCGATCCGCGCCGACGGCCCCGCCTCGCATCTCCTGACCAAGAAGGGCACGCCCACCATGGGCGGGCTGATGATCCTCTTCGGGCTCATCGCCTCGTCGCTGCTCTGGGCGGACCCGGACAGCCCCTATGTGTGGATCGTCCTCTTCGTCACCTACGGCTTCGGGGCGATCGGATTCTATGACGACTATCTCAAGGTGACGAAGCAGTCGCACCTCGGCTTTTCCGGCCGCGCGCGGCTCGGCGCCGAATACGTGATCGCCGCGATCGCCTGCTATGCGTTGATGCGGGTCGGCGGCCCGGGGGCGAGCGCGCTCGCCCTGCCGTTCGTCAACGGCTTCGTGTTCGATTTCGGCTGGGGCTTCCTGCTGTTCGGCCCGTTCGTGATCGTCGCCTTCGGCAACGCCGTCAACCTCACCGACGGGCTCGACGGCCTCGCGATCGTGCCGGTGATGATCGCGGCGGCGACGCTGGGTCTCATCTCCTATCTCGTCGGCAGCGCCTTCTTCGCCCACTACCTGCTGATCAATCACGTGCCGCTCGCGGGCGATCTCATGGTCGTGTGCGGCGCGCTGATCGGCGCGGGCGCCGGCTTCTTGTGGTTCAACGCGCCGCCGGCCCAGATCTTCATGGGCGACACCGGCTCGCTGGCGCTCGGGGGCCTGCTTGGCACGATGGCGGTCGCGGTCAAGCATGAGATCGTGCTCGCGGTGATCGGCGGCCTCTTCGTGATGGAGGCGGTCTCCGTCATCGTCCAGGTCGCCTCGTTCAAGCTGACCGGCAAGCGCGTGTTCCGCATGGCCCCGATCCACCACCATTTCGAGCAGCTCGGCTGGTCGGAGCCGCAGATCGTGATGCGGTTCTGGATCATCGCCTTCGTGCTGGCGATGGTCGGCCTCGCCTCGCTGAAATTGAGGTGACGTCATGACTCCGGTCGAAACCCTGCGCGGCGCAAAGATCGCCCTCTTCGGGCTCGGCGGGTCGGGCAACGCGACGCTGCGCGCGCTGGTCGCGGGCGGCGCGGAGGTCGCCGCATGGGACGACAGCGAGGCCGCGCGCGCGCGCTCTTCCGCCGCCGGGTTTGGTCTCGTCGACCTCGCCGTGTCGGACTGGACCGGTTTCAAGCTCTTGGTGCTGTCGCCCGGCGTGCCGCTGACCCACCCCGAGCCGCACTGGACGGTGAAGCGCGCTCATGCCGCGGGCGTGCCGGTCGTCGGCGACATCGAGCTTTTCGCCCGCGAGCGCAAGGCGCGCGCGCCCCATGCGCCGTTCGTCGCCATCACCGGCACCAACGGCAAGTCCACCACCACGGCGCTCATCGCCCATGTGCTCGAGGAAGCCGGACGCGACGTGGCGCTCGGGGGCAACATCGGCGTGCCGGCGCTCGACCTGCCGCCGCCGGCGGACGGGCGGGCGCATGTCCTCGAGTGCTCGTCCTACCAGATCGACCTCGCGCCCTCGCTCGCGCCGACCGTCGGGCTCCTCATCAACATCACCCCCGACCATCTCGACCGCCACGGCGACCTCGCAGGCTACGCAGCGGTCAAGGAGCGGCTCGTCGCCGGAGCCGAGATCGCGCTCGTCGGGGTGGACGACGCGCCGAGCCGCGCGATCGCCGCGCGCCTCGCGGACGGGCCGGGCCGGCGCGTCGTCACGGTGTCCGGCGGCGTCTCGCCGCTCGCGGACGTGTTCGTCGAGGGCCATCGGATCGTCTCGCGCGATTCGGCCGAGCCGCCGGTCGACCTGAAGAATGCGCGCGCGCTGCGCGGCGCCCACAACGGCCAGAACGCCGCCTTCGCCTATGCCGCCGCGACCGCGCT
>CAIZGR010000175.1 GCA_903932535.1 uncultured Hyphomicrobiales bacterium | reverse complement strand
GATGCTGTCGATGCTCTCCGGCCACACGCGCTACGCCCACATCACGTCGCTGCGCTGCGACCCGGTGCTGCCGGAGCTCCTGGGGATGAAGAAGGTCGTCAGCGAGGACGCGGTGCGGCGCGCCTTCAAGGCGATCGACGAGACGAAAGCCGCGGCCTGGCTGCGCGGCCATCTGGCGTTCTGCGTGGAGCCGCTCCTGGCCGAGCCCTGGATCCTCGACGTCGACACGACGATCAAGCCGCTCTACGGCCATCAGGAAGGAGCGGAACTCGGCGACAACCCCAAGAAGCCGGGGCGTCCGAGCCATTGCTACCACACCTATCTGATGGCCGCGACGCGTCTGGTTCTCGATGTCGACGTCAGTCCCGGCGACGAGCATGCGTCGAAATACGCCGCGCCGAGCCTGTGGGCGCTCCTCGACCGTCTTCCGCGCGACCTGTGGCCGGCGCTGCTGCGCGGCGACTGCGGGTTCGGCAACGAAGGGATCATGCGCGGGGCGGAGGTGCGGGGCCTGCCCTATCTGTTCAAGCTGCGTCTGACCAAGAACGTCAAGCGGATGATCGAGAAGCTGCCGGCGCGCGCGTGGGTCGACGCCGGCCAGGCCCCCGGGTCGAAGAGCCCGGGGGGCGGTCCGGCTCGAGGGCTGGAGCCGGCGGCGGCGCACGATCGTGTTGCGCCGACGCGTGAAAGGCGCGGTCGGGTTTGCAGAAAGCGAGCCGAACGGAACGCCGCAGCTGTCGTTCGTCGAGATCGGCGAAGCGGCCGAACTCTACGAATACTCGGTCCTGGTCACCTCGCTCGACGAACAAACAGACGCGTTCGGCCAGCTCTATCGCGATCGGGGCGACGGGGAAAATCTTTTCGACGAAATGAAGAACCAGTGGGGCTGGGGCGGCTTTACGACGCACAACCTCGCCCCTTGCCGGGTCGCGGCGCGTCTGCTCGCGCTCTTCCATGACTGGTGGAACATCTTCGTCCGCCTCGCCGATCCCGAGCGGCATCGCGAGGCGATCACCAGCCGGCCGCTGTTCCTGACGGCGATCGCGACCCGCACGCGGCATGCGCGGCAGACGACGATCCGCGCGACCAGCGCGCACGCCAAGGCCGAGCCCGCCGCCAGGGCGCTCGCCGCCGTCGCCGCTTTCCTGCGAGGCCTCGCTTCAACTGCGGAGCAGTCGACCCGCCTGCAGAAATGGCGCGCCATCCTGTCGCGCGCCTTCCAGGCCTTCCTCAACGGCCGCCTCCTCCGCCCGCCGCCCCGCCTCGCGCCAAGCTGATGCAACCCAAGCGGGAAAAAAAACGCAGAACCAAAAACGTCAGAGCGGCCAACTGCCGTTTCTAGGTCTACCGAATGGTGCATCCCGACGATGTGGACCGCGTCAGGGCCGGAATCGCGCACGCGTTCGCGGGCGCCCCCAACCCGCCGTTGGAATTCCGCATCATCAAACCCGGCGGCGCGGTCCGAACCTTGAGAGGGCTTTCCCAAACCACGCGCGGCCCGGACGGCAAGCCCGAACGCGTGGTGGGCGTCACCTACGACGTCACCGAAGAGAAGGAGACCCTGCGCGCGCTGGAGCAGGCCAAGACCCTGGCCGAGACCGCCAACCAGGCGAAGTCCGAGTTTCTCGCCAACATGAGCCACGAGATCCGCACGCCCCTGAACGCGATCGCGGGCATGACGCAGATCCTCGAGCACACGGCGCTCGACGCCGAGCAGGCCGCTTGCGTCCGGACGATCGATTCGGCCGGACACAACATGCTCGTGCTGCTCACCGACATCCTCGGCCTGTCCAAGATCGAGGCGGGAAAGTTCGAGCTGAGCGAGACGCCGTTCTCGCTCGCCGAAGTCGTTCGCAGCCTCGCCGACACGTTCTCGGTGGCGGCGCGCAACAAGGGCCTCGCCCTTGAGGTCGAGCCGCCGCCCGACGACCTTCCCCGGTTGCTCGGGGACCCGATCCGGCTCGGCCAAGTCCTGACCAACCTCGCCGGCAACGCGGTCAAGTTCACAGCCGAGGGCTGCGTGACGATTTCGATCCGGACGCTCGACCGCTCCCCGGAATCGGTTCGACTTCGCTTCGGCGTGCGCGACACCGGGATCGGCATCGCTCCCGAGCATGTCGGAAAGCTGTTCGAGCCGTTCGTCCAGGCGGAGCGGACGACCCACGACAAGTTCGGCGGCGCGGGCCTCGGGCTCGCCATCTGCAAGCGGCTCGTCGGATTGATGGGCGGCGAGATCGGGGTCGAGAGCGAGCCGGGCGAGGGCAGCGAATTCTGGTTCGCCGTCGTTTTCAAGGCCGCGCCGGCGCCGGCGGTTGCGCGCGCCGCGGCCGGACGCGACGAGAACCGACTCGACGGCGTCCGAATCCTCGTCATCGACGACACCAACCGCGAGATCGCCGTCAAGCTGCTGTCGTTGCAGGGCGCGATCTGCGAAACGGCGTGCGACGGCCGCACAGCGGTCGAGCGGCTGCGCGCGAACCCCGGCGATTTCGACTGCGTGCTGATGGATGTCCAGATGCCGGAGATGGACGGACTCGAGGCGACGCGGGCGATTCGCCACGACCTCGGCCTCGCGGATCTGCCGGTGATCGCGCTCACCGCCGGCGCCATGGCCAGCCAGCGCGAAGTGGCGCTCGCCTCGGGGATGAACGCCTTTGTCGCCAAGCCGTTCCGGCTGAGAGGCTTGATCGAGGCCTTGTCGCCATGGCTGCGGCGCAAGACCGTCTCGTAGGGTTCACCACGACGTCGCGCATGTCGTCGCAGAGTTCCTGACGCGCTACGCTGCGCTTTCGTGCGCCGCTTCCGCCGGCGCGAACTCCGCGAGCTTGGCGCGCAGGGCGGCCGCCCGGATCGGCTTTGCGAGATAGTCGTCCATGCCCGCCTTGAGATAATATTCCTTCGCCCCGGTCATCGCGTCGGCCGTCAACGCCACCACCCGCACCCGGCCGCGCGGTCCGGGCAGCTCGCGGATCTGCTTCGTCGCTTCGATGCCGTCGAGCAGCGGCATCTGAACGTCCATCAGCACCACGTCGAACAGTTCGGCGGACGCCGCCTCGACCGCCTCCATGCCGTTGTCGACCACGCGCACGCTGTGCCCGGCCTTGCGCAGCATCACCAGGGCCACCTCCTGGTTGACCTTGTTGTCCTCGGCCAGCAGCACCTTGAGGCCGCGGGGCCTCTCCGGGACGGGATCGGCCGCTTTGCAGGCGGCCCCGGCGGCTTCGAAGTTGTGGTCTCGCGCGCAGTACGGAACGGCCGGGTCCGCCGCCGTCTCGGAGCCGAACAGCCGGCTCAGGCATTCGAGCAGATCGGCGCGGCGGATCGGCTTCTCCAGCGCGGCGTCGATCACGCCGCCCACCGAGCGCTTCAACTCCACGTTTCCGGCAGACGAAATCAAGACGATCCGCGTCTCGGCGAAGTTCGGCGCAGCCCGCACCCGCTGGGCCAAGGATATGCCGGCGAGGCCCGGCATCATCTGGTCGAGCAGCACGAGATCGTAAGGGCGTCCGTGGAACCACGCCCGCTCCATCTCGGCCATCGCCTCGAACCCGTCATGCGCGGTCTGGATGTCCATGCCGAGCGCCTGCAATTGCAGCTTCAGGACCTCGATGTTCACCGGCAGGTCGTCGACGACCAGCGTGCGGAGGCCGCGCAGCCGCTCGGGCGCGACCTGCGCCCGTTCCGCCAGCGGCGCCAGCCCCGGCTCGACCGCGATCTCGAACCAGAACGTCGAGCCCACGCCGAGCGAGCTGGTGACGCCGATCTGCCCGCCCATCAGCGCGACGAGCTTGGAGCAAATCGCCAGACCGAGCCCGGTGCCGCCGTAGCGCCGCGTGATCGAGCTGTCGGCCTGGGTGAACTTCTGGAACAGGCGCGCCTGCGCCTGCTCCGGGATTCCGGGCCCCGTGTCGGTCACTTCGAACCGCAGCCTCACCCACCCTTCCTGCGCCGGCGACGGCGCCCGCGTCACCTGCACGCCGACGCTGCCGCGTTCGGTGAACTTCACCGCGTTGCCGACGAGGTTCACGAGCACTTGGCGGACGCGCAGCGGGTCGCCGCGCAAGCCCTCCGGCAGCGCGGGATCGACATAGCTGGAGAGCCCGACCTTCTTCTCCGCCGCGCGCGGGGCGAGCACGGCCGTGGCCGCCTCCACGAGATCGTTGAGGTCGAAGTCGAGCGTCTCGAGATCGACCCGCCCGGCCTCGAGCTTGGAGATGTCGAGCACGTCGTTGATGATGGTGAGCAGCGCCTCGGCCGAATCCCGCGTCATCAGCGCGTACTTGCGCTGCTCGGCGGTCAGCTCGGTGTCGAGCAAGAGCCCGTTCATGCCGATGATGCCGTTCATCGGCGTGCGGATTTCGTGGCTCATGTTGGCGAGGAA
The DNA here is from genome assembly GCA_903932535.1 of uncultured Hyphomicrobiales bacterium. GTDB lineage: Bacteria > Pseudomonadota > Alphaproteobacteria > Rhizobiales > Beijerinckiaceae > Roseiarcus. The sequence goes on along the minus strand of CAIZGR010000175.1, from coordinate 25,157 downwards.
TTCGGACTTGGCTTTGTTCGCCCTGTCCGCGACGTCCCTGGCGGCCGCAAGCTCGTCCTGGACGCGACGGCTTTCCGAGACGTCGATGTGGACGCCGATGTAGCGCGACGGTTCTCCTGCGGCGTCGCGCTCGATCGCCTTCCCCACCGTCTTGATCCAGGCCCACTCGCCGTTCTTGCGGCGCATGCGCAGTTCGAACACGATCGCCTCGCGCCGCCCCTGGACGTGTGCGGCCACGGCGTCGCGGTACGCCTCGATATCGTCCGGGTGAACCAGAGCGACGAAGGTTTCGCGGACCGAGGGAAGGCCGCCGGGCGCGTAGCCGAGCATGGCGAACCAAGTGTCGCTGTACACGGCGTGGCCGTCGCCCGGAAAATAGTCCCAAAGCCCGGTCGACGACGCGCTGAGGGCGATGCTCAGGCGGGCTTCGCTCTTGCGCAGCGAATCCTCGATGCGGCGGCGCTCGGTGATGTCGAGATGGGTCGCGAGCCAGCCGCCGCCCGGCATGCGCACGCCGTTCAGCGAGAGGACGCGCCCGCTCGGCAGCTCGCAGACGGAGCCGACGATCTCGCGCTCCGCCGCGCCCTCGAGCTTCTCGCCCAGGAGATCGTCGGCTCCCGTCACCGGCGCGCCCACGGCCTGAGCGCGCAAGGCCGCGATCTCCGAAAGCCCGAGCCCGATCAGCGGCGCATCGGCAGCGAGCCCGTAGAGCTCGGCGTAGCGCGGGTTGGCGACCGCCAGCCGGCCGTTTTCGTCGAAGAGGCTCACGCCTTGCGGCAGGTTGGCGAGCAGCGCGTCGAAACGCTGGTTGAGTTGCTCCAGATGCGCGGCGCTGTCGCTGATGCGCTGAGCGTCGTTGCGGATGCGTTGCACGGCGCGGGCGAGCGAACCGATCTCGTCCGAGCGCGCGCCGAACTGGACCGCGAGCGCGTCCGCGTCGCCGGCAAGGCCCAGGGAGGGCGCGCCCGCGCCGGCGATCGCGTCGAGCGCGCGGGTCAGGCGGGAGATCGGACGCAGCACCCGGAATTCCACCAGGAGACCGATGATCAACAGCACCGCAAACACCGCGCCGAACGCCGCGAGGTCCGTGAGCATGGAGCGGATCGCCTGGTCGCGCAGCAATCGGACGCGGACGGCCGCCGCTTCGGTCGGCGGGTCGCGCGCGGCCAGCAACTGGGTGAGCTTGGGGACCGTCCAGGCGCGCCATTGCAGGAGGTCGAGCGGCGGCGTCGAGCCTTCGCGCGCCGCGTCGGTCATCGCGGCGTAGATCGGTTCGGCTTCGTCGAAGAAATCCGCTTTCACCCTGGCGACGGCCGCCGCGATCTTGTCGTCGCCGACCTCGATCGCGATGCTCTGCAGGCGTCGCCAATAAGCATGCAGCGCGCCGTTGGCTTCGCTCGCCTGGATGCGTTCGGCAAGCGACATGGCCTTGCCGGAGCCGGCGAAGCGCGACAGCAACGTCGAGCGGAGCCCGGCCTGTTCTCTCATGTCGTTGTTGAGCCGAGACACCTCGAGCATGAGGCCGAGCGAGGGATCGAGCCGGGAGAGAGACAGCTCGGCCGCGCTGAGCGCCCGGTCGGCCGAAGCGCCGGCGACGGCAAATTGAGCGACGAGCTTCCGTGCGGCCTCGGGCGAGGCGGGCTGGTCGGCGGACAACAGCGGTTCGACTTCCGCGCGCGCGGCGCGCAAGCCGGCCCAAGCCTCCTCGATCGGTCTGGCGAGTTGCGCCTGCAAAGACGGCGGCAAACGCCTGGTCCTTTCGAGCGCTTCCTCGAACACCGCGTCGGTCGCAGCGTTGCGCCCGGCGACGAGCCGGCGGCCTTCTTCGGCGCCCGTCGCCTTGGAGACCAGAACCTGGTTGTAGACGCCGCGCTCGAGCGCCATCGCTTCGACGAATTTCACCGCCGGCAGCAGCGCTTCGACGACGACGTTCGCTTCGGCGGCCTGTTCCATGCGACCGGAAATCTGCGGATAGACGAATGCGGCGCTCAAGAGCGCGATGACGCCGACGCCGACGATATAAGACAGGGCCAGCGGCCGGAAATTCATCAAACTTGTCTCCTTGCGTCCGCCGTCTGGGTATCCGTAGGCTCAGGAAGGAACGGACAGGCGCTGCGCGGCGCGTCCGGTCCGACGCAAGCGCCTGCGAAAAACGGTTCATCGGCGCCGGCGCCCTCCGCCCGCGCTCGGGCGTTGCGGAATTCTGTGTTTACGCCGCAACTTTTTCAATCGTCAGCCGTCGGCCAAGCGCGCGACACTTGACCGCAGCTTACATGGTCAAGGCGATTGGACGCCATCCACTATGGTCGAACAGGGCTCGAATCGACGCTCGGCGTACGGGCCTCCGCCGCGCCCTAACGTTTCGTCCGGCCGAGCAGCGCCTCCACCGCCGGCAGGATTCGGCCGACGATCACCGCGACGCCCGCCGGCGTCGGATGCAGGCCGTCCAGCTGGTTGAGCTTCGGGTCGCCGGCGACGCCTTCGAGGAAGAACGGGTAGAGGATCGCGCCGCGGCTCTCCGCCAGCGCCGGATAGATCGCGTCGAACGCCTTGTCGTAGCCGGCGCCGAGATTGGGCGCGGCGCGCATGCCGGCGAGCAGCGTCGGCAGATGGGCCGCCTTCGCCCGATCGAGAACGGCCGCCAGCGTCTGTTTCGTCGCTTCGGGCGGCAGGCCGCGCAACATGTCGTTGGCGCCGAGCTCGACGATGAGCGCGTCGGCGTCGGCCGGGACCGCCCAGTCCCAGCGCGCGAGGCCGTCTTCCGCCGTGTCGCCCGAGACCCCGGCGTTGACGACCGTCACGTCCCAGCCCCTCGCCTTCAGCGCGGCCTCGAGCTGGTCGGGAAACGCCTTGCCGGGCGCCACGCCGTAGCCGGCGGTGAGGCTGTCGCCGAGCGCCACAAGCTTCATCGTCCGCGCCGAAGCGGGAGCGGCGGAGGCCATCGCAACAATCGCGGCGAACGCCGCCGCCTGGACGATCGCCCGCCAATGCCCGTATGAAGGCGGCCCCGCCTCGAGGATTTCCAACACGATGAGCCTTCCCGCAGTCGCGATCCGCGGCGTCGATCTCAGCCTCGGCCGAGGCGCCGCCCGCGTGCATATCTTGCGCGACGTCGGCCTGACAATCGCGAGGGGCGAGGCGGTCGGGATCGTCGGTCCGTCCGGCTCCGGCAAATCCACGCTCCTGATGATCATGGCGGGGCTCGAACGGCCGGACCGCGGCGAGGTCGCGATCGACGGTGTCGCGCTCCACACCTTGGGCGAGGACGCGCTCGCGCGCTTTCGCGGCGCCCGCGTCGGCATCGTGTTTCAGGCGTTCCACCTCATCCCGACCATGACGGCGCTCGAAAACGTCGCTGCGCCGCTGGAGCTGGCCGGCCGGCGGGACGCCTTCGCCCGCGCCCGCGAGGAGCTCGAGCAGGTGGGTCTCGCCGAGCGGATGAGCCACTATCCCGCCCAGCTTTCCGGCGGCGAGCAGCAGCGGGTGGCGCTCGCGCGCGCGCTTGTCCCCCGGCCGTCGCTGCTGATCGCCGACGAGCCGACCGGCAATCTCGACGAGGCGACCGGCCGCGCGATCATGGACCTGATGTTCGAGCTGCCGGCGCAGCGCGGCGCGACGCTGGCGCTGGTGACCCACGATGCGGCGCTCGCCGCCCGCTGCGACCGGGTGATCCGGATGCGCTCGGGGGCGGTCGAGGACGCGCCGCTGGTCGCGGCATGAACGCGCCCGTCGCCCCTCCGATACCCCGACGCTCCGCGCCGATCCTGCGGCTCGCGCTGCGCGACCTGCGCGGCGGCCTCTCGGGCTTGTGGATCTTCCTCGTCTGCATCGCGCTCGGCGTCACCGCGATCGTCGGCGTGGACAGCCTCGCCCGCGCCCTCGACGGCGGCCTCGCGCGGCAGGGACGCACAATCCTCGGCGGCGACGCATCTTTTTCGCTCATCCACCGGCGCCTCGCGCCGGAAGAGGAGGCCTTTCTCGGGCGCTTCGGCAAGCTCTCGACCATCGCGACCCTGCGGGCGATGGCCCGCGCCGGGAGCGGCGACGCAGCGCTGGTCGAGGTCAAGGCGGTCGAGCCGTCGTGGCCGTCGCTCGGCGCGGCGACCTTCCGGCCGCCGGCGCCGCCGGCCGAAGCGCTCGGCGAAAAGGACGGCGTCTTCGCCGCCGCGGCGGAAGAAGCGCTGCTGGCAAGGCTCGACCTGAAGATCGGCGACGCGTTCCGCCTCGGCGAAGCGCAATTCGTGCTGAGGGCGGTCGTCGCGTCGGAACCCGACCGGCTCGCAGCCGGCGTCGGGTTCGGACCGCGTCTGCTGATCTCCCAGGCCGCGCTGGAAGCGACCAAGCTCGTGCAGCCCGGATCGCTGGTGCGCTGGACGACGAGGGTTCTGATGGGCGGGGCGCCAGACGAAACGGCCGTCAGGGCCTTCATCGCCGCGGCTGGCCGCGCCTTCCCCGAGGCCGGCTGGGAGACGCGCACGCGCCTCGAAGTCTCGCCGGATTTCAAGCGCAACCTCGACCGCTTCGCCGAGTTCCTGACGCTCGCGGGCCTGCTGTCGCTGGTCGTGGGCGGGGTGGGGGTCGCCAATGCGGCGCAAGGCTTCGTCGAGCGGAAGCGCGCGACGCTGGCGATCCTGAAGGCGATCGGCGCGACCGGAACGGGCGTCGTCGGGCTCGCGGTCGTCGAGTTCATGGTTGTGGCGCTCGCCGGCGCGCTCGCAGGCATGGGCGCAGGGGCCGCGATTCCGTTCGCGATCGACGCCCTCTTCGCCGATCTCCTCCCGATCCCGCTCGCGCCCTCGGTCGACGGCGGCGTTCTCACGCTCGGCCTCGCCTATGGCTTGCTGACCGCGTTCGCCTTCGCCCTGCCGCCGCTGTCGCGCGCCCACGACCTGCCGGTTGGGACGTTGATCCGCGACCTCGCCGAGGAACGGCGGGGTTGGCCGCGCGCCCGCTATCTCGCGGGCTCCGGGCTCGCCGCGGCGGCGCTGGTGGCGCTCGCCGTCTTCACCAGCCCGCAGCGGACGATCGCGGTCGCGGTCGCCGGCGCGACGCTCGCGGCCTTCTGTGTGCTTCGTGTCGTCGCGTGGGGCCTCGCGCTCGCGGCGCGTCATGCGCCGGCGACGCGGCCGGTCGAATTGCGCATGGCGCTGTCCGCGATTCATCGGCCGGGGGCGCTGACGGCCTCGATCGTGCTGTCGCTCGGCCTCGGCCTCGCCGCGCTGGTCGCGCTGAGCCTGATCGACTTCAACCTGCGCCACGAGCTGAGGGAGACGCTGCCGGGCGTGACGCCGAGCTTCTTCTTCCTCGACCTGCGCAGCGCCGAGGCGCCGCGCTTCCTCGAATTCCTCAGACGCGAGGCGCCCGGCGCGAAGATCAGCGAAACCCCGATGATGCGCGGCCGGTTCGTGACGCTCGCCGGGACGCCGGCCGCGGCGGTCAAGGCGAGCGACAAGGTCGCCTGGGCGCTGGAAGGGGACCGCGGCGTGACCTTCGCCGCGACCCCGCCGGAGGGCTCGGAGGTCGTGGCGGGCCATTGGTGGCCGGCGGACTATTCCGGCCCGCCGCTCGTCTCGATGGAGCAGGAAGTGGACGAAGGCCTCGGCGTCAGGATCGGCGATTCGGTCGTGGTCAACGTGCTCGGCCGCGACGTCGCTGCGACCGTCGCGAACCTGCGCAAGGTGAACTGGCGCAGCTTCGCCATCAATTTCGTGCTCGTCTACTCGCCGAACACGTTTCGGGGCGCGCCGTTCAGCGAGCTGGTCTCGACCGCTCTGCCCGCGGCCGACGGTCCCGACAAGGAGATCGCGCTTCTGCGCGACGCCGCGCGCGATTTTCCGACCGTCGTCAGCGTGCGGGTGCGCGACGCGCTGGAGACGGTCGCGGGGCTCGTCGCCAAGCTCGCGCTCGCGATCCGCGCGGCGACGGGGGTCGCGCTCGCGACCTCGGTGCTGGTGCTCGCCGGCGCCCTCGCCGCCAACCGCCGCGCCCGCCTCGCCGACGCGACGATCCTCAAGATTCTCGGGGCGACGCGGACCCGGCTGGCGTCCATCTTCCTGATCGAATACGCGATTCTGGGCAGCGCCACCGCCGCCTTCGCGGTCGGCGCGGGAACGCTGATCGCATGGGCGGTCGTGAGCCGCGTCCTGCTCTCCGACTTCGCCTTCGACGGAACGTCGGCGCTCGCGGCGGCCGGGGGCGGGCTCGCCTTCACGGTCGGCCTCGGCATGGCGGGGGCGTGGCGTATCCTCGGAGAGACGCCTGCGGCGTATTTGCGCGCGTTGTGATAGGACGTGATGACAAAAGGTGCGGCGCGATTGTAGACGCGATCGCTGACCGCGTCCGCCGCAGGCGACAGTAGACGCAGTCGTCGACCGCGCTCGGCGAGCGTGGCTACAGGGCGGCGCCGCGGCGCTGGGAGGGAGCGAAACGTCATGGCCTTGTTGACCCAATCCTATGTCCACGGCGCGAGCGCGACGCCGCTCATCGGCGAGACCATCGGGACGCTGCTGAGGCGCGTCGCCGCGGAGGGGCCGGGCCGAACCGCGCAGATCACCCGCCACCAGAACGTGCGCTGGAGCTACGCCGAGTTGCTCCGCCGCTCGGAGGACCTCGCCGTCGGCCTCCAGGGGCTCGGCCTGAAAAAGGGCGACCGGGTCGGCATCTGGGCGGCCAATTGCAGCGAATGGGTGCTGGCGCAGTTCGGCACGGCGCTCGCGGGATTCATCCTCGTCAACATCAACCCGGCCTACCGGGTGCACGAATTCGAATATGCAGTCCGAAAAGCCGGCTGCCGGGCGCTGATCCTGAGCCCGGGCCACAAGACCAACGACTATTTCGCCTCGCTCCGCGCCGTCGCGCCCGAGATCGACACCGCCGCGCCCGCCCGCCTGAAGGCCGCGCGGCTGCCGAAGCTCGAGATCGTCGTCCGCCTGGGAGCGGACAAGACCGCCGGGATGCTAAGCTTCGATGAAGTCGCAAGGCCGGCGTCCGAGGCCGAGCGCGCGGCGCTCGCCGATTTCGGCGCGACGCTTCAGTTCGACGATCCGATCAACATCCAGTTCACCTCGGGCACCACAGGCGCGCCGAAGGGCGCGACGCTGACCCATCACAACATCGTCAACAACGGCTATTTCATCGGCGAAGCGATGCGCCTCACCGCCGAGGACAAGCTCTGCATCCCCGTGCCCTACTACCATTGCTTCGGCATGGTGCTCGGCAACCTCGCCTGCGTGACCCACGGCGCGGCGATGGTGAGCCCTTCCGAGGGGTTCGATCCCATCGCCGCGCTCGAAGCCGTTCAGGAGGAGGGCTGCACCGGCCTGCACGGCGTGCCGACCATGTTCATCGCCATGCTCGACCACCCCGAGTTTCCCCGTTTCGATCTGCTGACGCTCAGGACCGGCATCATGGCCGGGTCCCCCTGCCCGGTCGAGGTGATGCGGCGGGTGGTCGAGAAGATGCACATGCGCGAGGTCACCATCGCCTACGGCATGACCGAAACGAGCCCGGTCAGCTTCCAGAGCGCCCACGACGATCCGATCGAGCGCCGTGTCTCGACGGTCGGGCGCATCCAGCCGCATCTCGAGGTCAAGATCGTCGATCAGGAGGGCCGCATCGTCCCGCCCGGCGTCCCCGGCGAATTGCTCACCCGCGGCTACAGCGTCATGCGCGGCTACTGGGACGATCCGTCGGGGACCGCGTCCGCGATCGACCCGGCGCGCTTCATGCACACCGGCGACCTCGCCACCCTCGACGCCGAGGGCTATTGCAACATCGTCGGGCGCCTCAAGGACATGGTGATCCGCGGCGGCGAGAACATCTATCCGCGCGAGATCGAGGAGTTCCTCTACACCCACCCGGCCATCGCCGACGTCCAGGCCTTCGGCCTGCCGGACCACAAATACGGCGAGGAGCTGTGCGTCTGGATTCGCCGCCGCGAGGGGGCCGACCTCAACGAGCAGGAGGTCGCCGCCTTCTGCCGCGCCTCGATCGCCCATTACAAGGTCCCGCGCTACGTGCGCTTCGTCGACGAATTCCCGATGACGGTGACCGGCAAGGCGCAGAAGTTCCTGATGCGCAAGGCGATGATGGAAGAGCTGGCGCTGGCGGAAGAGAAGACCGCCTGACGATTCGCGCTCTGAGCGGCGGCGCCTCGCAATCCGGGCGCCCTACGACTGCGTAGGTAGCGCCCTGGACCGTCGCTTGACCGGCGGCGGCGGCGCCGATAGCGTTTGCCCCACGCGGGCTGCGCGACTGAACGCCGTACTTCTGCGATCACGACGAAGGCGCTGTTTAAAATCGAGATCGAGAGCCTGAGCGTCGATCCAAGGAGAGCGATCAATGGAAAATTCGGATTCCCACGCCGGGCGCTGTTTCTGCGGCGCCGTCGAAATCGAGGTCCAGGGCGCGCCGGAGGCGATGGGCTATTGTCATTGCGAGTCGTGCCGTTCCTGGTCGGGCGGCCCGGTCAACGCCTTCAGCCTCTGGAAGCCCGGCGCGGTGACGGTCAAGAGGGGCGCTGGCGAGATTCGGATGTTCGCGAAGACTGCGATGAGCGAGCGGCAGTTCTGCGCCAAGTGCGGCGGGCATATCATGGCGAACCATCCGCCGCTCGGCTTGGTCGACGTCTTCGCCGCCACGATACCGACGCTGAACTTTCAGCCCGGCGTCCACGTGAACTATCAGGAGACCGTGCTGCGCATGGACGACGGGCTGCCGAAGTTCAAGGATTTTCCGGCCGAGTTCGGCGGCTCGGGCGAGATGGTCGGCTGAGAGGGACCGCCGTTCGCCCTTCGCGACGCTCCGCAGGCGCAGGAACCCCGTGACCGGCGAACCTTGGCGCGCGACGCCTGACGGCGTCGTCGTCGCCTGCCGGCTGACGCCGAAGGGCGGGCGCGACGCGATCGACGGCGTGGCGAAGCTGTCCGACGGAACCGCCGTGCTGCTCGCCCGCGTCCGCAGCGCGCCGGAGGACGGCCGCGCCAACGCCGCGCTCTGCGCGCTGCTGGCGAAGACGCTGGATGCGCCCGCGTCTCGCGTCCGGCTGGCGGGCGGCGCCAAGAGCCGGTTGAAGCAGGTTGCGGTCGGCGGCGATGCCGAGGCGCTGATCGCCCGGCTTCGCGCGCTGTCGAAGTGAGAATGCCGCAGGCCCACGCCATTGCGCTTCCGCAGGAAAAGCGCTTCGATGACGCGGGCGTTTGTTCGGCGTCCGAGAAGCGCGCGCCGCAGGACGACGCGCTCTTTGGCGGGCGCTGCTGATCAGGAGGACACGCATGAAGTTCAACATATTCGCCGGCGTCGCGATCGCCGCCCTCGTCGCCGGCGCGAACGCGGGTTCGGCGAAGACGCTCGTCTATTGCTCCGAGGGCAGCCCCGAGAACTTCACCCCGGCGATCAACACAACCGGAACCAGCTTCGACGCGGCCCGGCCGGTCTACAACCGGCTGACCGAATTCAAGCGCGGCACGACCGAAGTCGTCCCCGGCCTCGCCGAAAGCTGGGACATCGCCGACGGCGGCAAGACGATCACCTTCCACCTGCGCAAGGGCGTCAAGTTCCATGCGCTGAAGGACTTCAAGCCGACGCGCGCCTTCGACGCCGACGACGTGCTCTGGTCGATCGACCGGCAGTGGAAGCCCGACCACCCCTATTCCAAGATTTCCGGCGGCAAGTACGACTATTTCAACGACATGGACATGCCGAGCCTGCTCGATTCGGTGACCAAGACCGACGATCACACGATCGTGATGAAGCTCAAGGAGCCGAACGTCGCCATCCTCGCCAACCTCGCCATGGACTTCATGGCGATCGGCTCGAAGGAATACGCCGACTTCCTGCTCAAGAAGGGGACGCCCGAGCAGTTCGATCAGGCGCCGGTCGGCACCGGTCCGTTCTCGTTCGTCGCCTACCAGAAGGATTCGGTCATCCGCTACAAGGCGAACAAGGATTTCTACGGCGAGAAGCCGCTGGTCGACGACCTCGTGTTCGCCATCACCCCCGACGCCACCGCGCGCTACGCCAAGCTCAAGGCGGGCGAGTGCCACGTCAACGCCTATCCGCGTCCGGCCGATCTGGACGAGATGAAGAAGGATCCCGCCCTCGAGGTGATCAGCGCCCCCGGCCTCAACATCGCCTTCTGGGCGTTCAACGTGAACAAGCCGCCGCTCGACAAGAAGGCGGTGCGTCAGGCGCTCTCGATGGCGATCGACCGCGACGCGATCGTCAAGGACGTCTATCTCGGCGCCGGCGAGAAGGCGAAGACGCTGATCCCGCGCACGATGTGGTCCTACGACGACGCGATTGCGGACTACCCCTACGATCCCGCGAAGGCGAAGGCGATGCTGGCCGCGGCCGGCGTCCAGACGCCGCTCGAGATCGACCTCTGGTATCAGCCGGTGCAGCGCCCGTACAACCCCAACGGCAAGCGCATCGGCGAGATGATGCAGGCGGACCTCGCCAAGGTCGGCGTCAACGCCAAGCTCGTCACCTACGAATGGGGCGAATACCGCAAGCGCGCCCAGGCCGGCGAGGACATGACCGCGCAGCTCGGCTGGACCGGCGACAACGGCGATCCCGACAACTTCTTCTTCCTCGACGGCTGCACGGACGGCAAACCTGCCGGGAACAATATTCCGAAATGGTGTAACGCCGAGTTCAACGACCTCCTCGTCAAGGCGCGCGTGATCCCCGATCAGGCCGAGCGCGCCAAGCTCTATCGGCGGATGCAGGAGATCGAGCACGAGGAGGCGCCGGAGCTTCTCCTCGCGCACTCGATCGTTTCCGAAGCGATGCGCGCCAACGTCACGGGCTACAAGCAGAGCCCGCTCGGCACGCACGCGTTCGAAGGCGTCGACATCAAGTAAGGCCGGTTCGGGCTCTGCGGCTGTTCGCAGGGCCCGACGCCCCGGACCTGGCCATGCTCGGTTATTTCCTCCGCCGTCTCGCGCTCACGATCCCGACCTTTCTGGCGCTGATGTTCCTCACCTTCATCGCGATCCGGCTCGTCCCCGGCGATCCGGTGGAGGTGCGGGTCGGCGAGCACGGCATATCGCCGGAGCGGCTCGCCTTCTTCCGTCATGAGCTGGGTCTCGACCAGCCGGTGTGGAGGCAGTTCCTCGACTACGTGTGGAAGCTCCTGCACGGCGACTTCGGCGTGTCGCTCGCAACCCAGCAGAAGGTGCTGACCGAGTTCCTGACGCTGTTTCCGGCGACCCTCGAGCTGTCGGCCTTCGCCATGCTGTTCGCCATCGTGGTCGGCGTGCCGGCGGGCGCGATCGCTGCGGTCAAGCGCGGCAGCGTGTTCGATCAGGCGCTGATGACGATTTCGCTGTTCGGCTATTCGATGCCGATCTTCTGGTGGGGCCTCTTGCTGATCATGTTCGTGTCGGTCCGGCTCGGCCTTCTGCCGGTTTCCGGCCGGATCGACCTGATCAACTACTATTTCGACCAGCCGACCGGCTTCATGACCGTCGACGCGCTCCTTTCCGACCAGCCGGGCGCGTTCCTCGACGCGCTGCGCCATCTCGTCCTGCCGGCGATCGTGCTCGGCACCGTGCCGCTCGGGGTGGTGGCGCGGATGACGCGCTCCTCGATGCTGGAAGTGCTCGGCGAGGACTATGTCCGCACCGCCCGGGCCAAGGGCCTGTCGCCGGCCCGCGTCATCGGCGTGCACGCGCTGCGCAACGCGCTGCTGCCGGTCGTGACCGTGATCGGCCTCTCGGTCTCGGGCCTGATGGCCGGCGCGGTGCTGACCGAGACCATTTTTTCCTGGCCCGGCGTCGGCAAATGGCTGATCGAATCGATCGGCCGGCGCGACTATCCCGCGTTGCAGGGCGGCGTCCTGCTCGTCTCGGCGGTGGTCATTTTCGTCAATCTCGTCGTCGACCTGATCTATGGCGCGATCGACCCGAGGATCAGCCATGGCCGCTGACGTGACGATCTCCGGGCAGGACTCGGCCGACAACGGCGCCGCGGAGGCGTCCGCCCAACCGTCGCCGCTTGCGGCCTTCTGGTCGGCCTTCCGCGAGAACAAGGGCGCCGTGTTCGGCGTCGCCGTGTTCGGCGTCGTGCTGCTGCTGGCGCTGACGGCGAATGTCGTCGCGCCCTACTCGCCTGTCGAGCAGTTCCGCGACGCGGTGCGCGCCCCTCCGGTGTGGGAGACGGGCGGCTCGTGGCGCTTCATCCTCGGCACCGACGGCGCCGGCCACGACATGCTCTCCCGCCTCATCTACGGCGCGCGGGTGTCGCTGTTCATCGGCTTCTCGGTCATGTGCGTGTCCTTCGTCGCCGGCGCGGCGCTCGGGCTTTTCGCCGCGATGACCGGGCCGATCGTCGATGTCGCGGTGACGCGGTTCATGGACCTGATCATGGCGGTGCCGAGCCTCGTGCTCGCGATTCTGGTCGTCGCGGTGCTGGGGCCGAGCCTCGCCAACACGATCGTGGCGGTGACGATCGTCTACCTGCCGCGCTACGTGCGCCTCGTGCGCGCGTCCGCGCTCGGCGAGCTGAACAAGGACTATGTGACGGCGGCGAAGGTCGCGGGCGTCGGCCCGTTCCGGCTCGCGTGGTCGACGGTGCTGCCGAACTGCCTCGCCCCCCTCATCGTGATGGCGGCGCTCGGCGTGTCCGACGCGATTCTCGAGGCGGCGGGCCTCGGCTTCCTCGGCCTCGGCGCCCAGCCGCCGACCCCGGAATGGGGCTCGATGCTGGCGGACTCGCGCGAGTTCATCCGCTCAGACCCCTGGATCGTGACCCTGCCGGGCCTCGCCATCCTGATCACCGTCGTCGCGATCAACCTCGCCGGCGACGGCCTGCGCGACGCCCTCGATCCGAAGATGCGGCGAGGGTGAGGATGAACGCGACCTGCCCGCCGGAGCCCGACCTCGTCGCCTTCGTCAAGACGTTCGGCCTCACCTTCGGACTCGTCGCGGCGGCGCTGGCTTGGCTCCTCAACCGGATCGTCTCCTGGTGCGTCTGGGAGGGGCGGCGCTTTCTCGACGGTTACGAAATGATGAAGATCATTCACGCCGACATCAGCGACACCCAGAGGGTCGAAGCGAACTACGCCGACGCCGATAAGGCGCGACAACTGATCGAACGCCTGAAAGCGACGCTGCCCGCCGACGCGCCGCTCGCGCCTTATGTCGCCGTCGACAACCGGCAATTCGGCTTCGACGACGGCGCCAAGGAAATTCGTCTGCTTCCGCTCCGGATCATAGAGGCGGTCTTCAAGTACTACAGAGCCAGTGGAGGGCTTGCCGTCCAGCTCCTCGACTTTCGATCGGACGTGTTCCGATCGCTCTCGCGCAGCCGCCAGGAGGCCGTGATCCTCGACACTTACGTCTTCGGCGCGTCGGTCGGGAACTTGGCCGACACCGCCAAAAGCCAACTCGTATCCGGGATGCGGATGCATCGTCGCTATGCGGGGGTCGCGCTCGTTTTCGGCGGGACCTGCGTGCTTGCGGCGGTCGTCCTTGCGGTCGAGATTTTCCCCAAACTGCTTACGGAAATCAGTGCGGCGGTAGAATGGGCCCGAGCATGCGACGCCTCTCCGACGAAGCTCTAATGATGGGATATATAGTGCACAACTTACGATTTTTCCATGCCCCTCCTCGATATCCGTAACCTCACCGTCTCCTTCGCCACCCGGCGCGGCGCGTTCACGGCGGTCGACGGCGTGGACGTCATGGTCGACCGCAACGAGGTGCTGGCGATCGTGGGCGAATCGGGCTCGGGCAAGTCGGTGGCGATGCTGGCGGCGATGGGCCTTCTGCCGCCGACGGCGACCGTGACCGCCGACCGGATGGCGTTCGACGGCGTCGAGCTCACGACCCTCTCGGCCGATCAGCGCCGCCGCCTCGCCGGCAAGGACATGGCGATGATCTTTCAGGAGCCGATGTCGTCGCTGAACCCCTGCTTCACCGTCGGCTTCCAGATCGCCGAATCGCTGAAGGCCCATCTCGGCCTCGCCCGCAAGGCGCGCGAGGCGCGGGTGGTCGAGCTGCTGGCGGAGGTCGGCATTCCCGATCCCGCCCGCCGGGCGCGGGCCTTTCCCCACCAGCTTTCCGGCGGCATGAGCCAGCGCGTCATGATCGCCATGGCGCTGGCCTGCCGCCCGAAGCTGCTCGTCGCCGACGAGCCGACGACGGCGCTCGACGTGACGATCCAGGCGCAGATCCTCGATCTCCTGCTCAGGCTCCGGCGCGACAACGGCATGGGGCTGGTGCTCATCACCCACGACATGGGCGTCGTCGCCGAGACCGCCGACCGGGTGATCGTCCAGTACGCCGGCCAGCAGGTCGAGGCCAACGCCACGAGCGCGCTGTTCGCCGATCCGCGCCACCCCTACACCGCCGCTCTGCTCGCCGCCCTGCCGGAGCGCGCGACGGAGCGGCGCCTGCCCGCCATCCCGGGCGTAGTGCCGGGGCAGTTCGACCGGCCGAAAGGCTGCCTGTTCGCGCCGCGCTGCGCCTTCGCCTTTTCCGCATGCCATCGCGTCGCGCCGCGCCGCGCCGGCCCCGATCTGGGCGCCGCGCTCTGCCACACGCCCTTGAAAGCGGGCGTCCCCGAGCCGAGCGCGTTGCAGGAGGCTTCCGCGTGACCGCCGCGCTCGAAGCCCGCGGCCTCGCCCGCGACTACGCCGTCTCGCGCGGCGCCTTCCGGCCGCCGGCGACGGTCAAGGCGCTCGCCGGGGTGTCGTTTGCGCTTCAAACCGGCCGGACGCTCGCGGTCGTCGGCGAGTCCGGCTCGGGCAAGTCGACGCTCGCCCGGCTCCTTACGCTGATCGAGCCGCCGAGCGCCGGCGCGCTCCTCATCGAGGGCGAGGACGTCGCCCACGCCAGCGCCGCCACCCGCAAGCGCCTCAGGCGCGAAATCCAGATGGTGTTCCAGAACCCCTACGGCTCGCTCAACCCGCGCCAGACCATCGGCAAGGCGCTCGAGGAGCCGTTGCTGGTGAACACGCGCCTGAGCGGGTCCGAGCGCCGGGACGCGGCGCTGGCGATCATGGCGAAGGTCGGCCTGAGGCCGGAATACCATCATCGCTATCCACACATGTTCTCGGGCGGCCAGCGGCAGCGCATCGCCATCGCCCGGGCGCTGGTGCTGCGGCCGAAGATATTGGTGCTCGACGAGCCGGTCTCGGCGCTCGACGTCTCGATCCGCGCCCAGGTGCTCAATCTGCTGGCGGGCCTGAAGGACGAATTCGGGCTCGCCTATGTGTTCGTCTCGCACGACCTGTCGGTGGTGCGCCACATCGCCGACGAGGTGATGGTCGTCTACCTCGGCCACGCGGTCGAGACGGGCTCGCGCGACGCAATCTTCGAAAACGCCCAGCACCCCTATACGCGGGCGCTCCTGTCGGCGACGCCGGTCGCCGACCCGGCCGCCAAACGCGAGCGCATCCTGCTGACCGGCGAGCCGCCCTCGCCGATCGCCCCGCCGCCCGGCTGCCCGTTCCACCCGCGCTGCCCGCTCGCGTTCGACCGCTGCCGGGTCGAGAAGCCTCCGGTCGAGACGAAGCAGGGCCGCGCGGTCGCCTGCTGGGCGGTCGCGCCATGAGCGAAAGCGACGTCATCGCCGTCGGAGCGGCCATCGGCGCCGGAGCGCGCTGACATGCCGGACGAAGGGCTCGCGCTCCCGCCGGACGGGCGCCAGTCGGAGACGGCGCTGATGATCGCCCGGGGCGTGCGCCGGCTCCTGCGGGCGCGCGGCTTTTCCAGCCTGACCGAGCTGCCGCTCGTCGACGGGCGGCGCGCCGACATCGTGGCCGTCAACGGCGAGGGCGAGGTTTTGATCGTCGAGGTCAAGTCCTCCCCGGCCGACTTCAGGGCCGACCGGAAGTGGCGCGACTATCTCGCCGCCTGCGACCGGCTCTATTTCGCGATTTCCGTCGCGACGCCGGCCGGGATCATGCCGGCCGAGGCCGGACTCATCCTGGCCGACCCCTACGGCGCGGAGATCCTGCGCGAAGCGGACCTGCGGCGCATGGCCTCGGCCACCCGCCGCGCGCTGCTCTTGCGCTTCGCCCAGGCCGCCGCCGACCGGCTCCACCGCCTCGCCGATCCGGGCGGGGCGTGGGAGGCCTGAAGCCGGGACAGCGCGGCCGGGGGCGCTCAATGCGGCAAGAAGCATGGCCGGCGCCTGTCACGCGGCCTCGTTCCCGGCGAGCGCTTCGGCGTAAGCCCGGATGTCCGGCGGCCACAGCCGGGCATGCTCGGCGAAGCGGGCGCGGTCGCCCGCAAACAGCGCGCGGGCCGCCTCCTCGAAACCGGGACGATCGCCCGCCATCGCCGACATGAAGGCGTAGGCCGCCGCTCGCGCCGCGCGGGTCCGGCTGCGGCCGCCGTCCCCCCGTCGCGCCTCGTCGACGAGGCGGCGCAGCGCCTGCGAGGCGCCGCCCGGCTGCTCGGCCAGCCAATCCCAGTGCCGGGGCAGAAGGGTCACTTCCCGCGCGACCACCCCCAGTCTCGGCCGGCCGCGACCGCCGCGCGGGCTCTCGCCTTCCGCGTCGGCCGGGCCGGGCGCTCGGCTTTCGCCTTCGGCGGCTGTGGCGCGCTGCTCGAGGCGCGCGGCGATCTCCGCCTCCGCGCCTCTGAGGTCCAGGTCCACCACCTTGCCGGTCGTGTCGTCGAAGGTCAGAAAGGACGCGGCGGGACTGGCGTCCATCGCCGCCTTCACCGCCAGCGCGACGTCGGCCAGCCGCCCCGCCGCGATGCGCGTCGCGCCCTGGAAGGCGGTGCAAGGCGTCGATAGAAAATCCTTGATGGCGGCCCCCTGGACATCGCGGCTCGATATCCGGATCGGACCGTTGCCGTCAATATCATCCGGGTATAAATCAGGACGACGGACGCCGGCAACCGAGGGAGCGCCGGGCATGAAGGGCGAGGACGGAAAAGCGGCGATCGCCGCCTGCAAGGAACGCAAGGCGGACGCCGGAATCTATCGCGTCCGTCGCAGCGCTTCGGGCCTCATTCCGCGCGCCGCTCGGCCGCGCGCCCGAGCAGGGTGATCGACAGAAAGCCGCCGATCCACGAGCCGATCGCCGCGAACAGGACATAAGCCCAGTTGGAGGTGTAGCTGATGACGGCGAACGCCGAGAGCAGATACCACGCGCTGCTCCAACTCGCCGCGGCGATGCGGCGCCGTGCGACGACGTTGGCGGTAAACATCACATAGACCGCGTCGGTCAGCGCCGTCGAGACGACGACGCCGGCCGCGATCAGCGGATCGACGCTCGGCAGATTCATGCATTCCCCCTTCGGCGGCGATTGCGCGCCGGAACGGCGGGCCGCGGGGCGATCATAGCGGTTCCGTTCGCTGACGCGCGGGCGCCGGAGGGAAGGGATCGAACGAAGGCGCGACCGGGCCGGGATTCATGGCAGGGCTCGCGGACGGCCGGGTCTAACCGAGAATTTCCCGCGATTGAACCCGCCGAACCTCGGCCGCGTTCATCCGCGCCCAGGCGGCGTCGAGCGAGCCGCCGGCGTCGATCGCCCGGCAGGCGTCCTCGATGACGAAGGCTTCGAAGCCCGCCGCGCGCGCGTCGAGGGCGCTGTAGGCCACGCAGAAGTCGGTCGCGAGCCCGCAGAAGAAGGCCCTCCTGATCCCGCGGGCGTGGAGGAGCGCCGCGAGCCCGGTCGTCGTCACGCCGTCGGCCTCGACGAAGGCGGAGTAGGAATCGACTCCGGGGTGCATGCCCTTGCGCAGGATGAGAAAGGCCGCGTCGGTCTCGAGCGCCGGATGGAGCGCCGCGCCCTCCGTTCCCTGGACGCAATGGTCCGGCCACAGGGTCTGGTCGCCGTAGGGGAGCCGCTTGGTTGCGAAGGGCGTCGCGGCGTGGGTGGTGGCGAAGGAGGCGTGACCCGGCGGGTGCCAGTCCTGCGTCAGGACGACATGGGCGAACCGGCGCATGAGCGCGTTCGCCACCGGCACGACCGCGTCGCCGTCGGCGACCGCGAGCCTTCCGCCGGGCATGAAGTCCGCCTGAAGGTCGGTCGCCAGCAGGGCGTCGTCGTGGTCAATCCGGATCGTTGCCGGCATGGGCGCGCTTGCCTCCGAGAGGGACGAGGGAGCGCCAGCGGTGGCGCTCGAAAACGAGCACCACCCCCAGCGAGAACACCAGCGGAACGATCAGATAGAGCAGGCGGAACACCAGCAGCGCCGCCACGACGTTGGCCTGCGGAACGTCCGGAACGCCGCTCAGGAACGCGATCTCGAGGACGCCGAGCCCTCCGGGGGCGTGGCTGACCAGCGCCAGGCAGAACGAGGCCAGGAACACGCCGAGCACCACCACGAAGCCGGGGTTGGCGGCCGGCAGGGCGAAGAAGATGATCCCCGCCGCTCCGATCAGCTCGAGAGGCCCTGCGAGCAACTGTCGGGCGGCGATCGGCGGACGCGGATAGGTCAGCGCGAATCCGCCCACCTTGAAGGACGGGAAACGCAGCAGCGATCCGAGCATGTAAAGCGTCGGGGCCGCGATCAGGACGAGGCCCGCCGCCTGTCCGATCCAGTCCGGCGCCCCCTCGAAGCGTTCGACGATGTCGGGGCGGGCGAGCAGCACGAGGCCGCCGAGCGTCACCGCGCCCAGAACGAACGTGAAGGAGCAGAAAGCCACCAGAAGCCCGACCTCGGCCATGGTGAGGCCGCGGGTCGAATAGGCGCGGTAGCGGATGACCGCGCCCGAGAAAACCGAGGCCCCGATATTGTGCGCGATGGCGTAGGTGACGAAAGACGTCAGCCCGACGAACAGCCAGCCGATCCTCTTTCCGAGATGGAGGAGCGCGATCCGGTCGTACCAGGCCAGCGCCGAGTAGGCGGCGCCGGTCGCCGCGCAAGCCATGATCCAGCGTCCCGGCGAAATCGCCCCGAACGCGTCGCGCAGGCTCGCATAGGACAGCCCGCGCAACTCCCTGAACAGCAACCAGGACGACACCGCCACCGCGCCGAGGCCGATGATCGGCCATGCGATGTCCTGAACCCGCCTCATGTCGCGCTAGTCCGTTCTCCGGGAGGAATTACGCCCGTCTCGTCCTCCCTGCCCGAGCAAGACGGCGAAGGCAAGACCGCTCGCGCCGCCTGCGTCGTTGCGCCTCCTCGACCCTTGCCGCGGACGCGCTGCGCCGGCATGGTGAGCGCCCTGACTGACGAAGGGAATCATGCCCGAGAACGCGCCGTCTTTCGCCGGGACGCAGGACTATGTCTCGGACCCACGCAACGAAACGGTCCTGATCAGCGTCGATGGGCGGCTCGTCCCGCGCGCCGAGGCGAAAGTGTCCGTGTTCGATTCGGGCTTCGTCCTCGGCGACGGCGTGTGGGAGGGCCTCCGGCTCGCCGGCCGCCGCATCGTCTTTCTCGACCGCCATCTCGACCGCCTCCGGGACGGCGCGAAGATGTTGCGCATCGACATCGGCCTGACGCGCGCGGCGCTCGAGGCGCGGCTGTTCGACGTGATCGAGGCCAACGGCATGACCGACGGCGTCCACATCCGGCTGATGGTCACCCGCGGCGTCAAACGCTCGCCCTATCAGGACCCGCGGTTGACGGCCGGCGCCGCGACCATCGTGATCATCCCGGAATGGAAGCGGCCCAGACCCGAGATGTTCGCGCGCGGGGCGCGGCTCTTCACCGTCCACATCCGCCGCACCGGGCCGGCCGAGCAGGACCAGAAGCTCAACTCGCATTCGAAGCTCAACTGCGTCCTCGCCTGCATCCAGGCGACGGAGGCGGGCGCGGACGAGGCGCTCATGCTCGACGAGCGCGGCTTCGTCGCCACATGCAATTCCACCCATTTCTTCATCGTGCGCAAGGGCGAGGTGTGGACGTCCGCGGGCGGCTATTGCCTGGGCGGAATCACCCGCGGCGCGGTGCTCGAGGCCGCGCGGCGGGCGGGCGTTCCGGCGTTCGAGAAGGATTTCTCGCTGTTCGACGTCTATGGCGCGGACGAGGCGTTCACCACCGGCACCTTCGCAGGCCTCGTCCCCGTCGCGTCCGTCGACGGCCGGACGATCGGAGAGCCGGGCGGCGCGCCCGGCGACCGCTCCGGCCCGCTCACGCGGCGTCTCCGGGCGGCGGTCGAGGCGCTCGGGGCCGAAGATGCGCGCGGGAGGGCTTCATGAGCGCCGACGGGGCGGTCCGGATCGCCATGTGGTCGGGTCCGCGCAACATCTCGACCGCGATGATGCGGTCCTTCGGCGCACGGGCGGATTGCGCGGTCATCGACGAGCCGTTCTACGCCGCCTACCTCGCGGCGACCGGCCTCATCCATCCGATGCGCGACGAGGTCGTCGCCTCGCAGCCGGCGAACTGGCGCACGGTCGCCGCGGCGCTCGCCGGACCGCCGCCGAACGGCAAGCCGGTCTGGTATCAGAAGCACATGACGCACCACATGCTGCCCGAATTCGGCCGGGAATGGACGGACGGCGTCGTCAACGCCTTTCTCATCCGCGCGCCCGAGGCGGTCCTCGCCTCCTACGCGTTGAGGCGCGACGATTTCACCCTCGAGGAGATCGGCCTGCCGGCGCAGGCCGCGTTGTTCGACCGCGCGGCCGACCGGCTCGGCCGCGCGCCGCCGGTGGTCGAGGCGCAGGACGTGCTCGCCGATCCGCGCGGCGTGCTTTCGGCATTGTGCGCGGCGGTCGGAATCGCCTTCGATCCGGCGATGCTGTCGTGGACCTCGGGGCGGCGCGCGACCGACGGCGTGTGGGCGCCCGTCTGGTATCAGGCGGTCGAGCAATCGACCGGCTTCGCCCCGCCCCGCAGCGAGGCCGGCTTCGACGGCCTCCCGGACCGCCTGAAGCCGCTTGCGGTGGCGGCCCGCCCGATCTACGACCGGCTGGCGGCCTACCGGCTCGGGCCGCTCGATGGTTGACGCGTGAAAAGGCGGGACCGCTTGTCAAAATCGCCGCCCGGCCTTGACGCCGTCCGGGGCCGAGAGCATCAGCATCGCCCCGATGCCGACGCTCGTCCTGCCGTTTCCGGCGATCAATCCCGTACTCGTGCAGTGGGGGCCTCTGGCCATCCGCTGGTATGCGCTCGCCTATATCGCGGGACTGGTTCTCGGCTGGTGGGTGATTCGCCGCGTCGTGGCCGGCGATCGCTTCTGGGGCGGGGCGAAGCGGCCGAGCGTCGAAAGCATCGACGACCTGCTGGTCTACTGCGCCTTCGGCGTCATCATCGGCGGACGGCTCGGCAACGTGCTCTTTTACGATCCGGGATATTATTTCGCCCACCCGCTCGACATTTTCAAAGTCTGGGAAGGCGGCATGGCCTTCCACGGCGGCCTGATCGGCTGCTTCCTCGGCATGGCGCTGTTCGCGCGCCGCTATCGGACGCCGCTCCTCACCGTGATGGATCTCTGCGCGCTGGTCGCGCCGATCGGCCTGTTCTTCGGCCGGATCGCCAATTTCATCCGGCCCGAGCTGTGGGGCCGGCCGACCGACGTGCCCTGGGCGGTGGTGTTCCCGGGGACCGACGGCCTGCCGCGCCATCCGAGCCAGATCTACGAGGCGCTTCTCGAAGGCGCCCTCGCGTTCGTCGTTCTCTATGCGTGCGCCCGCGGCGGGGCGTTGCGGCGGCCCGGGCTCGTCGCCGGCGCCTTCGGCGTCCTCTATGGCGCGGCGCGAATCTTCAGCGAGTTCTTCCGCGAGCCCGATCCGCTCCTCGAGGACCTCGGCCGGGGGCTGACCATGGGGATGGTTCTTTCCGCGCCGATGATCGTCATCGGCCTCGGCCTGATGGCCGCGAGCCTCGGCCGAAAAGGGAGCTGAGATGACGACCCTGCTCGACGAGTTGAAAGTTCTGATTCGCCTCAAGGGGCCGATCACGGTCGAGCGCTACATGGAGCTGGCGCTCGCCCATCCCGATTACGGCTTCTACATGAATCGCGATCCGTTCGGCGCGTCGGGCGACTTCACCACCGCGCCGGAAATCTCGCAGATGTTCGGCGAGCTGATCGGCCTCTGGGCGGCCGAAGTCTGGTCGAACATGGGCAGCCCGAACCCGGTCCGCCTCGTCGAGTTGGGGCCCGGGCGCGGCACGCTGATGAGCGACGCGCTGCGCGCTGCGCGGATCGTGCCCGAATTTCGCGCCGCCCTCGACGTCTGGCTGATGGAGACGAGCCCGACCCTCGCCGCCATGCAGCACGAGCTCCTGCTCGACGCCGGCGTGGCGATCGCCTGGGCCCAGACCCTCAAAGAGGTTCCCGACGGGCCGGCGATCGTGATCGGCAACGAGTTTCTCGACGCTTTGCCGGTGCGCCAGTTCGTGCGCTCCAACGGGCAGTGGCGGGAGCGCGTGGTGCGCCTCGACGGGGAAGGGACGCTGGCGTTCGACGTCGCCCCGGAGCCCGAGCCCTATATCCGCGGCGCCGCGCGCGACGGCGAAGTGCTGGAGGTCAATCCGGCCGGCCACCGATTTATGTTCGAACTCGGGGGGCGGCTCGCGAAGCAGGGTGGCGCCGCGCTGCTGATCGACTACGGTCACGCGGTCACCGGGTTCGGCGACACGCTTCAGGCGCTGCGCGCGCATCGCTTCGTCGATCCGCTCGCCATGCCCGGCGAAAGCGATCTCACCGCCCACGTCGACTTCGCCGCCATGGCCCGCAGCGCGGCCGCGACGGGCGCTGCGGTCTACGGTCCGATCGACCAGGGCGATTTCCTGCGCGCGATCGGCATCGACCTCCGGACCAAGGCGCTCGCCGAGCGGGCGGGGCAGGAGCGGGCGGAAGAGCTGCAACAGGCGCGCAATCGCCTCGTCGGCAAGGGCAAGGGCGAGATGGGGGCGCTGTTCAAGGCGATGGCGGTGACGAACCGCAACCTGCCCTCGCCGCCCGGCTTCCATCCCATCCCCGCGAGGCCGGGGTGACCGCCGCGCCCTTTCTCACAGCCGAGACGCTGCTCTTGCCTGGGATCGTCCACGCCTTCTTCACCCGCGCGGGCGGCGTGTCGGAAGGCGTCTACGCCTCGCTCAACGGCGGCGTGGGCTCGCGCGACGCGCCCGGCGCCGTCGCCGAGAACCGCGCCCGCATGGCGGCTGCGCTCGGCGTGCCGGCGGACCGGTTCGCCGTGCCCTATCAGGTCCATTCCGCCGACGCGATCGCGATCTCGGCGCATTGGGCGCCGGACGCGCGCCCGCGCTGCGACGGCGTCGTGACCGCGACGCCGGGCCTCGCGCTCGGCGTCACCGGCGCCGATTGCGGCATGATCCTGTTCGCCGATGCGCGGGCGGGCGTCGTCGGCGCCGCGCACGCCGGCTGGAAGGGCGCGCTGACCGGCGTCGTCGAGGCCACTGTCGCGGCGATGGAGCGGCTCGGGGCGAGGCGCGGCGACGTCGCCGCGGCGCTCGGACCCTGCATCGCGCAAGACTCTTACGAGGTCGGTCCCGAGTTCGTCGCGGCTTTCGCTGCGGCGGGCGAGGGGACGGAGCGGTTCTTTCGTCCGAGCCGCCGGCCGGGCCATGCGATGTTCGATCTGAAGGCCTATATCGCCGAGCGCGCCGCCCGCGCCGGGGTCGGACGGTTCGAGGACCTGCGGCTCGACACCTACGCCGACGACTCGCGGTTCTTCAGCTACCGCCGCACGACCCACCGCCGGGAGCCCGACTACGGCCGGCTCGTGTCGGCGATCGCGCTGACCTGAAGCGGCTTGCACCCGCCTTGACTTCGGCCTGCGCCACGCCCCATTTGGGCCGCAGGTCAGCCCCATGATCGACGCGCCGTCACGGCGTGGAAAACGACGCCGGGAAGTTTCGTTCATGTCCGTTTACGCCTCCGAGCAACGGTCCGCTCGCGCCGCCACGGTTCGCGGAGCCGCCGCGTGAGCGAACGGCGCCTTCACCCCGCCGACAGCGGCGCGTTTCGTCAGGCGATGCGGGCGCTGTCGTCGGGCGTGGCGATCGTCGCGTGCGGCGACGGCGAGCGGCGGGTGGGCTGCACCGTCACCGCGGTCGCCTCGCTGTCGCTGACGCCTCCGACCTTGATCGTGAGCCTCGCGCGCACGTCCTCGACGCTTGCCGGCCTCCGGGAAGCCGGCGCCTTCTCCGTCAATCTGCTCGCTGCGCGGCACGAACCGCTGGCGCAACGCTTCAGCGGACGGGGGGGCGTGCATGGGTCCCGGCGCTTCGACGGCGCGGACTGGGCGACGCTCGCCACCGGCGCGCCGGTCCTCGCCGGCGCGATCGCCGCCTTCGACTGCCTGATCGAGGAGGTGATCGAGCGGCATTCCCACGCGATCGTGCTCGGCGCCGTGGTCAGCCTACGGGAAGGCCCCGACGAGCCCGCGCTCGCCCACTGGCGCGGGGAGTTCTCCGCCTCGCGCTGAGGGCGACTGCGAGGCCTTCGAGCTTCAGCCTCATCCTGCGGGTGAGCAGCCCTCGAGGCGGGCGATGGCGGCAAGCCTCGAAAGTCGGCGCCGCCCCTCCCCTCGGCCTCGCTTCGCTCGGGCGCCCTCGCCCCGCTTTCGCGGGGACGAGGGGTGCGGAAATGGCTTACTTCCCGAGCGCCTTGTCGGTGACTGCGGTCGTGTAGGCGCCGACGGGCGCTTTCGAGATGACCGGGTCCGAGCCGCCGGTCAGCAGCGTCTTCACCGTGCGCTCGTAGTCGGCCTTGTCGAGCCGGCCGTCGGAGCCGGCGGTCAGCTTGTTGATCTCGCCCATCATCTGCGTCTGGTGGTGCTCGGTCTGGGCGCCGGACGTGTCGTTGTCGAGCACGATCTTCACCGCCTCGTCGGGATGCGCGCGGGCGTATTCCCAGCCCTTCATCGAGGCCTTCACGAACTTGGCCATCTTGTCGACGAAAGCCGGGTTCTCGAGCTTGTCCTCCATCGCGTAGAGGCCGTCCTCGAGGGTGGCGACGCCCTGGTCCGCGTATTTGAACACGACGAGCTGCTCGGGCTTGTAGCCGGCGTCGATGACCTGCCAGTACTCGTTGTAGGTCATGGTCGAGATGCAGTCGGCCTGCTTCTGCAGGAGCGGATCGACGTTGAAGCCCTGCTTGACCACCTTCACGCCGCCCTTGGAGCCGTCGGTCGGGAACTTCAGCTTGCTCATCCAGTTCAGGAACGGATATTCGTTGCCGTAGAACCAGACGCCGAGCGTGCGCCCCTTGAGGTCGGCTGGCGTCTTGATGCCGGTGTCGGCGCGGCAGGTGAGCTCGAGCCCCGAAT
>CAIZGR010000174.1 GCA_903932535.1 uncultured Hyphomicrobiales bacterium | reverse complement strand
GTCGATCCTGAAGACGCTTCTGCGCGGCCGCTTCGGCAAGCGTTCGGAAAAGCTCGGCGCCGACGAGACCGAGCAGCAGAGCTTCGTCTTCGAAGAGGTGGAGACGGGGATCGCGGCGGTCGAGACACGGCTTGCCGCCAAGTCGACCGCCAGGCCTCGCGCCTCGCAGGATAAGCCCCGGTTCCCCGCGCATCTGGAGCGGGTCGAGGAAATCGTGGAGCCCGAGGTTCCGCCCGAGTTCGAGGGCAAGGAGCGGGTTAGGATCGGCCAGGACGAGAGCGTCAGGCTCGACGTCGTGCGGGCGCGCTTCCGGCTGATCGTCACGATCCGTCCGAAATACGCCTACAAGGAACCCGCGGCGATCCTGCAGTCGCCGGCTCCCGAGCACATCGTCGAGGCCGGCCTGCCGACCGAGGCGCTGCTCGCGCAGGTCGCGGTGTCGAAATACGCCGACGGCCTGCCGCTCTACCGGCAGGAGGCGATCTACGCCCGCGACGGCGTCGAACTCGGGCGCTCGCTGATGGCGCAATGGATGGGCGCGGTCGGGTTCCACTTCGAGCCGCTCGCCGCCCACGTGCTCGCGCGCATCCGCGAAGGCGAACGCATCTTCGCCGACGAAACCACGCTGCCGACCCTGGACCCCGGCGCCGGAAAGACCAGGACGGCGTGGCTGTGGGCCTATGCGCGCGACGACCGGCCGTTCGGCGGCGCTGGACCGCCGATGGTCGCCTACCGGTTCGAAGACAGCCGGGCGGCCGATTGCGCCGCGCGCCACCTCGGCGACTATCGCGGCATCCTGCAGTGCGACGGCTACGCCGGATACCGCAAGATCGCCGGCGGTCCCCACGCCAACGGCTTGCGGCTCGCCGGATGCTGGGCCCACCTGCGCCGCCGGTTC
Organism: uncultured Hyphomicrobiales bacterium; assembly: GCA_903932535.1. Taxonomy (GTDB): domain Bacteria; phylum Pseudomonadota; class Alphaproteobacteria; order Rhizobiales; family Beijerinckiaceae; genus Roseiarcus. Next base: position 2,281 of record CAIZGR010000174.1, on the reverse strand, counting down.
TTCGACCTCCACGCCAACGGCGAGTCGGTCGTAGCGACGGCGACGGTCGAGCAGATGAGCCGCTTGTGGGCGGTCGAGGACGAGGTCCGGGGCCGGCCGCCGCAGGCGCGTCTTTCGGCACGACGGGCGACGTCGGCCGCCGTCGTGCAGGCGCTGTTCGACCTCTGGGAGCGCGAACTCCCGCGCATCTCGGGCAAGTCGAAACTGGCCGAGGCGATCCGATATGCACGGTCCCATCGTACAGCCCTCGGGCTCTTCCTCGACGATGGCCGCGCCGAGATCGACTCCAACATCGTCGAGCGCGCGATCAGGCCCCAGGCCATTACGCGCAAGAACTCACTCTTCGCCGGATCAGCGGCCGGCGGCCAGACCTGGGCGTCCATCGCCACCCTGCTGCAGACCTGCAAAATGAACGGCGTCGACCCCTACGCCTGGGCCAAGCTCACACTCGAGCGAATCGCCAACCGATGGCCCAACAAGGACATCGAAGCGCTCATGCCGTGGAACTTCAAGACAGCCGGGTAACGGCGCCAGATTGGCGCTTACAAAGCGTCACCCGACTGCCGCGATGCTCGTTTGTGTCGGTGAGGGCGACACCGCAAACGGGGCAGGTAATTCGCCACGCCTTGCTCCAATGTTTTGAAACGGCGCCTTCCGCGCCGTGTTGCGCGTAGCGGTCGGCGCAGTGGTGGCAGATTTGCGGTTGCCTGCCGCGGCTGGATGAGATCGCCAACTCGGCCGTCGCGTTTGTCAGATATGGGTCATGTCGATCAGCGCGGTGGGATCGCAGCGGAACTTCTCCGCCAATCGAGCGATCTGCCCCAAGCCGAGGCGATGGTCGAGCGCGGAGAGCCGGATGTCGCCTAGACCTAGCCACTTGGCGAAGAACGGACCCGTTACGCCGTAGAACCGGGCGTGCCGGGCAAGCCAGGACGAGAGCAATTCATCGCGCGCGGCCTTGAGGATCACCGTAACCGGTACGACGCCCCCACCTCGCTTGCGTAGTCCGACTGAGCGAGACTTGCGTTCCGATTTGGCAACGCGGCGGACACTAATTCCATGCATCAAGCCAGGCATGATGCCGACTCTTATCAGCGCGTCGAGGTGATCACGGGGCGTCGGCGTCGACGCGATTGGAGCGATGAGGAGAAGGCGCGGATCCTGGCGGAGAGCGCCGATCCGGAGGTCAACATTTCCGAGGTGGCGCGGCGCAACGGAGTCAACCGGGGATTGCTCAATACGTGGCGGCGCAAGGCGCGGGTCGCTTCCAACGAAGGGCCGCAGTTCGTGCAGCTCAGGCTCGACGACGGAGTTGATGCGCGGCCGGACGCGGTCGACCAGCCGCGCCGCGTTCTGGCGGGTCCGACCGAACGGATCGAGGTGACGATCGCGGGCGCCAAAGTGAGCGTGCCCGTCGGCGTCGACGCCGCGACGCTGGAGCGCGTGCTGGCGGCGGTGAGGTCGACGCGGTGATTTCGTTCGGCCCGGAGGTCCGTGTGTTCGTCGCGACGCAGCCGGTCGACTTTCGCCGGGGTGTCCACGGCCTCGTCGCGCTGGTGGCGGAGGGCTTGGGTGGCCAGCCCTACAGTGGGGACGTTTTCGTTTTCCGCTCCAAGCGATCGGACCGCTTGAAGCTTCTGGTTTTTGACGGCTCAGGGCTGATTTTGGCGACCAAATGGCTCGAGGACGGCGACTTCGCCTGGCCTCCTGTTCGGGAGGGGACGATGCGGGTGACGGGTGCGCAACTGGCGATGCTGATCGAAGGTCTCTCGGAGTGGTCGCGGGTGGTCCCTCGGGTGACGAAGCGGCCGACGAAAGTCGCCTGAGTCGCCTTGTTTTGCTGGCGATTCCGGGCGTTCTGGTGGTATAGATTCGGTATGGCGCTTCGCCCTGAAGATCTCCCCAAGGACCCTGCGGCTCTCGCCGAGATGGTGCTGGCTTTCGACGGCGAAAACGATGATCTGCGCGCCGAGATCGCCACGCTGAAGGGCCTGATCTTCGGCACGCGATCGGAGCGTTCGGCGATTATCTGCGCCGAGCAGCTCGCGCTCGATCTGGAACGGACCCCCGTCGCGCAGCCCCCGGCCAACGACGACGAGCCGGCGTCGGACGCGCCGAAACCGAAACGGCGCAAGGCGAAGCGTGCGCGGCGACAATTAAGTTGGCCGGTTCACCGACAATTATCTTGGCCGGTTGGGGCGTCCGCGATCGCCGCCTGAAGGGAGGGGCGAAGCCCCGAGCGGAAGGCGGCGATGGCGGGCGGCGGTTTCAAGTCCCCCTG
>CAIZGR010000173.1 GCA_903932535.1 uncultured Hyphomicrobiales bacterium | reverse complement strand
GTCGAAGAAGTGATCTGACCGATGGCCGAAGCGACCGAAGCCCAGATCCGAGCCCTCGCCGCGCTGGAGAAGCTGTGGAACGACGGCGACGTCGGCCCGGCGCTCCAGCGCAAGGTCAAGGAAATCTATCCCGACGCCAAGACGAACGATGACGTGTTCGGTCCCGTCGTGGCGCCGCTGAAGGCTGAGAACGAGAAGCTCGCCGCCAAGCTGGCGAAGCTGGAAGAAGATCGGGCCGCCGAGCGCAAGGAGCGCGAGGATGCGGCTATGAAGCGCTCGCTCGACGAGGCGCTGACCGAGGCCCGGCAGAAATACAATCTGACCGAAGAAGGCTTCGAAAAGATGGTCGCCCGCATGAAGGAGACGGGCAACTACGGCGACGCCGAGGCTGCCGCTGCCTGGGTCGCCTCGAAGACGCCGCCGGCGCCCGCCGCAGGGCCGTCGTGGAAGCCGCAGTCGATGAATCTCTTCGGCTCGAAGAAATTCGACGAGTCGATGAGGGAACTCCACGAGTCGCCTTTCGACTACATGGACAACCAGCTCGCAGAGTTTGTCTCCGACCCGGACAAATATGTCCGTGAAACGCTCGGAGTCTGAAGAGCGTGAAGTACGAACGCACATACGCCGCCAAGCCTTGCCAGAAGTGCAGCGAAATTATCGCGGCGCCGAAAGGATTGCAGCGTTATTGCGAGCCGTGCGCGACAACATGCTCGGTATCTGGTTGCTCAAACGTTGTCCGCGCCAAAGGACTTTGCACTGCTCACACCGGCGTTCGTTTTGAGGTGACGTCGATTCCATCTCGCGGCGGTCATTGCGGTGTCGAAGGGTGCGAGCGCGAGTGGAAACTGAAGGGTGTTTGTCAGTTCCATTACGATCGTTTTTACAAGACCGGCGATTTCGGCGACGCTGGCCCGCGCCAGCGCGTAGCGCGCGGAGCGCCGTGTTTGGTTGACGGCTGCGAAACCGCTGGCGTAGCGCGTGGCTATTGCATGAAGCACTATGCGCGATTCAAGAAACGCGGTCACACCGGCGAGGCTGCGCTGGAGCGCGCTGAGCAGGGGACCGGCTCCATTACGGAGTCCGGCTATCGCAAGATCAAGACGCCCACGGGCTACGAATTTGAGCATCGGCTGGTCATGACGAAGATGATAGGCCGGCCGCTGCGCGAAGGGGAAAACGTTCACCACCGCGACGGCGACAGGCTCAATAATGCGCCGGCCAATCTTGAACTTTGGATCGTTCAGCAGCCCGCCGGTCAGAGGCTGGAAGATAGGATCGAAGCCGCCAAGGCTTTGCTGACACGGCGCGGCATCACCCACGAAGTTTTCAGCCAGCACAACACAAGCTCCGGCTTGTTGTCGTTCGGAGCATGAGGTAGAAAATGGCTTATCCAACTTCTCCGGTTTCGACGCTAACTGGCTCAGGAATCACGCCTTCTGGGGCTTTGGGGGCTCAACTTGCGGCGCTCACGAGGCGCGCTTTTTTACCATCAGTTTTTGTGAATATATATCAAAGTCACCCACTTTTGTCCTTATTTATGTCGCAATCCAAGGCGGCGCGCGGCGGCGTTTCTCAGATCACCGTGCCCGTGCAGGGAAGCAGCTTCGTCAGCTTCAACTGGGGTTCGTTCGCCGGCGACTTTCCGATGCCGACCGATCAAACGGCCATCCAGAACGCGCAGTTCAGTCTCAAGCTGGGCATGGTGCCGATCGGCTTCTTCGGCATGGAGGCGATCATCCAGTCCTCCGAAGTCGTGATTCCCAAGCTGCGCGCCGTCATGTCGGATGCGGCGGTGGTCATCAAACAGGCTTACGCGCAAGCGCTGTACTCCAACAACACCGCCAATCCGCAGGCTTGGGACTCGCTCCCGATGGCCTACGACGACGGCACCAACGTCCCGTCCTACGGCGGCCTGACCCGCACGCCCGGCTCGTTCTGGTCCGGCCAGCTCATCAACAACACCGGCGCCGCCGCCGTGACGCGCGTCGGCATGGCTCAGCTTCTGACGCGCATTCAAGCCGGCGCGGGCGGCGAGGCTCCCGACTACGTGACGATGAACCCGGCCAACTGGGCGGAACTGATGAGCGACTTCCAGTCGCTCGAAATGTTCATGACGCGGCCGAACTCGATCTACAACAAGGACGACGTCGTCAACACGGGCTTCCGCGCGATCCGCGTGCTCGACACGCCGATCTTCCCCGATCCGTTCTGCCCGCTCGGCACGGCCTTCGCGATCAACAGCCGCTACACCGGCATGTATATGAGCGAATATGCGCCGATGACCTTCAGTGGCTTCGAGAGCCAGATCGCGGTCGGCCAGATCAGCGACATCGGCGTGCTGATTTCCGCCGCCGACCTCGTCTGCGCCAAGCCTTCGTCCGGCGCGCAGATCGCGGGAATTACGGGCGCGGCATGGCCCAATGTACCTGGCACCCTTCCAGCGGTAATCTAACTTGCTGTAATTAAAGGAGATTTAGTTATGGCAGCTTTTTCCGGTTTCGGCGGCGTCGGCAACGTACTCACGCTCAAGGGCGTGCCGGGCAACTGGTACGATCTGGCGCCCGGCCAGACGCAGCTTCTCACCCCCGCAGGCGCTTACGCCGTGCGGACGGGTCTCTACACCACCGTTCAGCAGCTCGACCCGATCTCGGGCATCTGGCGCACGGTCGGCGGCGGCGTCCCGGCGGGCGGCGTCGAACTCATCATGTCGGACGGCGTCAACTATCGCATCGCCAATCAGACAGGCTGCGCGGTCGGCGCCCTCCTGACCACGGCCGGGTCCGGCTACGTCACCGCGCCGACGGTCACGGCCAGCGCGGGCGGCTCAATCTGGAAGGCGTTTGTCGGCGGCGCGGTCT
>CAIZGR010000172.1 GCA_903932535.1 uncultured Hyphomicrobiales bacterium | reverse complement strand
GGCTCGACATGGCCGAGTCCGAACTCGCCGTCCTCTCGACCCGGCGCCTCGACCGCCGCATACCCGACAAGCCGAAACTGATCGCAGAAGTCGCCGCCTGGGAACGCCACCGCAACACCCATCACGCCAAAGCCGACTGGCAATTCACAACCGCCGACGCTCGCATCAAGCTCGCAAGCCTTTACCCTCAGTTCCCGTGACTCGGGCCAGTAGTACATCCTGGCGATCGCCACCGGGAATTCAAGGTTCCAGGATCACGGAGAAAAACAATCGTAAAGTGTTTAAATATGCGCGGCACGCGTCCCGGGCTCGAGCCTACCGAGGGGCCGTCCGCGCAAACCTGCTCCGGCGCCTCGATCGCCAGTTGATTTCGGACAGGTTTTGGCGCCTAACCGCTTGAAAACGCCTCTTCGGCGCCGGAAAGCCGAATCGCCGGGCCGGAGTGGAGGCGCGGCGGGGTGGGGAATTGCGCCGCAAACCCCTGAAAAGGCGAGAAACCGGGTCGGAGACGGCGAGGCCGCCGCCCAGCGGCGGCGGCCGGGCCGGCCGGAGCCGGAACGCGCGCGACGATTGAACAGGAGTCCACAGGCCGCATGCCCCTGGAGCGTCACATCCTCACCCTGTCCTGCGCCAACCGGCCGGGCATCGTCGCCAAGGTCTCGGCGGCGCTGTTCGACGGCGGTTTCAACATCCTCGACGCGCAGCAGTTCGACGACACCCGGACCGGCACGTTCTTCATGCGGGTCGGGTTCAACGCGGCCAACGCCCAGTCGGACCTCGCGGCGCTGCGCGAGGATTTCGCGGCGCTCGCCAAATCCTTCGCCATGACATGGTCGATGCGTCCGGCGCGCGAGCGCAAGCGGGTCGCGCTGATGGTGTCGAAGGCCGACCACTGCCTCGCCGACCTCCTCTATCGCTGGCGCAGCGGGGAATTGACGATGGAGCCGGTCGCCATCCTCTCCAACTATCCGCGCGAGACCTACGCCCACATCGATCTGGACGACATCCCCTTCCACTACGTGCCGGTCACCAAGGACACCAAGATGGAGCAGGAGGCGGAGGCCTGGGAGATCATCCGGTCCTCGCAGGCCGACGTCGTGGTGCTCGCGCGCTACATGCAGATCCTGTCCGACGGCTTCGTCGCCAAGCTCAGGGGACGCTGCATCAACATCCACCATTCCTTCCTGCCCGGCTTCAAGGGGGCCAAGCCCTACCATCAGGCGCACGAGCGCGGGGTGAAGCTGATCGGCGCGACGGCGCATTTCGTCACCTCCGACCTCGACGAAGGCCCGATCATCGAGCAGGACGTGGAGCGGATCAGCCACCGCGACACGCCCGAGACGCTGGTGCGCAAGGGGCGCGACATCGAGCGCCGCGTGCTCGCCCGGGCGCTCGGCCACGTGCTCGAGGACCGCGTGCTCCTCAACCACGGCAAAACCGTCGTTTTTCCGGACTGAAGCGCCGTCTTCGGCCCTTCCCAGAAAGCGCCGATCGGAGGAAAATCGCCGGGCGCGAGCGTCGGGCCGCGCTGTTCGACACGAGCCAAGCGAGATCATCCCATGAGCAACGTCGCATTCATCGGCCTCGGCGTGATGGGGTTTCCCATGGCCGGGCATCTCCGGCGGGCGGGCCACGACGTCGTCGTCTATAACCGCACGCCCGCCGTCGCCGCCAAGTGGGTCGAGAAGTTCGGCGGCCGTAGCGAGCCGGCGCCGCGCGAGGCGGCGCGCGACCGCGATTGCGTCTTCGCCTGCGTCGGCAACGACGACGACCTCCGCTCGGTCTGCCTCGGCGACGACGGCGCGTTCGCGGGCATGCGCCGGGGGGCGGTGTTCGTCGACCACACGACCGCGTCGGCGACGGTCGCGCGCGCGTTGGCGGGCGAAGCGGAAAGGCGCGGTTTCGGCTTCGTCGACGCGCCGGTGTCGGGCGGACAGGCCGGGGCGGAAAAAGGACAGTTGACGGTCATGTGCGGCGGCGGCGAGGCCGATTTCGCCAAAGCCGAGCCGGTCATCGCGGCCTATGCGCGCTCCTGCCGCCTCATGGGGCCAGCCGGGGCGGGTCAGTTGACCAAGATGGTCAATCAGATCTGCATCGCGGGCCTCGTGCAGGCCCTCGCCGAGGGCGTCCGGTTCGCCGAAGCGGCCGGCCTGGACCCGAAAGGGGTCGTGGACGTGATCTCCAAGGGCGCTGCGCAATCCTGGCAGATGGACAATCGCCACGAGACGATGATCGCCAGACAATTCGACTTCGGGTTCGCCGTGGACTGGATGCGCAAGGATCTCGCGATCTGTCTCGACGAAGCGCGAAGAAACGGCGCGCCGCTCCCGGTCACCGCGCTGGTCGATCAGTTCTATCGCGACGTCCAGGCGAAGGGCGGTGGACGCCTGGACACGTCGAGCCTCATCACCCGGCTCTAGCAGCTTTTCGGCTTCCGGCCGACTCTCGACTTGACCGTGCAGCAACGCGAGGGCAAGCTGAGCTGCGTCGAAACCCGCCGGATGGCGGGATCGACAGACAGTCATCGAGCCGGACCGCCGATCTGGTCGCCGCGTCTTTGGCGCGGGCGAGGCCGAATCGAGGCGATTCCGAAATCCTCTTCTATTGGCAGCGGCCTGCCGGTCAGCTAAGGAGTGCGTCGCTCGATCCTTCACGAGCGAGGCCCATCTTTCTCATCCTTGACGTGAGGCGCGGAGCCATATGGGTATTGACGGAGACTCGATGTCCGTCGAAGAGCGGTCGTTTCCCGGAAACCATGAGCCGGTCTGGGACTTTTCCGGCCTTCACGGTTTCCAGTTCCTGGGCGCGAGAGACGCGCCGGCAGGCGAGAGCGCGGCGAACGAGGAACAGCGGCGCATGGCGCTGACGCTCGAGCTGGACGCGCGCGCGGCGCGCTTTCATCAGGCTGTCGACTCTTCGATCGTCCTGGCGAGCGACGGCGCGATCCGCTGGCTCGGGGACCCCGTTGCCAAGCTGGCCTCCGGCGACGACCTCCTGACGCCGCGCGCCGTTCCGCTCGTGGACGAGGCGATGTCGGCCGAGGCGCAGCAGCTTGTCCTTGCGCGCCTCGATCTGTGGCTGACCGCGACGATCCAGCGCCTTCTCGGGCCGCTCTTCGCGCTTCGCGGCATGCAGGAGGGCTCGACCCAGCTTCAGGAGCTGGCCGCCAAGATCGCCAACGCGCTGGGCGTGCTGGAGCGGGAATCGGTGCGCAGCGTCGTCCGAGGCCTCGACCAGAACGCGAGAGCCTTGCTGCGAAAGCACGGCGTCCGTTTCGGCTCCTATTACCTCTACGTTCCGACGACCCTCCGGCCGGCGTCCCGGGCGATGGCGGTGCAACTGTGGTGTCTCCAGAAGGGCGGCGAGGACTTCAGCGCAGCGGCCCAGGGGCTGATCCCGATGGCGTCGTCCGGGCGCACGTCGGCGCCGCCCGATCTTCGGGTCGCTCCCGACACCTATCGGATCGGAGGCTTTCGGCTCTGCGGCGACCGGGTCGTCCGCGTCGACATCGTGGAGCGCTTGGCCGACATGATCCGCGCGGCCTCGACGCTGCGCGTCGTCAGCGGACCGGACTCCGGTCCCGCCGCCTTCCAGGTCACGAGCCAGATGACGTCCTTGACCGGGTGTTCCGGGGAGGGGTTCGCTTCGATCCTGAGAGCGCTGGGTTTTGAAAGCCTGACGGTCCCACGTGGACAGATCATATGGCCGGCGGCCGTCGCGCCCGTCGCCCCGCCCGAAGCCGGCGTGGCGGCCGCTCCGGAGCTGGAAGGCGCCGAAGCCGCCAGCGACGAGGATGCGCCCGCCGAAGCTTTGGCGCAGGAGCCGGGGGCTTCGTCCACGATCGACTTGCCTGAAACGGACGTCGTCGCCGCTGCGGAGCCTGAAGGCGACGAAGCCGGCAATGACGAGGATGCTGCCGCCGAGGTTCCGGCGCAGGAGCCGGAGCCGGAGGATTCGTCCACGGTCGACGCGCGTGAAACGGACGTCGTCGCCGATCCGCAGCCGGAAGACGACGAAGCCGGCGGCGAGGAGGATGCTGCCGCCGAGGTTCTGGCGCAGGAGCCGGAGGATTCGTCCACGGTCGACCTCCCGTCGGACGAGGCGCCGCCGCCGCTCGAAGATTCCATCTCCCTGCCGGTGGAACATTCGACGGCCGTTGCGTCGGCCCCGCTGGAGTTGCGGACCGAGTCTTTGGAACCGCAGGCCGAGAACCACTCGGATGCGGAGGCCGCCGGCGATGGTCCGCCTGAGGCTTCGCCCGCTCCGGCGGACCAGGAGACCGTCACGATCTGGCGGTTCGCCCGGGCGCCAGGACGAGGTCATCAGAGGCCCTCGCGCCCGCCCCGACGCCGTAATGCCCCTCGGGCGGAGCCCCACGCGCAGAGCCAGGGCGGCGCGGACATCCCGGAGACAGGCGGGACGGCGCTGGAACGCCGTGCGGACCGTCCCTCGACCAAAGAGAGGCCTGCGTTCGAGAAGCCCGCCCACGGCGACAAGCCGAAGACCTGGGACATAAAAAAAGCCTGGGACGCCAAAAAGGCGCAGCAGCGCGCGCCGGAGGACAAACGTCAGGGAAGCGGCGCGCCGGGACCACGTGCGAATGCGGAGAGGAAACCGGTCATCGATCCCATGTCGCCCTTCGCAAAGCTGATGGAGTTGCGCGCGATCCTCGAATCGGAGAGCAAGAAGCGGAACTGAGCGAGACGGGGACCCTGTTTCGCGTTCGGCCATGACCGAATCCGTTCCGCTATCCATCGAACAGAAAAACTTCCAGTCTGTAACCAGATCAAGACGAGGCCCGTCAAATGACTTACGTGGTGGTCGAGAACTGCATCAAGTGCAAGTATATGGATTGTGTGGAGGTCTGTCCGGTCGACTGCTTCTATGAGGGAGCAAACATGCTGGTGATCCATCCCGACGAATGCATCGACTGCGGGGTTTGCGAACCGGAATGTCCCGCCGAAGCCATCAAGCCGGATACCGAGCCGGGTTTGGCGAACTGGCTGGCCCTGAATGCAGAATATTCGCAAGTATGGCCGAACGTGACCCAGAAGCGCGAGCCGGTGGCGGAGTCGAAGGACTTTGACGGGAGACCCGACAAGTTCAAGGATTTCTTTTCGCCGGAGCCCGGCCAAGGCGATTAAGCTGCCGTCACGCTGCCGGCGACGGGACGCCTGTACCCGCACGGAGGATTCAACGCGCAACAATCGTTCTTCTCGCCCTTTGAAATTTCGATAGAATTGTGCTAAACACCATCCATCTCGCGGAAAGGTGTGTCGCGCCGGTCATACGAGGACCGGAGACGCCCCGGGTTGCGTCGCACGGCTGTTTTCATGGACGGTAAAGGGATCTTCGGCGCTCGCGGAAATAGGCTCGTGGGTGGAGTGGGTACCGATGACGGCGAGCAGGAAGTCGACAAGGAGAGGCCGATCGAAGAAAGTTCAATCGACGAGCGTCTCCCCCCAGGAACGGCCGCGCCAGAGGACTCGTGCGTCGCCAGAGCGATCCCGCAAAGCCGCCGGCACGGGCGCAAGTTCAGTGAGAACGTCCACGCGGGGAAGCGCGGCCGGCAAGAAGCGTTCGGCGCCGGCGAAAGCCGGGACGACGAAGGCGCCGACAACGGCGGCCTCCGCCGAGCGGCGCGAGGGTAATCAACCGGGCGGCACGATAGCCCGAACAGGCGAAGCGAGGAAGACATTGGACCGCGAAGTCACTGTCGTCGCCGTCGACAAAACGTCGAACGGAAAAGTGTCGGACACGAAAGTGCAGACGAAGACCCCCCAAAAAGCCAAAGCGCAAGCCGCGAGCGAGGAGTTAGCATTGAAGGCCGAAAAAACTGGCGCAGCAGCTGTCTCGGGGGCCAAGGCGACGGAGACCGGTACGGGCGTAGCGGCGACTCCCGCGTCCAAATCGGCAGCGCCGCCGAACGCCAAGCCGAAACCCGCGACGAAGGACGAGGCCGCGACGCCGCCGAAGGCCGCCAAGGCCGGCGGCCAGCGGCAGGGCTTCAAATTGAACGAGTTCGTCGTCTATCCGGCGCACGGCGTGGGGCAGATCGTGTCCGTCGAGGAGCAGGAAGTCGCGGGCTTCAAGCTCGAATTGTTCGTCATCAGTTTCTCGAAGGATAAAATGACGTTGCGCGTGCCGACTTCGAAAGTCGCCGGCGTGGGAATGCGAAAGATTTCGGACCCGGAGACGGCGAAACGGTCCATGGACGTCCTGAGCGGACGGGCGCGCGTCAAGCGGACGATGTGGTCTCGGCGGGCGCAGGAATACGAGACCAAGATCAATTCCGGCGATATTACCGCGATCGCGGAAGTAGTCCGGGATCTTTACCGATCGGATGCACAGCCGGAGCAGTCTTATTCCGAGCGTCAGCTGTACGAGGCCGCCCTGGATCGAATGGTCCGGGAAATCGCTGCGGTGCAGAAGTCGAACGAAATCGATGCGCTGAAGGCGATCGAAGCGCAGTTGCAGAAGGCGCAGAGCCGCCAGCCGAGGGCGGGCGCGGCCGAGGCGGCCGATCCGGAGATCGAAGAAGCGGCCTGAGGCTTCCCCGAAACCCGTTCGCCGGCTATTGCGTCGGCGAACAGGCGACGCCCCGCAGAACGCGATGCGGCGCCGCAGAGAGCCGGCGCGCGGCCCGTCAGCGCGCCGCCGCCCAGATCAAGGCTGCGATCCGCTGCAACGCCAGCCCATAGCCCTGGGTCCCGCAGCCGACAATGACTCCCGATGCGACCGTCGAAACGTAGGAGTGATGGCGGAACGCCTCGCGCTTGTGCACATTCGAGATGTGGACCTCGATGATCGGACCTTCGAACGTGTGGAGCGCGTCGAGGATCGCGACGGAGGTGTGGGTTAAGGCGGCCGGGTTGATGACGAGGCCTGCGGCGCGCCCTCGCGCCTCGTGAATCCAGTCGATGATCTCGTATTCGCGGTTGCTTTGACGAAACTCGATCTCGAGCCCCAGCCCTTCGCCGACGTGGCGGCAATCCGCTTCGAGGTCCGCCAGCGTCTCACGGCCATAGATTTCCGGTTGGCGCCGGCCGAGCAGGTTGAGATTCGGACCGTTCAAGACGACGACGATGCGGCTCATGCGGAGGCGTCCTCTCGATATGGCTCGCTCACCCGTGCCACGCGGCGACCGTCTTCAGCGCCGAAAAGCCATAAAGCGCCTCGAAGCCCTTCTCGCGCCCATGGCCGGACTTGCCGACGCCGCCGAACGGGAGCTCGACCCCGCCGCCGGCTCCGTAATTGTTGAGGAACACCTGCCCCGCTCGCAAGGCTTTGGCGAGCCGCATCTGGCGCGCTCCGTCCGCCGTCCACACGCCAGCGACGAGGCCGTAACCGGTCCCGTTGGCGATCGACACCGCGTCCGCCTCGTCGTCGAACGGGATGACGACCTGAACCGGGCCGAAGATTTCCTCCTGCGCCAGCCAATGATCGCGGGGCACGCGCGCGAACAGGGTCGGCGCGACATAGTGACCGCCGGCCGGCGCGTCCGCGACGATCGTCCCTTCGGCGGCGACGGTCAGGTCGGCGCCGGCCGCGAGAAAGCCCTCGACGATCGCCTTCTGCCTCGCGGAGATGAGCGGACCGACGTCCAGGTCTGCGTCGGCGGCACCGACGCTGAGCCCGCGATAGCGTTCGGCCATGCGCTCGACGACTTCGTCGTAGCGCTTGCGCTGGACGAGAATGCGGGAGGCGGCCGAGCAGGTCTGGCCGGCGTTCTGGATGCCGGCGTTGACCAGGAACGGCAGCGCCCGGTCGAGATCGGCGTCGGCGAAGACGAGCTGCGGCGACTTGCCGCCGAGTTCGAGCGTCACCGGGGCGACATGGCGCGCCGCGGCAGCCTGAACGAGCGCGCCGACTGCAACGGAGCCGGTGAACGACAGGTGCCGCACCCCGGGATGGGCCGCGAGCGCCGCGCCCGCCTCCTCG
>CAIZGR010000171.1 GCA_903932535.1 uncultured Hyphomicrobiales bacterium | reverse complement strand
GGCTATTTCCGCATTGCGGCGGACCCTGCGCAGTTGCGGCATCAGTTGGCTTTGACGGGGCGTTTGGCTGGGGCGGAGGATCTGGTTCGGGCGGCCAACCTTTTGGAGCTCAAGTCGCGCGTTGTTCGCGGGGTGAGGGCGAAGCGGCTGGGCGCTATTCCGTTTCCGGCGATCCTGGAGTTGAAGGCGGGCGGGTTCGCCGTCGCCGCGGTGGCCTCGGAGAAGGGCAAGATCCGGCTCGTCGATCCGGTGGCGCGGACGGCCAAGGAGATGTCGCTCGAGGAGGCGGAGGGGCTGTCGTCGGGCGCGGCGATCCTGGTCACCCGCCGGCTGGGCGGCGCGGGGATCGATCCCAACACCTTCGGCTTCCGCTGGTTCTGGCCCTCGATCGTGCGCTACAAGCGGCCGCTCGGCCATGTGCTGGTCGCTTCGCTGTTCGTGCAGGTGTTCGCGCTCGCGACCCCGATCTTCTTCCAGCTCGTGGTCGACAAGGTGCTGGTGCACAAGGGCCTGTCGACGCTGGTGGTGCTGGTCGTCGGCATGGTGACGCTGGGCCTGTTCGAGACGGTGCTGCAGTTCCTGCGCTCCTACACGCTCAGCCACACCACCAACCGCATCGACGTCGAGCTCGGACGGCGGCTCTTCCACCACCTCTTCCGCCTGCCGCTCGCCTATTTCGAGACCCGCGCGGCCGGGCAGACGGTGGCGCGGATGCGCGAATTGGAGACGATCCGCAGCTTTCTCACCGGCCAGGGCCTGACGGCGCTGATCGACCTCGTGTTCACCCTCGTCTTCATCGGGGTGATGTTCCTCTACTCGGTTCCGCTCACCCTGGTGGTGCTGCTGTCGATTCCCGTCTACGTCGTGATCGCCGCCCTGCTCAGGCCGGTGCTGCGCGAGCAGATCAACGAGAAGTTCAACCGCGGGGCGCGCTCGCAGCAGTTCCTGGTGGAATCGATCGTGGGGGCGCAGACGCTGAAAGCGGCCTCCGTCGAGCCGATGATGCAGGCGCAATGGGAGGAGCGGCTCGCCTCCTACGTGAGCAAGTCGTTCGACGCCGGGGTCACCGGCGCGCTGGGTCAGAACCTGATCCAGTACGTGAGCAAGATCACCACGGCGCTGATCCTGTTCATCGGCGCGCAGGCGGTGATCGCGGGGACGATGTCGGTGGGCGAGCTGATCGCCTTCAACATGATCGCGAGCCAGGTGGTGCAGCCGATCCTGAGGCTGTCGCAGCTGTGGCAGGATTTCCAGCAGGTGCAGGTGTCGGTGGCGCGGCTCGGCGACATCCTCAACGCCCCGCCGGAGCCGGCGCCGCAGAGCCTGCTGACCCTGCCGCCGCCGCGCGGGGCGATCGCGTTCCGCAACGTGACGATGCGCTACCGGCCGGAGGGGGCGGACGCGCTGCGCAACGTGAGCCTGTCGATCGCGGCGGGCGAGGTGATCGGGATCGTCGGCCCGTCGGGCTCGGGCAAGTCGACGCTGACCAAGCTGATCCAGCGCCTCTACAGCCCGCAGCTCGGCCAGGTGATGATCGACGGGGTCGACGCCGCCCAGCTCGATCCCGGGTGGCTCCGGCGCCAGATCGGCGTGGTGCTGCAGGAGAACATCCTCTTCAACCGCACGATCCACGAGAACATCGCGCTGGGCGACCCGGCGATGCCGCGGGTGATGGTGATGCAGGCGGCCCGGCTCGCCGGGGCCGACGAGTTCGTCGCCGGGCTGCCGCAGGGCTACGACACGGTGATCGAGGAGCGGGGGGCGAACCTGTCGGGCGGCCAGCGCCAGCGCATCGCGATCGCGCGGGCGCTGGCGACCAACCCGCGCATCCTGATCCTGGACGAAGCGACCTCGGCGCTCGACTACGACAGCGAGCGGATCATCCAGGACAACATGCGCGCGATCGTGCGCGGCCGCACCGTGGTGATCATCGCCCACCGGCTCGCGGCGGTGCGCCCCTGCACCCGGATCGTGGGCATGCAACGGGGCGAGATCGTCGAGATCGGAACCCATGACGAGCTGCTGCGGCGCGAGGGCGGGCTCTACGCCCATCTCTGGGCGCTGCAATCCGACCAGGCGAGGGAACCGGCATGAACGAGCGGACCGCGCCCCCGGCGGATGCGCAGCCGGCCGCCCCGGCGCCGCGCGCGCCGCCCCCCGTCTCCGGCCGCGACCGGGAGTTCCTGCCGGCGGCGCTCGAGATCCTGGAGTCGCCGCCCCCGCCGGCCCCGATCGCGCTGATGGCGACGATCTCGGCCTTCGCGCTCGCGGCGCTGGTGTGGTCCTTCTTCGGCCGGCTCGACGTGCACGCGGTCGCGCCGGGCAAGGTCGAGACGGCCGGCTACGCCAAGGTGATCGAGCCGCTCGATCCGGGCAAGGTGACGGCGATCCATGTCGAGGCGGGCGAGCCGGTGAAGGCGGGCGACCTCCTGTTCGAGCTCGATCCGGCCGAGGCGCGCGCCGACGCCGCCGCGGCCGAAGCCGCGATGAACGCGAGCCTCGCCGAGATCGCGCGCCGCCGCTTCGCCATCGAGACGGTGCGCAGCGCCGGGATCGAGGAGGCCTCCGCCGACGGCGGCGAGGGCGGCGGCGCCGAGCCCATTGCCGCCAAAGAACAGGCGGCGGGCGCGGCTTCCGACGACCGCAGGGCGAGCGCGCCGGACCCGGTCGAGGCGCTCGCCGGGCGGCCGGCGTTTTCCATCGCCTGGGACGAGGGCCTGCCGGAGCTGTTCCGGCTGCGCGAGGAGGCGGTGCTGCGCGCCGACCTCGGCCAGCTCTCCGACGCGCTCAAAGCCTTCGACCGGCAGATGGCGCAGAAGCGCGCGACCCGGAAGCGGCTCGATATGAGCATCGCCTTCCAGCACACGCTGATGGAGACGCTGAACCAGCGGGTGGCGACCCGCCAGCAGGCGATCGACCTCAACGTCGGCACCAAGATCAACCTCTACGACGCCAAGGAGGAACTGGAGAAGTCGCAGTCGCAGCTCGCCTCCGACGAGGGCCAGCTGATCGAGACCGAGGCGGCGCTGCGGGAGCTTTCGAGCGAGAAGGCGAAAACCGTCTCGCAGTTCATCGCCGACAACGAGAACAAGCTCGCCGACGCCGCGCGCAAACGCGACGAGGCGCGCGAGCAGCTCGCCAAGGCGACCGCCCGCCTCGCGCGCACCAAGCTCCATGCGCCGATCGACGGGGTGGTGCAGCAGACGGCGGTGACGACGGTGGGGCAGGTGGTCACCACCGGCCAGCAGCTCGCCGTGATCACGCCCGCGGGCGGCCGGCTCGAGGTCCAGGCTCTGGTGCCCAACCTCGACATCGGCTTCGTCAAGCTCGGGCAGCCGGCGGTGGTCAAGGTCGACGCCTTCCCCTTCACCCGCTTCGGCGTGATCAACGGCAAGGTCACCCGGATCGCCCCGGGCGCGGTGTCCGAGCAGGAGGCCAAGCGCTCGATGGCCAACGCCGCCGCCGCCGCCAACGCCGCCGCCGCCCAGGCCGCCTCGACCGCCCCCGGCCAGGCCGAGAGCTTCGTCTTCCCCGTCACCGTCGCCCTCGACGCGACCGCGATGAAAATCGGCGACGCCCTCATCCCCCTCACCCCCGGCATGACCGTCACCGTCGAAATCAAGACCGACTCCCGGCGCGTGATCGACTATCTCCTCTCCCCGCTGGCCAAAATCGCCTCCGAGGCCGCAAGGGAAAGGTGACGCAGAGGGCGAGGGGGAGGAGGCTGCTCGATATCGCCGCGCCTGTCCCGCGCGCAACGGCGCCATGTCAGGCGAGGGTCAGCGTCCGGGTTGCAGAGAGGCCGGCGGCGGTCAAATTGAAGCCGAGCACCGAATCCTCGACCAGATCGATCGAAGACACGACGCCGGCGACGCCCGGCCGCTCGGCGCCGTAGGCATCCCCGACCAGACTGTTGACCCAGTCCCCGGCGTCGGAAACGAGGGGATTGTTGTACGTTCCGAGGTTCGTATTGCCGCCGTCGATCGAGAAATAGGCGCCTGTGTTGACCGTGGTGTCGAGAATGCCGGGACTCGTGTAGCGGAAGAGGTCGAGCGGCGTGTAGTTCCCGCCGCCCTCGGCATAGCCCACCGAACCGACGCGCCCCATGACTTCGCTGAATTCGTGCGCGAACGTTCCGATCGCGTCATACTGCCCGGACGTTACCGGCGTCGTCACCGAGTTCCAGTCCCAGTTGAGTGCGCTCGAAACGCCGACATAGCCATCCGGATAACCGCCGGCATAGCCGCCGACGTCGAGGCCGAGGGCCGCCGCCTCGGCCGAGCTGACGAGGTAGAAAGTGGCGCCGAGCGGATCGGAAGAGGGAAGCGTGGAATCCGCCAGCGCCTGATTGCCGGAGTAATGGCTGTCGGCCTGGAGCGCCGGCAAAATGTCGGAATACCCGAAACTTTCCGCTTGATGCTGGCTCTGTCCGGCGTTCCCGGCCGAAATCCGGGTTCCGTTCACCTCGCCGTAACCGATGTCGATCTCGACGGTTATGGGGTTCGAGAACATGTTGCTGTAGTAGCTCGCGGCCGCGATCGCCGCGGCCTCGAAGCCCGCGGGCGCAGACGCGACGCTCGGGTCCCAGACGAGATCGAACTGCAGTTGGCCGGCGTGGCCGACGAGCGTCGACCCGTCCGCGAGAGTTGCGGAGGGCGCCGCGAAAAGCGCCGGCGACGGCTGCGTCGGGGAGGGCGCCGCGACGGGCGGCACCAGAGTCTGACTGCCGGCGCCGCCGAATTTCGCCCGGCCGTTGCTGATCGACCGGCCCATGACGTTCAACAACGAATAAAATTTGCTGGTTCTGTTGACGTTTCGTCCGGAATCGCCGGTTGCAGAGTCGTCCCACCGATTTAAAAAGTCCATTTCGTCGCCAATGAGAGTTATCTTGTGTTTCGATTCGAAGTACGATGCTGACATAGCTTCTCTCCACTGAGCAGGTGCGAAAAATGCGTATATCCGATCCTTATCGAGTCTTATCGATTGCAATTCGGCATCACAGCTTACGTTATTCGTATGATTTCGACGCTTCGCTGTTCGGCTGCTGCGATCCCTGTGCGAGAAGAATAAGTCTACGATCCAAGAAATTCATCGCTACGCTTGCTTGGATCCGATAGGCGAATCTTTCTCATTCGCCTCGTCCATCATTGCGGCTTGCGCTCCGAGACAGGGCGCGGGGAATCGGTGTCGAGAATACGCGATCGGCCGCTGCTCGGATGTATGACTGCGCGGCCGGCCCCTCCCGCTCGTCAGGAATGAGGCCCGCTTTCGCCGGGCCGCCCTCGGGGGTGCGGGCTGCGACACCCTCGACGTGGTTGCCGAGCCGAGCGATCTCGCAACTCGGCGGTTCCCGGATTCGTCGCGGGTGTCGAGCCGGCTTCTCTGCCTGATCGTGACGAAGCGGCTTGTGCGGTGCGCGTCATGCATGCGCTTCCGGGACGCCCTTTCGATTCGGCGCCAACGGCGTCTGGCGGGCGAGCGCGATGTCTGTTCGCGCGGACCGAGGCCTAGGGGTCTCGACGCGCCGGAGTTGGGTTCGGCTGGCGCCATCTTCGACTGCTCTCTCGCATCATCGCCCTGCGCTGAGATCGCGTCCGTTACGCGCGTGCCTCTTTCCGCACGAGCAGCCCCACCGAGCCGTTAACATTGTATGCATTGCGATGCGGCGTCATGGCAACAAAAATGATAACACAAAAGTACTATGGTTGCGCGGGAGCCGCAACGCGACGCTGCGCAGGCCGAGCGCGGATACCGCTCCGTCCGTTGGCGAGACGCGCATCGTTCCGCGCCTCGATACGCACGGGATCGCCGTGAGATCGACGGAGCCTTTCCGGTAAAATCGTTCTCGGCGCCGGGACATGAGCGGCCGATCGACGGCTCGACATCGGTCGAGCGCAAAACTTTTTCGCTTTTCCCGGGCGGGCGGGAGGCCTTTTTCTTCGCTTCCCGGGGCGCGATCGCCGATCGCGCTTACAGCGGGCGCCTCACTTCGGCGAGAATTTGGCGAAATCGCCCGCATAGGTCTTCGCGAGCGGCGGGGCGTAGGTGCAGCGCTTCGAGGTCCCGAGGCCGAGGCGGACGAGGGTCTCGGCGAGGCCGACCGCGCAGGCGACGCCGTCGAGCACGGGAACGCCGGTCTTCTCCCCGAGATCGCGGGCGAGGTCGGTCATGCCGGCGCAGCCGAGCACGATCGCCTCGGCGCCATCCTGCGCGAGCGCGCGGAGAATCTCGGCCTCGATCGCGCGGCGGGCGTCGGAGCCGGGGTCTTCGAGCGCGAGAACCGGAACGTCGGCGGCGCGCACCCGGGCGCAGCGCGCCGCGAGGCCGTATTTGACGAGGTTCCGCTCGATCGGGGCGATCGAGCGGGGCAGGGTGGTCACGACGCTGAATTTTTCCGAGATCAGGCTCGCCACATGGAACGCCGCCTCGCCGATGCCGACGACCGGGGCGGCGGTGGCGCAGCGGGCGGCCTCGAGCCCGGTGTCGTCGAAGCAGGCGATGACGAAGGCGTCGGCGTCCGCCGCCCCGGCGATCTCCGCCAGAAGCCCCGGCACGGAGAACGCCTCGTCGAGATAGCCTTCGATGCTCGGCGGCCCGAAGGCCGGATTGACGGCGCGGACCTCGACGCCGGGCGAGGCCGCGGCCCGCGCCGCGACGCCGATCTTGGCGGTCATCGAGGCGGTCGTGTTGGGGTTGATCACGCAGATCAGCATGGGAAGACCCTTCAGACCTCGCCGCCGAGATAGAGCCGCTGCACCCGTTCGTCCTTCACGAGGTCGGCCGAGGCGCCCGAAAGCGCGATCGACCCCGTCGACAGGGCGTAGGCGCGATGGGAGATGCGCAGCGCCATCCGCGAGTTCTGCTCGACCAGCAGCACGCTCACCTTCTCGTCGCGGTTGATGGCGACGATCGAGCGCGCGATGTCCTGGACGATCTTCGGCGCGACGCCGAGCGAGGGCTCGTCGAGCAGCAGAAGCTTGGGCTTCGCCATCAGCGCGCGGCCGATCACCAGCATCTGCTGCTCGCCGCCGCTCATCGTGCCCGCCGCTTGGCTAAGGCGATCCTTGAGGCGCGGGAAGCGGTGCAGCACCTCGTCGAGCGAGGCGCGCACCCCCGCCCCGTCGGAGCGCGAGAAGGCGCCCATGAGCAGGTTGTCGCGCACGCTCATCAGCGGGAAGACCCGCCGCCCCTCGGGGACCATGGCGATGCCGAGCTTGACGATCGCCGCCGGGTCGAGGCCGTCGATGCGCCGGCCCTCGAAGGCGATGGAACCTTTGCGGATGCGGCTCAAGCCGGTGATCGCGCGCAGGATCGACGATTTGCCGGCGCCGTTGGCGCCGATCAGCGCCACCGTCTCGCCCGCCTCGAGGTCGATCGAAACGCCCTTCAGCGCGTAGACGTGGTCGTAATAGAGCTCGACGCCGTCGAGCGAGAGCATGGGGGCCATCGTCAAAGCCCGATCGTTTCGTCTTCGACGCCGAGATAGGCCTCGATGACGCTGTCGTCGGCGCGGATGTCGGCAGGCGTTCCCTCGGCGATCTTGACGCCGAAATTGATGACGACGATGCGGTCGGAAATCTTCATCACCGCGGCCATGTCGTGCTCGACGAGCAGGCAGGTCACGCCGCGGTCGCGCACCGCCCGCACCCGCTCGACGGCGCGGTCGGTCTCGTCGACGTTCATCCCGGCGAAGGGCTCGTCGAGCAGCAGCACCTTCGGGTCGGCGGCGAGCCCGATCGCGATGCCGAGCGCGCGCAAATGCCCTTGGGGAAGGTTGCTGGCGATCTCGTTCCGAACCGGGCCGAGGCCGAGGAAGTCGAGGATCTCGTCGGCCGAGCGGCCGAACGCCGCCTCGTCGCGGCGCGCCGCCGCCGTCCCGAAATAGAAACCGAGCAGGCTCGCGCGCGAGCGCAGGTGGTGGGCGACGACGACGCTGTCGCGCGCCGTCATGCCCTTGAAGATCGTGGTCTCCTGGAAGGTGCGCACGACGCCCTTGCGCGCCACGATGTGCGGCGCCAGGCCCGAGATGAGCTCGCCGTTGAAGCGGACCTCGCCCCGCGTCGGCTTCACGAACGAGGAGATGAGCTTGAAGATCGTCGACTTGCCCGCGCCGTTGGGGCCGATGATCGATAGGATCTCGCCCTCATGAACGTCGAACGACACCTCGTTCACGGCGGTGAGGCCGCCGTAGCGCTTTGTCAGGTCGCGGACCGCCAGGATCGGGGTCGTCATGGCGCCCTCCGCGACGGCCAGCGCAGGTCCAGAAGACTCAAGAGCCCGTTCGGCAGGAGGAGGATCAGCAGGATCATCGATCCGGAGTAGATGAGGAGCTGGTACTGCCCGGTCTCGAACAAGAGGTCCCAGCCGAAATAGAGCACGAGCGTGCCCAGCATCGGGCCGAACACGTAGCCGAGACCGCCGAGGAAGCAGTTCAGCATGAAGTTCACGCTGTCGTTGATCGTGAAGCTCGAAGGATAGATGGACTGGGCGATGGCGACGAAGATCGCTCCGCCGATTCCGCCGAGGAAGGACGAGATGGCGTAGGCGACCACCCGGAGGAGGGGCACGTTGACGCCCATCGAGGAGGCCAGGTCCTCGTTCTGGCGCAGCGCCGCGAAGAGCTGGCCCATGCGCGAATGGACGAGACGCCAGAGGCCGGCGAAGCAGAGCGTCATCATCGCGGCCGAGAGGAAGTAGAACGCCGCATTGCGTTGGGCGAAGGAGTCGAAGGCCGGAACGATCGTCAGCCCGAAGAGGCCGATCGGGCCGGGCGTCGGGATGCTGGTGATGCCGCGCGCGCCGTTGGTGATGGAGAGGGCGAGCGCGGTCAGGCGCGCGACTTCGGTCAGCACCAGCGTCACCATCGAGAAATAGACGCCGCGCAGCCGCAGGATCGGCAGGCCGATGAGCACGCTGAAGAACGCGCAGAAGAGGCCGGCGATCGGCAGGCTCAGCCAGAAGGACAAGCCGGTGGTCGTGACGAGGACGGCCGAGACGTAGCCGCCCGCGAGCGCCCAGGCGCCTTGGCCGATATTGATGCGGCCGATGTAGAAGGTGAGCCACACGCCGCCCGATGCGATGGCGAGCAGCGCCACCGAGCTCAGCGTGTAATAGAGGTCGGTGCGGCCGGTCGCCGCGATCGTCCACGGAATTGCGACGAAGACCACCGCGAGGAAGACCGCGACCGCCGTCGCGCGCCCCGCGCGTTGACTGCCCGTCATCGGTTCATCCCCACGGCTTGCCCATCAGCCCGTTCGGGCGGATGGCGAGGAAGATCATCAGGGCGACGAAAATCGTGAGATAGGTGAGGTCGCCATAGGAATGCAGGACGGTGAGCCCGACCGATTCGAGCATGCCCAGGATGAAGCCGCCAGCGATGGCGCCCCCGACCACGCCCGCCCCGCCGATCATCACCATCATGAAGGCCTTGATCGAGATCGGCCCGCCCATGCCGGAATTGACGCCGGTGATCGTCACCAGCAAGCCGCCGACGAGACCTGCGAGCATGGCGCCGAGCGCGAAGCCGACGAGCCCGTAAAACTCGACCGGCACCCCCATGAGCTGCGCCGCGACCCGATCCTGCGCCAGCGCCCGCATGGCGCGCCCCGGCTTGGTGAACTGCATCATCAGGATGAACGCCACGATGAAGGCGACGGCGAGGCCCGCGACGAGGATGCGGTCCCAGGGGAGAATGAGGTTGTCCCAGACGAAGACGCCGCCCACGATCTTGCGCACGCCGCGCTGCTTCTCGCCGAAGATCAGCAGGATCGCGGCGTCGAGGAAATAGGCGACGCCCGCGGCGAGCAGCATCGTGCTTTCCTCGCGCTCGCTGCGCCGGATCACGGTGCGGAAGAGAAAGCGCTCGATCAGCGCGCCGAGCACGGCGAGCGTCAGTGCGGAGGCGGCGAGGGCGACGACGAACGGCAGCTTCATCAAGCCGTAGACTTCGTAGGTGACGAAGCCGCCGAGCACGTACATCTGCCCGTGGGCGAAGTTGAGCACGTTCATCAGCGCGAAGATCAGCGTCAGGCCGAGCGCGATGAGCGCGTATTGCGCGCCGAGGTAGAGCCCGTTGGCGATGACCTGTTCCATGCCGCCTCAGCTATAAGGTGGACAATCCCTTCTCCCCGCGCGCGGGGAGAAGGTGGCGCGTAGCGCCGGATGAGGGGCGGCGCTGCGCTATTTGGAAAGGACGGCGCAGCCCCTCACCCCGCCCCTCTCCCCGCTCACGGGGAGAGGGGGAGAACGAGGTTCAATCGACGTTGGCGACGAACAGCGTCTCGAACTTGCCGTCCTTGTATTCGTTGACGACCAGCGGCACTGCGAGCTGGCGCTTCTGCCCGAACGACGTGTTCCCGACATAGTGCAGCGTCGCCGACGAGTCCTTGAGATAGGGGTTCGGCGCCGAGAAGCCGTCGATCGTCTTCTTGAACTCGGCGACGTCGGCGATCGCCTTCGGGTCCGCCTTCAGGGTGTCGACGATGTACTGGAGCGCGTAGACCTTGGTGTTCGACTCGTCGTTGTACTCGCCGAATTTCTTGGTGTAGCGTTCGATGAACTCCTCCATCGCTTTCGAGCGGATTTCCGGGGTCGAGGCGCCGCCGACCGAGATGAAGCCGTTGGCCAGCTCGCCCGCGCCTTCCTCGAGCACCTTGGCGTCCTGCGCCGTCTCGGTCGAGATGAGCCCCGTGTAGCCGAGCTCGCGCGCCGAGCGGATGAGCAGCGGCGCGTTCGCGGGCGCAACGCCCGAAAGCACCAGCAGGTCGGGTTTGAGCTTGACGATCGGGGTCAGCACCGGCGTGAAGTCGCGCGTGTCGTTCTGATAGGTGTCCTTGTCGGCGACGACCTCGAGGCCGAGGGCCTTGGCGGCGGCGACGCCGTTGTCGCGCTGGCTCAAGGGATCGGACTCGTTGGCGGCGACGAACGCGACCGTCTTCACCCCCTTCTTATCCTTCAGGTATTTGTAGATCGCCGGACCCGACTGATAGCTCGCGACCATGCCGAGCACGGCGTTCGAGGCGGGCTTGGCGTAGAGCTCCTTCGGGAAGGCGTAGGGGAAGTAGATGATCCCCGCCTTCTCGGCGACCGGCCGGACCGCCGCGGCGCCGTCGTCGACGTTCGGGCCGACGACGTAGTGGATTCCCTCGTGGGCCATCTTCTCCATGCCGGCGATGGCGCGCTTCGGGTCCTTCTGGTCGTCGAAGGTGACGACGTCGATGTCGTAGGTCTTGTCGCCGATTGTCACGCCGCCCTGAGAGTTCCACCAGTCGGCGAGCGTCTGAATCGAGCGGACGTTGGAGGTTCCCCAGGCGGCGGC
>CAIZGR010000170.1 GCA_903932535.1 uncultured Hyphomicrobiales bacterium | reverse complement strand
GATGATCCTCAACCCCATCGACTGGGGCGGCGGGACGTCGATCATCTCCGACCAGCGCGCGTCGGGGCTCCTGCTCGCGTTCCCCAACTCGCTGCCCTCCCTCCAGATCGCCGTCTGAGGTCGCCATGGCTCTTCGTCCACACGCTCCTCCCGCGCCCGTCGCCATCGATCCCGCGGTCACCTTCCGCGCCAACGTCGCCGAGGTCGAGCACGCCATCGATCAGTGGATCAGCAACAAGGATCGGACGCAGCCGCTCACGGTTCCGCTGCCCGCTCGCATCGTCGACGGCTCCGCGGTCCCCGTGCTCGATGCCGCCGGCGAGGCCGAGCTCGTGCGCCGCTACAACGCCGAGGGGTGGAGCGCAGCCGTCGAGTCCGGTGTCCTCACCCTCACCCCGGCGCTTGCAGCTCCCCCCGCTCCGGCGCCCAACAAGCCGACCACGGCCCCCGCCGTCGCGAGCTGACCCATGAGCGAGCCCAAGACCATCGACTGCGCATCGCTCACCGTGCCCGTCAAGGCGCTCGCCCTCGCTGGCGTCCTCGTCGAGCTCGGCGACGCCCCTTGGATCGGCGCCTGGGCCTTCCCTCCGGCGTGGACCGAGGCGCACCGTGCCGCGTGGACCGGGACCCAGGGCCACCTCATCGCCGAGCGCAAGCGGCTCGACGTGGTGACCGAGGCGCTCGCCGCGGACCTCCAGAGCCCCGAGGCGCAGCTCGCCGCCGCTCGCGCCGAGGTCGCCGCCGCGCAGGAAGCCCGCGAAGCCCAGGAGCGCCTCGCCCAGGGCGTCAAGGCGTGGCGCGAGGCGCAGGAAACCTACGGCACTCGCTGCCGGCACATCCCGACCGTCGAGGGCGACATCGTGATCATGGTCGGCATGAGCCTCCTCGAGGCGGACGCCGCCAACGCTCGAGCGGCCCACCTCTCGGCCGCCGCCCTCGAGAACGACGCCAACGCGCATGCGCGAGCGCGCCTCGAGGCGACCAACGCGCAGCGCGACGCGATGAAGGCCAAGATCATCTGGCCGCTCCGTCCCCGCTTCGAGGAGCTCGTCGACGCTCACCCCGCCCTCTGGGGCGACTGCCAGGACATGCGCAACGAGCTGGCGAGGGCGCGCGCAGACGTCGAGGGAAAAGGCTTCGCGCCCTGATCGGGGGCGCGGGAGCGGAGCTCGCAGACGAGGTTCCCACGGCTCACGGGCCCGGTGTCCTGCTCGCGTCCCTGCTCCCCGCCGAGGCGCGCTACCTCGCCGCGCCCCGCGCCGCGTGTCTCTGGCTCGCCGACGTCGGGCAGGCCCTCCTCTCCCTCGCCTCCCGCCCGGTGGCCCCATGAGCGTCGCCCGCGTCGACATCACCGCCGCGCGCCGCTTGGTGGCGAAGCTGGTGCTCAACCTCACCGCCGCCGCCAACGGCGAGATCGTCGCGCGAGCGGCCGCCAAGATCCAGGCGCAGATCGACGCGGTCGCGAAGCGCATCCTCTCGAAGCACGTCCTCTCCGGCCGCGCCCTGTCGCAGGGCAGCGCGACGCGCTCCGGCACGCTGATCCAGCTCTCGACGCCCGCTTACATCGGCTTCGCACTCGGCCGCGGCTGGCCGTTCCGCTCTGGGATGCCGCCCTTCGTCCTCTCCAACGCCGTCAAGACCCTCCAGGCCGAGCTGAACGCGTCGCTCGCCGGGCAGGCCTCCCCGCTCGCCCTCGCCGATGAGGCGGCCGAAGAGGCAGCGATCCAGAAGAGCCGCGCCAAGTACAAGGCCGACAACGCGCGCATCTACCGGCAGAGCGCCGCGGGCAAGGCGGCCGCGAAGGCTGCGCGCCAGCTCGCACGGAAGGCGGGAGCATGAGCGGCGCCGAGAACTCCGCCACCGTCTCGCTCAACCTCGACGCCCCCTTCGAGTCGCAGGCCGCCCAGGCCGCAGCCGCTGGCGAGCGCCTCATCACGACGCTCGACGGCATCGCCACCGCGTCGCAGAAGGCCGCCGCCGTCGACATGGGGATCCGCACGGGCGGCCCCGCCTTCTCCTCGGCCAACCACAACGACTTCAAGCGCTCGAAGTGGGACCGCTCCGGCGGCTCGCCGTGGCAGGGCTGGCAGCCCCCGAAGCCTCCCGCGGCACCGCCGACGCCCAGCGCGGGGGGCGGGAGCGCCGGCGAGAGCGGCGG
>CAIZGR010000169.1 GCA_903932535.1 uncultured Hyphomicrobiales bacterium | reverse complement strand
GCATCGACCATCAGGCCGAAACCTCGGCGGCAGGCGCGGGAGCGATGGGCGCATCGGCGGCGGCGGGAGCGGCGGGAATGGGCGCGGCCTCGCCAACAGCCTGAAGCAACTCGGCGGCGCGCGCGAAGCGTTCGCGGTCATGGCCGAAATCGCCGGACGCAGCCTGCCCGCGCAGGAACTCGGCGAGGGTTTTGTGTTCGGATTGGTCGGTCATCAAGGTCCTCCGTTAAAACTGCGCGCCATATCCGACAGCGTCCGGCGCGGCTTGCCGGAGTCTCCTTTCAAAGAGGCTTCGCGATTGTCGAAATCGATATGAGCGACGGCCGAATGCGCCGCGATGGCGTACACTGTACAATCCAGAGCTTCCGCCGCCTGCGCGCCGATGCGCTCGAATTTTCTAACAGGCTTGCCGTCAATCTTTTTGACGACGCGCCGCTCGGATAGAAGCTGCTCAAACCAGTTCAGCGACAGCGTTTTTGAAAAATGAATCGTTTCACGGTGTCGGGAAAGCCGAACAAGCAGCGCCGCCTTGATGGTGTCTACACCCACAACCCACAGCCGGCCCTTGCCGGAAAGCGTCCCCTTGGCAACCTTGCCTTTCGACGCCTCGATTACGGGGCGATTTCCCCACATGCCCTTGATGGCCATGATGTTGCGCCGGGCGCGCGGCCAACAGAATTCATAGACCTGATCGACCCATCCGCCATCGCCCGCATCGACCGCCGCCGCGTCAATGCCGAGCTTCCCGCCAAGCGGATGCGCCCATCGCGTCGCCAACAATTCGTCAAGCTCGCGCCAGACGGCGATATCCCCCGGCGATCCCCACAGCACAAAATGCCCAAGGGCGTAAATCGTGCCAGCGCGGCTCCATCCGTAGACTGCGCATTCAAGCCGGTCGTCCTGGACGTCAATGCCCGCCGTCAAAATCAAAACGTCGGCGGGGATGCCAAGCCGCTCGCCTGACGCGTCTAGCACAGACAGCCCAAACAGCTCGACGCGCTCGAAAAGTTCTTCCGGGTCGATCCGGTCAATCGTCTCGGACCATGGATCGCCCAGGATGGTGTTTTTAAACGTCCTCAGCCGGTCGGGGTCGTCGCAGACCTGAATGAATTCCGCCGCCAGCTTGCCCCATGACGCGTTATAGTGCGGCGAGATCAGCGCGTTGAGTTTGAACCCGGCGTGCCCGACGATCTCAGGCCGCGTTGCGCGCCATCGGCCGTCTGAGACCATCTGCAGCTTGAACCGCTCGTCAATGAGCGCCCCGCATTTCGGGCAAGCCCATCGCGCCGCCCCTGGATTGCCTTTATCCCAACGGATATGGCCCCATTCAGGTTCTGAGAATTCCTGGCATTCGACGCATCGGATTTCGTAAACCCGCCTGTCACTCGCCTCATATTCGCGACAAATCGTAGACGTTTCCAGATCGACCGGCGTCGAGCCCCTGACGATTTTCCGATTTGGAAAAGTCATCGTGCGTTTGATCGCCAGATCGACCGGATCGCCTTCGCTCGTCACCTCCATGCCGTCTTCTTCGTCGATCAGAAGAATGCGAACGGTGTGACGGCGCAGGTTACGGGGCGACTTAGCCGCGACGATCTTCAGTGACCCGCCGGCGAACTTGCGATGACGGATTGTATTGCGCCCGGTTTCGTCCAGATCGCTGGATAAGGCGCCTGCAACGGCTGGAGTTGCTTCAAAGATCGGCTCCATGTCGGAAACGACATAATCGCGGCAATCGTCCTCGGTCGGGAGCAAAAGCAGCAACGGCGAGGGGTCATTGGCGATGAAAGACGCCAGCGCCCCCGTCAACAGCGTCGAATAGCCAACGCGCGCCGATTTTCGAACCGTGACGCGCTCAATCGCAGGCGACGAAATCGCGTCGGCTATCCCTTTCTGAAACGGCCAAAGCCGAACGCGGCCCGTCTTCGCGGCCACGCCTTCCGGCAGCCGCATGTTTTCTTCGATCCAGAGTGAAAGCGGGACGCGCGACGGGGGTTTCAACCTCCGCAATGCGCTGGCGCGGACTCGCGCGAGAGATTCACTCACCCTTTGACGCCTCGTCGAGCGCGTCTCTCACGCTTCGGTCCACCGTCTCGATGTCGTGCCGCGTCAGGTGCGGCAGTAATTGCGCAAACTCCGTCGGCAAAGCCAACATCCGGCCTCGGATTTCACTCAGGATAGACGCCCACTCGCGCTCAACAGCGGAGGCTTCGACCAAGTCGTGCCGCATCGCCGCATTCTTGAGCGAATAGCCAACGCGCTGCTCCCGCGCCAGTAAAGCGCGCTCTTTCGCAAGGTCAGCCTGCTCCTCCTCGCCGCCGCGACCCGCTGCAACATCCCCAAGGTTGGAGATGATCGCCCGAATAGCGTCAGGGTGCGGATAGACGCCGCGACCAATCTTAGAAATCACGCCGGATTTCACTAATTGCCCGATGCGCTGCCGCGAATACCCGGTAATTTCCTGCAAATCATGCGCGGAAATCTCCGCTTTTAGCGGCATGTCAAAGCCCTTATGAAAAATTGTGCAGAGTTTTACGTCGAGCCTTTACTAGCCGTGGGTGAGGGGTGCGCCAGGAAGGACCCGCTGCGCTCAACAATCCCGCCCTTCGCCTCAAATCCGACCGGCGATGATCGTCATGATCGACGCGATCGCAGGCTCCAACTGTGTGGCGACGACGGTTTCAAACACAGCCTTCGCCGCGCCGCGCACCATCTCTTCCGGGATGAACACGCCGCTCTTGATCTTCTTGATCTTGCCGCCCCACTTGCCGCCGGCAATGTTCTTGTAAACTTGCCCATTGAGCTTCGGCGACGGATGGCGATTGCCCGGCCGGCCTGAACGAATGAACGCGCCGGGATAGGACGTTGACCGCCCGCGCGGATAGGCGGTTACGCCCCCACCCGTTTCGTGCGCTCCGAAATAGCGAAGCGAGATGTTCCCGCCGCGCGTGGCGAGGGTGTAGGACAATCCACCAGCCCCGCCCGGATGGTCATGGATGGCGCGCGGGATCGTCCCCGTCGTCAACCCCGTCTGCGTCATCATCGGCGGGATGATGGCTTCATGAACAGCATGGCCGACAGTATTGATCGCCCCGGCGAGCTGGGTGCGGAACGCTCCCTGCCCCGCCGCGTCGAGACCGGCGATAGCCTGATCCAACGCCTTGGCGTTGAAGGTGACGATAATCTGCATCCGTCTCTACCCGCCAAACGCAGAATGCCGGTTGCTTGGCCGCCTCTGTCACTCTTTCGAGCTGAATCACATGTTGCCTACGCCAAACTCGTTGCGGTCAAGCCGCGAAACCCTCGCCAGCGCCGTACATCCGGGCTGCTGGCATTCGCCTCACGCTCGCATGTGCAGGCGCGCGAAGCGCGTAAGCGGCGGCACCGGCGCGCGCTTTAAGCGGCCCGGCCACTTCGATTCGGTTTTTTCGATGAAATCGCGCGCGACTTGGCCGGCTTCGTGATTTCAACGTGCCCCACTTCAAATATAGCAGGAGTGAGGCGCCCGAATATCATAAGCTCTACCTCAACAACCCCTCTCTTGTCAAGATCAGTCACGCGGCCCTCGAATGAGGCAAATGGACCTTCTTTGACTTTGACAATATCGCCCTTCACTGGCCCGTCTATCGGCCTTGTCCTTTCCTCGCGCTCAGCGTACCGGAGCCAGTCAATCACGCCGTCAGGGACCACCGCAGGGCTATCAGTGCCACAAGCGCAGAGAATCGATGAAACCCCTGTTGTGCGCCGGATCGCCTCAAGCAGGGAATCCGTCATCGCGCATCGGATGAAAAAATAGCGCCCGAAGCGCGCCGTGCGAATGTCCGCTCGGGGCTTGCCGCCTTTCCCGCGCGTCGGATCGCGCCGAACATCGAAAGGGCGCCAGACTTCGACCCCAGCGACGGAAAACATTAGATGCGCCTTAGCCGCGCCGGCGTCGGTAGATTCGATGGTGAACCATGCGCGATGCGACATTCACGGCCCTTTCGTTTTAGAGGCTTCACGGATGGATGCGGCGATGAAGGGCGGCCAGATCGAGTTCGATTCGATCGCATCAACGATCTTCGCCGCCGCTTCCATCCCTTCGGCTAAGCCTTGCGCGCGGGCGGAGGCGCGGACTTCTTCGATATATTCGGTCCACGTCGCCGACAACAGCTCGACCTTTTTGCCGGTAGCGGAAAATTGGTCCGCGCTCGCGTTTGTCGGGAATAGCGTCATGATTCGGTCCTTTCCTTCGACAGAAAAACAGCAATCGGAGCCGCATCGGCGACGGCCTCGTGAAGCTGCACCTCAACGCCCGCGAGAACTTCGCTGATCTTCGACGCAGGAACGCACAGAGCCAGCGTGAGCGCGAGACAATGCACCTGCCGCTCGATAAGGTCCGCAGTGCGCGCCGCGTCGCCTTGCGCGGCCATTCGTTCCCGGTTGATGAGAGAGGCGAGTCGGTCTGAAAATTCGGTCATCACACCCCCACCTTCCGCCGCGCCGCGTCTTCCCGCCGCTGGCAATAGGGCGAAAACGGGACGGTATACGGGTCGCCCGGTGTCGGAATCCCCGTCGCCAGCGCGAGCGGTACGCCGACACGGGCGCATTGCTCGCGCTGCCATTCCCAATGGGATTGGGCGTGTTTCTGCCCGCAGCGCCGCGCGTCGGGGCCGATCAGGGCGAAGATCAAGGGGAAGGTCATCGCAAAATTTCCCGCATTTCATCGAAGGTCGGAACATCGAGGCTCATGCCGCCCGCTCCGATTGCGACGGGACCAGCGACAGACGCCGCGCTGGCCCCATTCCCGCCAAAGGGCTTGCGGGCATCCGTTCGGCATATTCCGCGATGATTTCCGCAGGGATTTTGCAGCCGGGCGATCCTGGTTCGGGAGATAGCCCCCCCCATTGCCACGTCTGGCTTTTGCAAAACATTTCGAGGATTGGACGCCAATCGGTCGCGTCGGATGGTGCCGAACTTACGGGAGCCAAAGCGTTTTCAAGCCACGGTTGAGCGTTAAACCACGCCGGCATTTGCTTGACGAATTCGGTTCCGTCCTTGCCGCGCTCAGAAACATTCCGGCGATAGCGGCGCGCGGCTGTCATGATTTCCTCGAACTGAACGCCTTTGGCGAGCGCGGCGCGAAGTTTTTCCTTCGCCTGCTTCAATCCAAGGTCTCCGGCGCGCGTCGGATAGGCCGCTCGGAATTCCTCGAACTTCGCGTCAATCTCGGTTGGCGTGACCTTCGTCCGTTTTTTCTTTTCGGGTTCAGGCGCATCGTGCGCTTCAGCGCACAAGATGGATTTAGATTTATCTAAATCCTTATTCTCTATTCTTAATTGGCTGAGCGGCGGCACCGCGTCGGCTGAGTCGTTTTGTTGTTTTTGTTTCCTTTTTTCGGCCCGTTTTTCGCTGCCTATTTTTGCAGCACGCGATTGGGCCTCTCGAAATTCGGCCATTTCGTCCAATGCTTCATGCGTCGTCACGCTGTCAATTTTTCCGTCATTGGTGAAATTGACCTTGCCGGATTCGATCAGAAGGCCAAGCGCGACATTTGCTCTGCGCTCAGTCATTCCAGACCGACGCGCCAGCGCGCGAACCGGATCGGATATTGGGCCTCCGACTTCGTAAATGCGGAGGATAATCTGGATGTAAATATAACCCTCGTCCGTCGTCATGGCCGCAAGGGCGCCGAGCAGCTTTTCAGGCGTGCATTTGAACCAAGGAAGACGAGCGTTCATGGATCACGCCTCCATACCTTCGCGCCGATCTTGGAGCAGGAAACATCGCACCAAATCTCATGACCTCGGACGGCGCCCGCCCGGTTCTTCGCAATGATGATTTCAGCCACGTTTTCCAACTCCGCAAAGCGGCTCACGGCGTCGCCGTGGCCTAGTTTGAATTCCGAGGAGGCTTGAATGTAGTAGGCTTCCCGGTGAATGAAGGCGACGACATCGGCGTCGGCCTCCAGGTCTCCGGACTCGCGCAAATCCGAAAGGTATGGCCGCTTGTCGTCGCGGTTTTCCAGAGCGCGATTGAGTTGCGCCAGCAAGACGACACAGACGCCTTCCGACTTCGCAAGCTCCTTGAGCGAGGCGGAAATTTCGCCCACCTCATAGACGCGCTGGCCCCGGTAGCGATCCGACGCCTTGACGAATTTCAGATAGTCAATGAAAACCACGCCGAGGTGAAACCCGCGCTTGACCATCCGCTCTTTTTCCGCGCGGACGCGAAGGCTGATTTCCGTCACCGAAAGGCGCGGCGCCACGTCGATGACGAGCGGCAACAGATCAAGGTCGCGCTTGGCGTCGATCAGCCGGCGCTCTTCCAGATCATTGACATCTTCCCGCAAGATGCGCCCGAACTGAATCGGGCTTCGCGCGGAAAATGTCATGTCGGAAAGGATGCGGGCCGATACCTGATCCTCGGGGACTTCAAGCGAGAACAGGAGTGCGCCGACGCCGGATAGAGCAACGTGAACCGCCTCGCTGCATGACAGGATGGTTTTCCCCATTCCAGGCCGAGCGCCGACAACCCAAAGCGTTCCCGGCATAAAGCCGCCCGTATCGCGGTCAATGTCGGGAACGCCGAACGGGACGCCAGCCTTGGCGACTTCGCCGCCCTTCACCCGCGCGATATGATCCAGCAGAGCGCCAGCGGACGCGCCAGCATCGCGCCGCGTGTTCTTGTCGCCCGTGCTTTCTGAAATCGCCTGTAAAGCCCCTATGGCGCCGATAGCGATCTCGCTGGCCCTTCCGCCTGTTGGGAGTGCGTAAGCCTGCCCTATCATGTCCTGACCCGCGTCAATGATGGCGCGACGGCAGGCCGCCTCAACGATGATTTTCGCATAGTCGATAGCGATCAGGACGCCGTGCGCCTCTTCGCGCAAGCGGACGATGTATTGCCAAATCGTCATGCCGCCGAAATCTTCGCCCCCAAAGAAATCCCTCAACGTGATCGGCGTGACGGTTTTCCCCTCGGCGATCAGGCAGCACGCGACTTCGTAAATTCGCGCATGGACCGGCTCAGAAAAATGATGCGGCGCAAGAAAATTCGAGACGTGCGCATGGATGGAATTATTAACCAGCAGAGCGCCGAGAAAGCCCTGTTCCGCGTCGATATTGACGGGAAGAGCGCGGGCCGGCGTCTCGATTACGGAAAGGTTCATGGGGCACCCCGCAGATTGCGGGCGGCGCGCGTCGCGGCCTTGGATTCATTCTCTTTTTTGCGGAGCGCGGCTTGCTCGACGGCGCGGAGCGCGGCATCGCCAAGGGAAATCCATGTCTTGGGGAGAGGTTCGCCGTTCGTTTCTCTTGGCAGAGTGCGCCCTTGGCGATAGATACTATCAATAGCCATTTTCGATCCTTACCTGATCGTTAGTGGTCAGGCCCGATGCGGTGTTAGCGCACCAAATCGGGCCGATTTGCATCCTAGCACAAAACGAAAACGAATACAGTCGGAAGCGGCTAAAATCGCAGGCTTTCCAACGGGTTTTCGGCGCAGCGATGCTCATTCCTCACCCCCGCTAATTTGCCGCTCCGACAAATGCAGCACGTCGAGACCGCGCTCGTCCGCCAGCGCTCGTTCACGCGCCACGCCGAGCGATTTGCCCCACCCAGGCAACAGCGCGATCGTGTCGGCCCGCGTGAGGATAAAGACCGCGTAATCCGCTTCCGCCTTCTCCAACGGGAAATCCTCTAGCGGCCCTTCGTGCGGGTATTCAGCCGGCGAATAGACCTCGTGCCCTTGCTCGCGGAGGAATCGCGCCGCGCGGTCGAACGCGGGGTAATTGTAATCTGGGAGGCCTTGCATCGGGCCGGACAGGAAAATGGTTCGGCGGCGGCTGTTCATTCGGCGGCCTCCGCTGGCGCGAAAAGACCATCGGCAGGCTTGGTGTCGAGTTGGGCGATGTTGCGCTTCGCCTGCGCGAAATAGGACGGTTTCAGCTCAAAGCCGATGCCCTTGCGCCCCATGTTGACGGCGCCCCATACCTCGGATCCGATACCAAGAAACGGCGTCAGAACCACGTCGCCAGGATTCGACCAAAGCTGAATGCACCGTTCGATCACGTCGAGTTGCAGCGGCGAAATATGCACTTCGTCTTTTTCGTCGCGG
>CAIZGR010000168.1 GCA_903932535.1 uncultured Hyphomicrobiales bacterium | reverse complement strand
CGCCGCTCGCCGGATCCTTGGCAGTGTTGGTGTCGAGATTGTCGATCAGGCCCTGCCGGGCGGTCCCCGTCACGCGCGCTTGATTGTTCTCGCCGGCGCGAAGCGCGCTCTGCTGCTTGTCGTCAAGGCCGCGCTTGACGTAGTCCCAAAACCGCAAGCTAGGCGTCACGGTTGGATTGCCCGTCGCCGGGTTGATCGGCAGCGTCAGGTTGCCCTCGGCGTCCGTGATGAAGGGATTGCGCAGGAGGGGCGTATTCGGGAGCGGCGCGTTCGGGTTGCGCGCGTAGGCCGCGACGTTCTCGGAGGCGGCCTCGTTCTGCGACATCTTCACGGCGCCCTTGATGGCGTCCTGAACGTCCGTGTGCTGCAGCGCGGCCTTAAGGCCGTCGTTCCAGACCGACTGATTTTCCGGGTGGTTCATGGCGGCGTCGTAATTGACCTTGTTGTCCGCCTTCGCCTGCGTCTGCTGCTCCTCAAGGAACTCGCCGGCCGACTTCGTCGAGCCCGTCTCGGCCTGCATGAACGCGGTTCCGCGATCCTGCTGCGTGTTGAAGCGATCATTGGCCAAATCGTTGAGGGTCTTGGCCGCCTCGGGGCTATGGATCGCGGCCGTGTCGGCAACGCCGTACAGTTTCTCGCCGCCGAGCACGTCGATGGGCGCGATCGGCTGACCAGCGTTCTGCGCGTTCTGGATGTCCTGGTCCGACATGGCCGGCTTGTCGGGCGCGTTCCTGCGGATTAGGTTGCCGGCCTCGGCGTCGGCCGAGGTCAGGCCCAGTTTGTCCGAAATGCCGTTGCCAACGGCGCCGAGCGCGCGCCCGACCACCGGCGCGATGGCGCCGCCCGCCAAGCCCCAGCCGGCGCCGTGGACGGCGTTCTGAACGCGGTCGGCGATCGTGTCGCCGTCGCTCGCGCCATAGGCGGCCCCGTAGCCCGCGCCGACGGCGGCGGAGCCTATAGCATCAGCCGCGAGCCCCCCAAGACCAGGAAGGACACGAGTAGCTCCAGCAGCAAGTGCGTCAGCCGGCCCAGCCACAGGCGCAATGGCGACGGACGAGGCAATTGGTCCATAAGACATTGTGCGCGGGTATACGAGACTGAGGGCCTTGTCGGTCTGTCCAATTTTGCGCCTTTCATTTGCAAAACGCTGCGAGAATGTAGCGTTGTCAGGTTCTTGCGCATGGTCGATGTTCGCCCAGGTCGGCAAGTAGGTTTCGCCCGCCTGTATGGCGGCGCCGAAGTCCTCGGCTAACGGAAGTCCCTTAGACAGCGCGTACGCGGCGGCTGTGGTGCCATTGATGAGCTCCGGCGTCCCGCCTTCGACGGGCTTGCCGATCTCGGGCATGATGGGGCCGCTCGATTTCGAGGGCGTGTTAAGAAGAGCCTGCACGTCCGGGTCGTCGTCCGGCGCGATGCCGCCAACGGGCGCCGTTGCCGGCGCGGCGGCGGGCGCGGCGCCGATCAGCGCTCGGACGTCGGGATCGTCATCGGGGGCGGCGGTAAGAGGCATCAGT
>CAIZGR010000167.1 GCA_903932535.1 uncultured Hyphomicrobiales bacterium | reverse complement strand
CTTTCGCGCCGAGAACCGCAGCGACCGGGAAACCGTCGCAAGAGCGGTCTTCAACGTGACGCCCGAGGTCTCGGGCGCTTGGTTCGACAAGGTGCAGTGCTTCTGCTTCAGCGAGCAGCGTCTCGGGCCGCACGAGAGCGCCGAATGGCCGGTCGTGTTCTTTCTCGACCCGAAGCTCGAGGCCGACCCGTCGATGGACGAAGTCCGGTCGATCACGCTGTCCTACACGTTGTTCGCAGAGCCGGACGCCGGCTCGTCGAGGCGCGCCGGCCCGGCCGGTTGACGCGAGGAGGAATGGAATGACTGACGCGCCGATCGCCGCTCATGCCGCCGTGGCAGACGAGTTGGCCGCCGCCGAAAGGCCGGGTTTCCATCTGGTCGATCCCAGTCCCTGGCCGATCGTCGGCTCGATCTCGGTCTTGGCTGCCGCGGTCGGGCTCATCCTCACGATGAAGGGCCTGACCTTCGTCGGCGGCAAGACGGGGCCGCTGGTGCTCGCGGTCGGCGTTGCCGGCATCCTCTTCACCATGGCCGGCTGGTGGCGCGACGTCGTCCACGAGGCTGAGACCGGCCATCACAACGTGCTTGTCCGCAACGGGCTCACGATCGGCATGTTCCTCTTCATCGCCTCGGAGGTGATGTTCTTCGTCGCGTGGTTCTGGGCGTTTTTCGGCTCGGCGCTCGGGTCGAACGATCCGCAGATCTACGGACGGCTCGATTTCACCGGGGGCCTCTGGCCGCCGAAGGGAACGGAAGTCATCGACCCGCTGCGGCTGCCGCTGATGAACACCTTCGTGCTCGTCGCCTCGAGCTTCGCCGTCAACGTCGCCCACGACGAATTGCGCGAAAGCAACCGGGCAGGCTTCAAGGGTTTCCTGGCCGTGGCGATCCTGCTCGGCGTTCTGTTCGTGGGAGGTCAAGCCTACGAGTACGTCCACGCGCCGTTCGCGTTCCGGAACTCGGTCTACGGCGCGACCTTCTTCATGGCGACCGGGTTCCACGGCGCCCACGTCGTCATCGGCGTGCTGTTCCTCACCGTCTGCCTGCTTCGCGCCTTCGCCGGGCAGTTCACCCCGCGCCATCATCTCGGCTTCCAGTTCGCCGCCTGGTACTGGCACTTCGTCGACATCGTGTGGCTCTTCCTGTTCAGCTGCATCTACATCTGGGGGTCGTGGGGCGCGACGATCGAAGGCGCGGCGGGCTGATCGACGGACTTGCGCGGGGCGCTCCCGTCACGCAAGACTCGGCCGGACGGGGGAGCGCCGTGACCGAATAGACCGCTGGACTGCAAATTCAGTGGACGTTTAATCGCGATATATATATTGACCTTCGAAGGGGTCCGTCATTACGGACGGCAGGCGACGGCTTTGGGCGATCGAGCGACGTCCGAAGGGTCTGGCGTGTTCAGGCTGCTTGGCCGGATTGCGGGAGGCGCCTCGATCGCATCCCGCAAAGCAGTGGCTTCGCAAATCCTGCGGCGGGAAGCCGGCGGCCGAATCAAGTTCAGGAGGAGTGGTTCGTGTCCCTCAGTCAGGTCTTTTACATCCTTTGGCGCCGCGCCTGGATCGTTGCGCTGACGTTTATTTTTGCGTTGATTGTCGCAGGCGGCATCTTGATATTTCTTCCGGGACGTTACGACGCCGTGGCGACCGCGAGCATCGATCCGGGAAGCATCAACCCGGTGACCGACAGCGTGGGGCCGGTGACAACGGTCGGCCTCATGCAGGGCAACCTGATGGAGTTGGTGCAAAGCCAGCGCGTCGCGCTCGATGTCGTCAAGCGACTGAACCTGACCGCGAATCCGGACGTTCAGGCGGATTATCGCAACTCCAATTCGTTCGGCCGGCAAAGCATCGACGACTGGATGGCCGGGTCGATCCTCAAGAACGTCGACCCGAAATTCGACATGGGGACGAACGTCCTGGCGATCAAGTACAAGGCGGGCGATCCGAACCAAGCCGCTCTGATCGCAAACGCGTTTCTCGCTGCGACGGTCGACGCGTCCATCGCGATGAAAGCAGCAGCCGGCGATCAGACGGCGCGCTGGTTTGCGCCGCAGTTGGACGACCTGCGCAAAGACCTTCAGGCGGCCAGGGCGGCGCTGGAGCAGTTTCAGTCGCGGACGAACGTCGTCGCCCCCAACGCCCAGGGCAGCGATGCGGAAAGCGCAGCGCTTGCCGCCGTCACGCAGGATTTGTCGGCGGCCCGGGCTTCTCTGACGTCGCTGCAAAGCCGTCTCGCGACGGGCTCCACCGACTTGGCGAGCGATCCCTCGGACCCGGATCTGCAGCTGCTCAATTCCCTCAAGGAGAAGGTTTCGAGCTTGCAGGCCGAAATCGAGTCGGTCAAGAACTCGCTCGGCACCAACAATCCGAAGGTGATTTCGGCGGCGGCCAACTTGGCGACCTACCGCAAGCAACTCGCGGACGCTACGGAAAAGTCGAGAGAACACCTGAAGGAAAAGATCGCCACGACGCAGAGGCAGATCGCGTCGCTCGAGATTGCGCAAGCGCAGGCGCAGAAGACGTTGATCGTCGCCCAGGGGCAGCGTGATCGCCTCGGCGATCTGCAGAGAGACGTCGTCTTCAAGCTCGACGAGCTCAACGCCCGCCAGCGCGCCTCGGCGCAGGCCAGACTCCAGAGCAAGCTGACCTTCGCCGACATCGCCGTCCTGGACAAGGCCGCCGCGCCCATCTCCCCTGCGTTTCCGAAGCCGTATATCGTCATACCGGCCGCCATTGGCGGCGGGCTGGTGCTCGGCATCGTGCTCGCGCTGATCGCCGAGGCGACAGACCGGCGGATTCGCTTCCCGGCGGACTTCGGCTTTGCGACTTCGGCGCCGCATCTGGGCGTCGTCGAGGCGTCGAAGGGCCGGAAAGGGCTCGGAGGCCGTCGTCGCCAGGGACTGCTGCCTGCGAGCTGATTCCCCGATCGCAAGGGCGCCGGCGCCTCCGGACCGCCTGAGCGGGCGAGCTTCTTCGGGCGGAGCGGCGCAGCCGCTGCGCCTGCCGCATGGCGGGGGCGGAGGGAAGGCCGAGGCTGACCCTCTGCGGCAGGAAACGGGTTCGGTGAAGGGAGAGCGTCCGATGTGCAGCATTTGCGGCTGCGGGCAGGCGGAGGTCGTTATCGAGCAGGGGCGCGACGCGGATCCCCGCGATCATGACCACGCCGAATGGCACGATCACGGCGACGGAGCCGGGCGCCACGCCCACCCGCACCGTCCCGGCGAGCCCGTCGACGCGCCGGGCGCGAGCGCGGAGCGGATGATCAAGATCGAGCAGGGCATCCTGTCGAAGAACGACGCCTTCGCCCGACAGAACCGGAGCGTCTTCGCCGCACACCGTCTGTTCGTCCTGAATGTCGTCTCGATCCCCGGATCGGGCAAGACGAGCCTGCTCGTCAAGACGATCGAGGCGCTGAGCGGCCAGTTGCCGGTCGCCGTGATCGAGGGCGATCAGCAGACCTCGAACGACGCCGACCGGATCCGCGCGACCGGCGCGCCGGCGGTGCAGATCAACACCGGCAAAGGCTGCCACCTCGACGCGCATATGGTCGGCCACGCGCTCGAGACGTTGCGCCCCGAACCGGGCTCGGCGCTGTTCATCGAGAACGTCGGCAACCTCGTCTGCCCGGCGGCTTTCGATCTGGGCGAAGCGCGCCGGGTCGTCGTCCTCTCCGTGACCGAGGGCGAGGACAAGCCGCTCAAATATCCGGACATGTTCGCCAGCGCCGATCTGATGCTGCTCAACAAGGCGGATCTGTTGCCCCATCTCGATTTCGACGTCGGCCAGTGCCTCGCCAACGCGCTCCGGATCAACCCCGACCTGCAGACGCTGACCGTCTCGGCGCGAACCGGCGAAGGGGTCGCGGCGTTCGCAGCCTGGATCCAGGCCAACGCCGCCCGCCACGCCGCGGCCGTGGCCAAGGCCTGAGCGCATGGGCGCCGAGGCGGCGTTGCACAGGACGGGCCGGCGTTTCAGACTGCGCGTGCGCGGGGTGGTGCAGGGCGTCGGCTTCCGGCCGTTCGCCTATGGTTTGGCGGAGCGTCTCAACCTCAGCGGCTTCGTGCGCAACGACAACGAAGGGGTGCTGATCGAGGTCGAGGGGCCTGGAAGCGAGGCGTTTCGGACCGCGCTGGAGACGGCGCCCCCGCCGCTCGCCCGCATCGACGCGATCGAGGTCGCCGCGATCCCGCCCACAGGCGGCGAAGGCTTCGCTATCGAGGCGTCCACGCCCGGCAGGGCGGCCACGCGCATCGGCGCGGACGCGGCGATCTGCGAGGACTGCCTCGACGAGTTGTTCGACCCGGAGAGCCGCTTCTTCGGCTACCCGCTCATCACCTGCACCCATTGCGGCCCGCGCTACACGCTCACGCGCGCCCTGCCTTACGACCGGGCGCAGACCTCGATGGCGCCGTTCCGCATGTGCGCGGATTGCGCGCGCGACTATGCCGATCCGTCGAACCGCCGTTTTCACGCCGAGCCGATCGCCTGCCCGCGCTGCGGGCCGAAGCTCGACCGGCCGATCGCCGAGGCCGCAGCCGTCCTGGCGCGAGGCGGGATCGTCGCGCTGAAAGGTCTCGGCGGCTTCCATCTCCTGTGCGACGCGCGTGACGAAGGCGCGGTCGCGACCCTGCGCCGGCGCAAGGCGCGCGACGCCAAGCCCTTCGCCGTGATGGTCGCAAACTTCGCCAGCGCCGAGCGCCTCGCGGAAATCGGCCCCGCCGAGCGCGCGCTGCTTTGCCATCGCGCCCGGCCGATCGTGCTGGCGCGGAGCCGCGGCGTCCTCGCCCCGAGCGTCGCGCCGAACCTCCGCGACGTCGGCCTGATGCTCGCCTATGCGCCGCTGCACTGGCTCCTCCTTCATGCACTGGCGCACGCGCCCGATTTCCGGTCG
>CAIZGR010000166.1 GCA_903932535.1 uncultured Hyphomicrobiales bacterium | reverse complement strand
GCCTCGGCAGAATTCCAGAGATTGGGCACGCTCGCATTGGCGTAGCCGGAAACGAAGGGTTTTTCCTCGCCCGTGACGGGATCGAAAACCGCCCGCCGCACCGCGCCGATGTTCGCGCCATAGACGTGGATGCTGATCGACACGCGGTCGTCCCAGGCGTTGGCGATGGCGTGGACGTCGCCGAGCGCCGGCGACACCGCGACGACCCGTCCCGGCTCGAGGCGCTCCGGCTCGCCGGCCCGGAAAGTCCCGTCGGGCGCCCGGTCGTACGGCACGGAGAGCTCCGCCCCGCGCAGGATGCCGATGAGGCCCCAGGTCCTGTGGTCGTGGACCGGCGTCCGCTGGCCCGGGCCCCAGACGAAGCTCACGATCGAGAAGCGGCCGAGCGGATCCGCGTGCAGCAGGTACTGCCGATAGACCTTCGGGTCGGGCGCGGCGTAGTCGTCCGGCAGCCAGTCGTCGTGGGCGACGAGCTTTTCGAGCAGCGGCGTCGCCTCCTTCAACTGCGCTTCCTCGTCGCCGGGCGCGCGCTCCACGATCTTTGTCAGCACGACGACGAAGTCGCGCAGGCGGGCGAGGTTGGTCATGGCGCTTTCCTTCACCAGGCGGATTCGAAACCGAGGAGGCCGAGGATCTCGTGGCGGCGGGCGACGAGCTCCGGATCGCCGCGATGGCGTGGGTAGGGTTTTTCCACGCGGATATCGGCCTTGATCCGCGCCGGTCGTTCGCTGAGCACCACGATGCGGGTGGCCATCAGGAGCGCCTCCTCGATGTCGTGCGTGACGAGGAGCGCGGTGAAGCCGGCCCGCCGCCACAAGCTTGCGATCTCCCCCTGCATGGTGAGGCGGGTGAGCGAATCGAGCTTGCCGAGCGGCTCGTCGAGGATCAGGAGTTTCGGATCGTTGACGAGGGCGCGCGCGAGCGCGACGCGCTGCGCCATGCCGCCCGAAAGCTGATGCGGCCAGGCGTTGGCGAATTCGGACAGACCGACGAGCCGCAGCGTCTCGCCCACCCGCGCGCGCTGAGCCCTGAGGACGCCGCGGGCCTCGAGCCCGAGCGCGACGTTGGCCGACACCGTGCGCCAGGGGTAGAGGGTCGGGTCCTGGAGAACGACGACCCGGGACGGGTGCGGCCCCGCGATCGGCTCCCCGTCGGCAAAAAGCTCGCCTTCGGAGGGCGGGTCGAGACCGGCGACGAGGCGGAGCAGCGTGGATTTGCCGCAGCCCGAAGGCCCGAGCAGCGCGACGAATTCTCCGGCGCCGACGCGAAGGTCGATCGCGTCGAGCACGTCGAGGGGGGCGCCCTCGAGGGCGAAGCGATGGCTCACCCCACGGAGGTCGAGGCTGCTTCCGGCGCCCGCTTCGAATGCGACGGCGGCGCTCACCATTTGAGGTCCGCCTTCTGGTAGGAGAGCACGCGGTCGCGGACCCGGAACAGGATGCTGACGAAGCTCGTGCACATGAGCGACATCACGATCAGCGCGGCGTACATGTTGGCGTAGGCCGCCCACCCCTGCGCCCATTGCAGATAGAAGCCGAGGCCCGCCTTGACGCCCATCATCTCGGCGGTCACGAGCACGGCGAAGGACGCGCCGAGGCCCATGAACAGCCCGACGAACACCTGCGGCAAGGCGGCGGGGATGGCGACCTTGAAGACGAGGAACGCGCGGCTCGCCCCGAGCGTGCGCGCGATGTCGTAGTAGGCCGGGTTGACGCTCGCGACGCCCGACCACGTCAGCACCGCGACCGGAAAGCCGGTCGTCAGCGCGATGAGGAAGATCGAGGCGCTCCAGCTCGACGGGAAGGCGAAGAAGGCGATCGGCAGCCAGGCGATCGCCGGCAGCGGGCCGATCAGCCGCAGCACCGG
The DNA here is from genome assembly GCA_903932535.1 of uncultured Hyphomicrobiales bacterium. Classification (GTDB taxonomy): domain Bacteria; phylum Pseudomonadota; class Alphaproteobacteria; order Rhizobiales; family Beijerinckiaceae; genus Roseiarcus. Next base: position 7,335 of record CAIZGR010000166.1, on the reverse strand, counting down.
GTGAACCCAGTAGCCGAACAGCCGCGAGCGACCGAGCAGGACGCCGACGAGGAAGCCGACTGCGGCCCCGAGCGCAAATCCGAGCAGCTCGAGCTTCACCGAGGCGACGATGCTTTCGCCGAGCTTCGGCCAGTCGTCGGTGAAGACCTCGAGGATCGCGTGCGGCGGCGGGAAGAAGGGCTGCGCCAGCCAGCCGAGCTTGGCGCTCCCCGCCTCCCAGGCCGAGAAGACGAGGCCGAGCGCGATCAGCCACGGCGTCGCGCGCTGCAGGCGGCCGAGGCGCGTCGACCCGGTCGCGGCGAGCGCCCCGGACACGATCAGAATCGCGGCGAGCGCGACCGAGGCCCAGGCCAGCTCCGGGCCGCGGCCCCAGTCGCCGAGGTCCGGCCAGCGGAGGATGACGAAGGCGACGAGAAGCCAGGCCGCCGCCGCGACGAAAGCAAGCGCGGCGGCGCGCGTCCGGTGGTCCAGCGCCGCCGCGACCGCGGGCCGGAGCGCGATGGTCGCGGCGCGTGCCGGCAGGGCGGAGATGAGCGACATGCGCGAATCCTCAGCTCAGCACGTCGGCGGTGATGCGATCGGCGTATTTGGCCGTGTCGAGGCTCGGCTTGAACACCGAGACGAGCTTCAGCTCGTCGGCGTAGAGCGCCAGCTCCTTCTTCAGATCCGCGCTCACCGGGTGATGATGGTGCGTGTGGTACTTGGCGAGGGCGACGAGGTCCTCCTGCGGCACCTTGCCCGCCGCGAACGGGGTGTACGTGGCCGCCGCCTCGACGGGATTCTGGGCGGCGTATTCGGCCGCTTCGAGCAGCGCGAGCGCGATCGACGCCGCGGTGCGCTTGTCCTCGCGGATCAGGCTGCCGCGCACGCCGACGATGCAGCAGACGCGGTTGGCGAATTCGCCGGTCAGGTTCGAGGAGATCTCCTTGAGCTTGCCGTCCTTGAGCCAGAGGTACGTGTTCGGGTCGCCGTCGGCGACCGCGTGCGCCTCGCCCTTGTCGACCGCCACGCGCAGGAGCGGCGCCGGGAACTGCTTGAACTCGACGTCGGTCGTCGGATCGAGCCCGGCCTTGCGGATCACGATGGCGAAGAAATTCTTGGCCGGCGAGTTCATGTCGCTGACCCCGATGATCTTGCCCTTGAGGTCGGCGACCGTGCTGATGCCGGAATTGGCCGGCGCGAGCAGGCGCATGCAGCCGCCGTGCAGGCTCGCGACGATCTTGACGTCGAAACCCTGCTCCATGGGCTTGAGCCAGCGCAACGCCATGCCGACGGCGGCGTCGGCCTTGCCGGTCGCGAGCGTCTCGAGCAGCTGGTCGGTCGAGCCCGCATAGTTGACGAGCTCCACGTCAAGCCCGTGCTTGGCGAAGAAGCCCTTGTCCCTGGCGACCGTGACGGCGAGCAGGCACGGCGCCCCGGCGTTCCACGCGAAGGTCACTTTCTTCAGCTCGCCCGGTGGGACCGTCTCTCCGTTCGCCGCGGCGCGGCAGATCGGGAAAGCGGCGGGATCGAAGGGCGGCGGCCCGACCCTTGTCAGCGCGAAGACCCGGCCCGCCGCGAGGCCGAGGGGCGCGACGAGCCCGAGCGCGGCGGCGCGGACGAGGAAACGACGGCGGGAGGCGGCGTCGGCATTGAGAGGGCTCGAGGGCATGGACGGGCTCCGGTCGCGTCAGGTCAGAAGGCTGCGGGAACGTCGGCGAGCGCGAGGCGACCGCCGCCGAGGAAAATCGAATCGTTCTGGGGCGAGTGGACACGGGCGCAGAGCACGTCGCGATAGTGCCGCTCGAGCGCGTTCGCCTGCGCGAGGCCCGGATTGCCGCTGAGCTCCATCGCCTTCGACACGGCGTCGAGCGCGTTCTTCGTCACGTTGTGCTTGACGTACAGGCTCTCCTGCGGATGCGGCGTCTCGCCCCGGTCGACCCGCTCGGCGATCGAGGCGAGGAGCACGCGACTCGCGTAGAGCGCCGAGTCGATCTCGCCGACCGCGGTCTGCATGCGCGGGAGCGTGGCCAGCGGGGCGCCGAGATTGGTCGGCGCCCGCTCGCGCAGGAATTTTACGAACCAGTCGCGCCCCGCCCGCGCCGCGCCGTCGTAGACGGTGCTGAACAGCACCGCGACCCAGGCGGTCTGCGTGGCGTCGGGCGCGGCCACCGCGTCCGGCGTCCTGAGATCGCCCGCGTGGTCGAACGGGACCTCGACATTGTCGAGCACGACGTCGTGGCTGCCGCTCGCGCGCATGCCGAGCTGACGCCACGTCTCCTCGATCGTGAGTCCCGGCGCGCCGCCGGGAACGAGGAAGACGCCGACGCGCGGCTCGGCCTCGTCGGTGCGGGCCCAGATCGCGTTCCAGGCGAGGACCGGCGAGCCGGTCGAATAGATCTTTCGCCCCGTGAGCGACCAGCCGGTCGCCGTGCGCCGTGCGACTGTCGCCGGAAGCCCGCCGCGAATCGGCGTGCCGAGCTCGGGCTCGACGCGCAGCGAGTTGACGAACCCGCCGCCCTCGACGGCCGAGCGGAACACACGCTCTTTCATCGCGGGCGAAAAATGCGGGTTGAGGCGCAGCGTGCCGTGGAAGAGGTATTGCTGAGCGAGCACGAGCCCGGTCGAGGCTTCTCCGCGCGCAATCGCGTTGACGACGCGGTTGGCGCGGGCGAGTCCTCCCCCTCGGCCGCCGAACTCGCGCGGAACGACCAGCGCGGCGAGATCGGTCTCCCGCAGGCGCTCGATGTTGGCGAAGGGAAAGGCGGCCGTCCGGTCGTATTCGGCCGCCGTCTCGGCGAACTCGCGCGCGAGCGCCGCCGCCGTGACGTCGATGTCGTCGGCGCCCCTGTCGAAGATCATGGCTTCAGCTCCGCAGCGATTTCCCGCGTGAAGATCGGGCTCACGATCGTCGAGGCGTCGAGAGGTTTCGGGATGAGCCCCGAGCGCGCGTAGAGGTCGATCGTCCGCTGCTCGTCGGCGACGACGCCGGCGTCGATCGGCGTCGGCTGGAGTCTTGCCCGCGCGTGCACCTTCTCGCCGACCTCGGTCGGCAGCCCGACGATCCCGCTCCAGGTCTTCGCATAGTCCTCGAGATGGCCGAGGCCCCAGGCGCGCGCCCTGGCGAGGCGGGCGACGAAGTCCCCGAGGGCGGCGCGCTTGTCCGGGTCGGCGAGCGCGTCGTCGCGGGCGAAGAAGAAGCTCAGGCCCGCCGTCAGCCCGGCGCTGTCGGCGATCGCGCGGTCATGCTGGATGAGCTCGCGTTGCGCCGTATAGGGGTCCCAGGTCGACCAGGCGTCGACCGAGCCGGTCGACAGCGCGACCGCCGCATCCGAGGGCGGCAGGAAGACGAGCTTCACATCGCTGGCCTTGAGGCCGTTGGCCTCGAGCAGCGCGAGCACCAGCTGATGGCCGATCGAGCCGCGCCCGGTCGCGATCGTCTTGCCGACGAGGTCCCGGAAGGCGTGCGCAGGCGAATCGGCGCGCACGACGATCGCCAGTCCCTGCGGCCCCGAACGGGTCGCCTGGATCGCCTTGACCGGCGCGCCGGCCGCGGCGGCGAAGGTGAAGGGCGCGTCGCCGACCGTGCCGGCGTCGATGGCGCCGGCCTTCGCCGCCTCGAGCAGCGGCGCCGCGGCGGGAAACTCGAACCACTGGATCGTGTAGCCGACCCCGTCGAGCGCGTGCGCCGCCTCCAGCACGGCGCGCGCGTTTCCCTTCTGGTCGCCGACGCGGAGCACGGTCTCGGACTGCGCCGCAAAGGCGAACGTCGACAGAAGGGCGAGCGCGACGAGGCGGGCGAACCGTCCGGCAGGTCGCCGTGAGCGTCCGTCTCCAACAAGGGCGCGCCGCGCGGCACGGGCGGAAGAACCGAAGCGCGTCGCCGCGTCGCTCGAAACCTGTCGCACCCGCCTCACTCCGCGGCCTGCGCCCGCTCGCGCTCGGCGACCAGCGCGCGCACGCGCGGAATGAGGTCGCGGCCGTAGGTCAGCACGTCGGGCAGCGGATCGAAGCCGCGGATCAGGAAGGTGCGGACGCCGAGATCGTAGTAGTCGAGCAGCGCCTCGGCGACCTGATCGGGCGTTCCGACGAGCGAGGTCGAATTGCCCTTGGCGCCGGTCAGCCCCGCCATCGCCGTCCACAGACGCTTGTCGAGCCTCGGACCCTTGGCGGCGGCGGCGAGCAGGCGGCGCGAGCCCTCGTTGGCGGGCTCATCCGCCCCGCGACGGAACCCGGTCTTGTCGATGAGGGCCTTGGCGCGCTCGAGAGTGGCGTCCGCCTTGGCCCAGGCGGCCTCCTCGGTGTCCGCCAGGATCGGGCGGAACGACAGGCTGAATTCCGGCCTGCGGCCGTGTTCGGCCGCCGCGGCCCGGACCCGCCCCGTCAGCTCCCTGACCTGCTCGTAGGTCTCGCCCCAGAGCGCGAAGATGTCGGCGTGACGGCCGGCGACCGCGATCGCCGCGTCGGACGCGCCCGCGACGTAGACGTCGATGGCGCGGTCGTTCCAGGGCTTGACCAGCGAGTACCCGTTCTGGATCTCGTAGAACTTGCCCTTGTAGGAGAAGGGCTCGCGGCTCGTCCATTCGAGCCGCACGACGTCGAGGAACTCGTTGGTGCGCGCGTAGCGCTCGTCCTTGTCGGCGACGAGGTTGCCGTCGCGGGCGAGCTCGCGCTGCTCGCCGCCGGTGATCACGTTGATCGAGATCCTGCCCTCGTAGAGCTGGTCGAGGGTCGCGAACTGGCGGGCGAGGACGGTCGGCGCGGTGAATCCGGGCCGGTGCGCGATGAAGATCCCGAGCCGGTCGGTCACGCTCGCGGCGTGCTGGCCGACCTGCAGGCTGTCGGGCGCGTCGGCGTGGAAGGCGAGCAGCGCCCGATCGAAGCCGGCGTACTCGTGCGCCTTCGCCACCGTCTCGATGTAGCCCCGATCGACGACCGGGCCGGTGCGCGGAATGATCTCCGAGGCATTGTGATTGCCGATGAAACCGATGAACTCGACGGGCATGCTCGCCTCTCTGGCTGGCTGACGGGACAAAGGCTGGCGTCACTCCGCTGCGGCGGGCAGCGGGGCGCGATGGTCGATTCGGCCCGCGATCGTCTGCGGGTTCCGGATGAGGTTGAGGATCGGGCAGGCCGTCTCGACGTTGACCCTCAGCCGCTCGATGTCGGCTGCAGACGCCGGGCTCTCGATCCTGACGACGTAGGCGATGTTCTGCGGGTAGACCGGCGTCGTCTCGTGGCCGGGAGTGAGCGCGCGCGGATCGATGACCGCCTCGACCTCGACCTCGATCGCATCGACGGGGACCTCGAGCGCCGCCGCCTGGATCAGGTAGGAATGCGTGAGACAGGACCCGAGCGCGCCGAGCACCAGCTCGGGCGAGGTCGGCCCGAGGTCATAGCCAGCGAAATCGGGCGGCGAGTCGGTGATGACCTGGAAATCGCGGACACGGATGCGGCGCACGCCGCTTCGTCCTTCGGCGGTCGCCTGCGCCTTGAGCGGCGCCGGGCCAAGAGAACCGTCGGCGATGCGACGCCGCCGGTCGAGCAGGGCTCGGCGCTTCTGGGCGAGATACTCGGTCAGCGTGCTCATGGGCATTTAGTCCACTGTTATGATAGACATGATGGATACAGGATGTAGCGGAGCTGCGCAAGCGTCAGGCCTGCCGCACCGCCGCACTTTTCACGAAGCGTTCTCGGTAGACCGAACCCGTCGCGCAGTCGGCCGGCGAGTCTGCAGCCGCGTCCGTTGGCGGACGTTCGGGCCTGTTCGCCGTTCGTCTCGTCTCGTCGGGAGGTCAGACCGCTCCCCCGGTTCGGTCGCGGGCGCGGCGGCTCCAGGCGGCATTGACACGGAACGAAATTATGATACTAATTATATATAATTTATGTTCTGATAGGCTCGAGGCGCGGATGGCGTACGGCATCTCCATTCTGGACAAGAGCCCCATCCCTCAGGGCGCGACCGCCGCCGAGGCGCTCGAGGGGCGGCGCGATCATCTCGGGCTGCCGCGCAAGGCGAGCCGCTACGCGTCCCAGCCGCAAACGGCGCTCGACAGGTCCTCCGTTCGAGGGCGGGCCCCATGACCGCCGAGCCCCGTCGTTCGCATTTCGAGGGCGTCGATCCGGCCATCGCGGCGAGCCTCGAGACCTTCGTCCGGATCAGGCGAGATTTGCACCGCCACCCGGAGCTCGCCTTCCACGAGACGCGCACCGCCGGTGTGATCGCATCGCTGCTCGCGGAATGGGGCTTCGAGGTCACGACCGGGATCGGCGGGACAGGCGTCGTCGGAACGCTTCGGCGCGGCGAGGGCAAGGCGCTCGCGATCCGCGCCGATTTCGACGCATTGCCGATCCGTGAAACAACCGGGCTTCCTCATGCGAGCGCACGCGACGGCGTGATGCACGCCTGCGGACACGACGGCCACACGGCGATCCTGCTCGCCGCCGCGCATCGCCTCGCCCGTTCCGGCGACTTTCACGGAGCGCTGCACCTCGTCTTTCAGCCCGCCGAGGAGACCGGCTCGGGCGCGGCGGCGCTGATCGGGGACTGTCTCTTCGACCGCTTCCCGGTCGACGCGATCTTCGGCTTGCACAACTGGCCGAACGCGCCGGCGGGCGTGTTCGGCTTCGTCGACGGTCCCGCCATGGCGTCGGCGGACCTCGCCCTCGTCCGCATCCGCGGGAAAGGCGGCCACGGCGCGGCGCCGCACGAGACGGTCGATCCGGTCGTCGCGGCCGCGCATGTCGTCACCGCCCTGCAGACCGTCGTGTCGCGCAACGTCGATCCGCTCGACGCGGGCGTCGTCACCGTCGGGACGATCCACGGCGGCGAGGCGAGCAACGTCATTCCGGAATGGGTCGATCTCAGGATCACCGTCCGCTCGTTCCGGCCCGCGGTCCGGAGTCTCCTGCAAGCCCGCGTGCCGGCGCTGATCCGGGCCCAGGCGGAGAGTTTTGGCGCGGAGGCGGAGGTCGACTACCGGCTCGGCTTTCCGTCGGTCGTCAATCACGCGGCCGAGACCGCGTTCGCCGCCGGCGTCGCGCGCGAGACGTTCGGCGAGGCGCGGGTCGACGCGGATTTCAGGCCACGCAGCGCCAGTGAGGACTTCGCCTAGTATACCCCGTTCACGCCAAAATGCGGAAATTGGCGGGGCGGATTATGCGGAAGTTATCTGTGACCGAGGAGGCGAATTCTCCCCATCGTCTGGGAACTTCGCCTCGCAGGAAATGAAGCATCGCGGCTGCGAATTCCCGATATGTGGGGTAGGTTCGGTTGTGGGTCAGGTGTTTGTGCATCACGCCCCACAGCCGTTCGATCGGGTTCAGATGGGGGCAATAGGCGGGAATGAAATGCAG
>CAIZGR010000165.1 GCA_903932535.1 uncultured Hyphomicrobiales bacterium | reverse complement strand
GGGGCGGCGGCGCCGCTGTTGGCGATCCACATCTCCACCAGCTGCGCGCTCCACCGCGGGGCCCTCAAGCCCGGCAGCGGCCGCGGGAAGCCGGCGGCGGCCAAAGCGGCGCGGCGGGACTGGAAGGTTCGTAAACTCAGGTTCAACGCCTCGGCGACCTCGGTCGCCGACCAGGCTCTGCATCTCTCGTCCATGATGATGTCCCCAAATCACCCGGTCCAAATGACGGGGGTGATTTGGTCAAAGTGCAATATTGCAATATGCAGGTCAATGGCAATTTTGCAGCCTGCGACTTTTTGGCCGCAGATTTTTTTTCGGCGTCAGCGCCGAAGCGCGCTGCAGGCGCTAAAAAATACGTCGAAAGCCTGGGAGTAGCCGCCGATCTCGATCAGTCCGTCGGCACCGTCTTGCGACACCCGAAGCCAGTGACCTGAATCCATGTCTTTCAAGGTTTCGGTCGGCGGCTGATCCGGCGGGAACGCCACGCGGCCCAGCGCAACGTATTCGGCTGAATAGCTGCGGACGGGATTGTCGTCCACCTTCAGGGTGACGGATACGCGCTCCCGTGCGCGGTGCGAGGGCAAGTCGGTTCCCGCGGCCGACACGCTCGTGACGATTAGGGGGTTCTTCCGGCCTGGATATACAAGGCAAGAAAAGTCGACTATCGCGCCTTGGACGTTGCCGGCGAACAACTCTATGATCGATATATTCCCGGCCGGCGCATCTTTTCTGATGTCCAGGGTCCACAGTCCGAGCTGACGTCTTTCGTGATGCGGTTCGGTACTCGCCATGGCAAGCAAAAAGCCAAAAACGCGCCTCACGCCGCCTCGCGGCGCGCCAGGCGCGGGCGGATGCTCATGATGACCGGGCCCTTGATGCCGACATTGCCGTCGATCAGGATCGGGGCGGACTGCAGGCGATCGAAGGTCGCGGCGTGCAGGAAGGGCGGTTCGTAAAGGCGGAACACCGTCTCGGCGCGCATGGCCTTGGCGTCGTAGATCTGGGCGCAGACGGCGTCGCCGGGCAGCGCCGGCTCGCCGAGATCGACCACGACGATGTCGCCGGGCACGAAGCCGACCGTCTCCAGAGCGCGGGTTTTCAGCGTCCAGGCGTTGAGATTGGAGCCGTTCAACATCGCTTGAATGCGGGCGGCGAGCGGGCCCGACTGGTCGAGCGCGTAGCTTTCGGCCTCCTGCGGACGGTAGAGGCGGGGGCGGATCGCGGCGCCGTAGGAGATGCCGGTCGCGTTCTCCACAGCTGAAATCGTGCGCGCCGAAAGCGCGGTCGCGTGGTCGGGGTTGTTGAGAAAGCGCGTCAGCGTCGTCGGAGCCAAACCTGCCTTTGTCGCCAACGTGGTAGGCGCAATGCCGGTCTCCGAGACGACGCGACTGAGCCATCTGAGCTGCTCTGCCCGTGTGTCCATCTGCGACAAATGCACGCAACGCCCTACGCCCGCGAGCGGCAAGAATGCCATGCCCCCTTCTTGACACATTGCAACATTGCACTATCCATTGCAATAGACGACATTGCACTGATTTGCGGCGGGGAATATGCGGCCAGATGCGGCCTTTCTGGAAATCGACGGGCTCCGGCGCGCGAAGGGGCTGAAGCCGCTGACGCTGTGTCAGCGCGCGCGCATTCCCTATTCGACCTGGTGGCGGGCGGCGCGCGGTCATGGGCGCTGGCGGGCGGGAACGTTGCGCAAGTTCCGCGAGGCGCTCGACGCGCCGCGGCCGCCGAAGGCGCAGCGCGGCGCGGATCCCGCGCTGGTGCTCGGCGTCTACCGCGCGCATCTGCAGGAGCAGGCGCGCGATCTCGGGCTGCCGGTCGACGAGGTGCTGGCGAGCCGGACGCGCGAGCACTGGAAGCTGCGCGCGCGGGCGATGTTCGCGGTCTCGGTCGAGTTCGACATCACCGGGGCCGATCTCGCCCGGGCGCTCGGGCTCTCCAAGCAGATCGTCAGCTGGAACATCAAGCAAGCCAATCTTTTCCCGGAAAAAGGGCCGCTTTCGCGCGCGGGTCAGCGCGCCGATGCGGTGCTTTCGCCGAATGCGGGAGCCTGACATGCACATCGTCGAGGAAATCAAACACGACACGATCGTCAACCTCTCCAAGATCGTCGCGCTCGACGACGAGGGGAATTTCGGGCTCGCCGCCCTGCGCGACGGGGCGCTGAGGTTCACCTCGCCGCCGGCGACGCTGCCGCACATCATCCAGGCGGCGCGGCGCATTCTGGCGGGCGACGCGCGGATCGCGACCATGCCCGGCATGACGCTG
>CAIZGR010000164.1 GCA_903932535.1 uncultured Hyphomicrobiales bacterium | reverse complement strand
TTCGGCGAACCAGTTCCCGAAACCCTCCTGGACCATCGGCTTGCCGGCGATCGTCGCGATGAACGTGGTTGGCCCGACCGGCCCGGCGGCGATCGCCGCGGCGAGCTCCGGGTGCGCCGGGGCGGTGACGACGACGCCGTTCTTTTCGGTGCGGATCGAGAATCGCCCCCCAGTCAGGTGGGCCGGGCCGAGGCGGGCGGCGTCGCCGCGGCGCAGGCCCGTCGAGAGGAGGACGGCGAGCGCGACATTCTGCCGCGTGCCCGGCGGCCACGTGCGGCGGAACGCGGCGACGTCCTCCTCCGACCACGCCGCGAACCCGTCGCCCTTCGGCCGGCGCACGATCTTCACGCCCTCGGTCGGGTCGGTCTTCATGTGGCCCTGCTCGACCGCCCAGCCGAAGAGGCTGCGCATCGTGTTCAGATAGTTGTTCGCCTGGCTCGGCGTCGCCTGCCGGCGCTCGCGGCCGGCGATGATGTCGCCCTGGGTGATCCGGCCGACGGCGATGTCGCCGGCGCCGGCGAGCACGCCCTTGAGGATGTTTTCGCGCTGCTTGCGGGTGGCCGGCTTGAGCCCCTTCCGCCAGTAGCTGCTCTCCTGGTGGAGGGCGACGAGCCAGCGCAGGCTGCCGAGCCGGGCCGAGCCGCCCTTCGCCGGGCCGTCCTCGCGGATGGCGGCGAGGTAGCTCGCGCGGAATCCAGGATCGCTCGGCGCGCCCTCGAGCCGCCGGCGCGGGCCATGGCCGGGGCGGACGTACCAGACCTCGCGCCCGTGGCGCGTGATTTGCCGGACGAGACGAGGCCAGCGGGGACGGTCCATCGCGGCATCAGAACGTATAGTCCGGGTTCCGTTCAAGGCGCTTTTCGTCGCGGGCCCCGGGCGTTTCGTCGACGGCCCGCCGGCGGATCGCGCATTCGCCGCGGCGCAGCACGACTTCCCAGTCGGCCGCCGGGTCGACCTGGCGGGCGGCGCGGAGCGCGCGCGCGACGTCGGCCTGCGTGACGCTGGCGGGGCGGCGGGGCATTACGAGCCGTCGTCCAGCACCGCGTCGATCAGGTCGGCATCGACGGCGGCCTCGACGAGGCGTCGCGCGAGCTCGTTGGCGTGAACGCCACGGCGGGCGGCGTGCGGGCGCAGGGCTTCGAGGACGTCGACCGGGAACGTGACGGTTCGCAGGCCATCTTCGCTCGGGCGATGCTTGCGCTTGCGCTCGCTGCAGAGGAGTGCGGCGACGGTCGCGGTCGAGACGCCGATCTGATCCGCGATCGTACGGGTCGAATAACCCTCGGCCTTCAGCGCGACGACGGCGGCGGTGCGCGACGGATGGCCGAGCGTCGGAATCGAGGCTCGTCTCACGATGCTCTCCCTTCGCCCGCTTGCGCGGCAGCCAACGCGGCCTCGGTTCGCTCGTGGTCGGCGCGGGCCCGGGTTTCGTCGCCGCCGGGCAGGAGGTCGAAGGTGATCCGGATCATCGCGGCCATTCCCGCATGCGAAGGTCGATTGGCCACTCGATCGGGTCAGCGCCCTTGCGGTTGCGAAGGAACACGGTTCCCTCGGCGGCTCGTGTCTCGCCGTGGCGGTCCCATCTGGCTCCAAGGGCGGCCGCCTGGACGGCGTCGCGGTCGTTCATCGTCGGGCGGCCGCCGAGCTGCTTGACGAAGCAGGCGACGTTCGTGGCGCGGCACTGGTCGACGATGCCGCGGACCCATGCGACGTTGAGAGGCCGGGCGCCGGGGCCGCTCTCGCCGCCGGCGATGATCCAGTCGAGGCCGGTCCCGGGCGTCGATGCGCGGTCGAAGATCACGCTGCCCGGCCGACGTTCCGCTTTCAGGAGCGCATTCCATCGGCCGACCTCGCCGGCGTCGATCTGTGTGAAGTCGATCGGTCCGAGCAGCGGCTCGGCGCTCACGAACCGGACCGCGGCCGGCGTCGCGAGCAGGTCGGGGATGCGCTCGTCGGCGCGCCGCTGGTCCTCGGCCGAGACGCCGAGCCATGCTCCCGGCAT
>CAIZGR010000163.1 GCA_903932535.1 uncultured Hyphomicrobiales bacterium | reverse complement strand
CGAACGGCGTCAGCGGCATGACCAGGAGGTGATCCATGGTGCCGTGCTCGCGCTCGCGCACGATCGCCGCGCCCGACAGAATGATGGCGAGCATGGTCACGTTGTTGATGATCGCCATCACGCTCGTGAACCACGCCGTGGTGATGTTCTGGTTGAAGGCGATCCGAACGTCGAGATTGACCGTCGACTGCGGAACGCCTTCCGAATGGGAGAGGAAGCCGGCGACCTCGGTCGCGATGATCTGCTGCGCATAGCCGGACCCGAGGCCCGCCTGCACCATCGCGGTCGCATCGACATCGATCTGCAACGCTGGCCGGCGTCCGCCGAGAACGTCCCGCTGAAAATTGGGAGGGATGTCGATCACCAGCGTGTATCGGCCCTTGTTCATCAGGGGAACGATTTCGCGTTCGGCGATCGCCTGCGGCGGCTGAAACAGCGGCGGCGTGAGCGCGTGCGCGATTCGACGCGAAAGCTCGGAGCGATCCTCGTCGACGATGGCGAGCGAGGCGTTGTGAAGTTCCTGCGAATTGCTCCGCGCCTGAATCATCACGGCGAGCGAGAACGAATAGACGACCAGCCCCAGCAGCACGTAGTCGTGCAGAAGGCTTCGCAATTCCTTGAGTCCCAGCCAATAGATGTTCGCCGCCATGCGCATCGGCTAGCGCTCCTGCTTGCGCAGCAGCAGGACATTCATCAGGGTCAGGACGGGCACGAAAACCGCCAGGGCCGCGAGGTCGGCGCCGAGGTCGAGAAAGCCCAGTCCCTTGGTGAAGGTCCCGACGCTGATCGGCACGAAATAGCTCATGGGGAAGGCGCGGCCCATGATCTGTGCCCCTCCGCCCAGCGAGGACACCGGAGTCATCATGCCCGAGAACTGCGTCGCAGGCAGAACGGTCAGAATGGCGGCGCCAAACAGCGCCGCGATCTGGGTGCGCGTGAACGCGGACATCAGCATTCCATAGGCCGTCATCGCGATCACATAGATCAGGACGCCGAGCAGAAGGGCCGGAAGGCTGCCCTTGAGCGGAACCCGGAAGACGAACAACGCCATCAGGAACATCAAGGTGAAATTGGCCAGGGCGACGCCGACGTAGGGAAGCTGCTTGCCGACCAGAAATTCGAGTCGCGTGACGGGCGTCACGTAGAGGTTGACGATCGATCCGAGTTCCTTCTCGCGAACGACGGCGAGCGCCATCAGGATGGCCGGAAAGATCGCGAGCAGCATCGACATGTTGGCCGGGACCATCGCGTAAATGCTGTCGAAGTCCTGGTTGTACTTGAAGCGGACTTCGATATCGGCGGGCGGGAGCGCTGCGGGAACGGCCGTCTTCACCGCCGGGTCGGTCAGGTAGAGCGCGTGCATCGCCTGCATGTAGCCGCGAATGGTTTCGGCGCGGAACGGCATCGCGCCATCGATCCAGGCGCCCACCGAGACAGGGCGACCTCTCTTGATGTCGCGGCCGAAGCCGGGCGGGATTTCGACCGCGGCCTTGATCGAGCCGCTCCGGAGCCTTTTCTCGAGCGCGTCGTAGTCGGCGAGCACCGGCTTCTCGACAAAGTAGCTCGATCCCCTGAGCTCCTCGAGATAGGCTCGGCTTT
>CAIZGR010000162.1 GCA_903932535.1 uncultured Hyphomicrobiales bacterium | reverse complement strand
GCGCGGGCGCGCACGCTGGCTTTTTTCGGCGCGCATCTGGGGTGAGCGGCGGCGCGGCGTTTTGCAAATGAAGACCCCGTCTCGCGCTGACGAGACGGGGAAATCGGATGGGACGGCCGGCTCGAGGGTCCGCCCGTCCAGCGGCTCAGACGAGTGATCGCGTCGCTCGGCGATAGCCGGCGAAGCCGAGACCGACGAAGCCCGCGAGCATGAGCGCCCAGGTCGACGGCTCCGGGACGGCCTTGACGGTGACGTCGACGATCAGGTCCTGCGGAGCGGCCCCGCCGGGCACGAGGGCTCCCGGTTCGGTCACGAGCGTGAGGAAGTCGTTGTAGGCGCCGGCGTAGCACTTGTAACGCTGTCCGCCGAGGGCGTCGCAGAGTTCGCCATCGAGCATGAAAGAAGTGAGGCCGTTGGTCAGGCCTTCGCCCGTCCCGACGATGTCGAACGTGTCGCCGGAGGCCAAGCTGAAGCCGTTCGCAAGCGTGACGTCGAGCGCGCCCTCGAGGGCCGCCGACCCGCCGACGACGACTTGGCTGAAGACGTCGCCGAGCGTGACGCCGAGCGCGCCGCCCGCGTCGACGGTGAAGTTCCCGTCGACCTTGAACTGACCCGTGACGTCGATCGCGCCGCCGACGGCCACGGTGACGTCGGTCGTGACGTGGTCGCCGTCGGTGGTGTTCAGCGTCCCGGTGACGCCCTGGAAGTAACCGGCGGCGGCGTAGAGGTTGACGCGCGACCAGTAGCTGAGCGGCGTGCCGTAAAAGGCGGCGAGCGCCTGCCCCTCGGTGTTGACGACGATCTGGTTGATCGTGCTCGTCGCGAGTTGGCCGTCGATCCCGCCGTTCGGCGCGATCGCCAACGCGGCGGCCGTGCTGCCGCCATAGAGGGTGGCTAGCAGGATCGACGCGTCAGGGCCGCCGGCAGGCGCCTGCTCGTGCGGCGCGGCGGCGTAGGAGTGGGTCGGCAAGCCGTAGGTCAGGCGCGCGGCATAGGTCGCCGCATTGGCGGTGGACGGCGCATAGGGGTTCGCTTGGCTGGCCGCACAATTGGCGACCGTGGCGCCGCAGCTCGCCGCCAAGTAGCTGTTGAGTTCGGTGGCGGCGGGAGCGAACGTCGCTTGCAGAGCAATCGGCGTTCCGGTGTAGGCGGCGTTGTTCTGATAGAGCGGGTTCGCCAACGCCTCCGCGAGATCATGCTCCGCCAGCGCGCGCCCGCCGATCACGTCGAGCGCGTAATGGGCGCCGAGAACGATGCGGCTGTCGCCGTATTCGGACGCCCGCACCATCATGCTCTGATAAAGTTGCGGGACCATCATGCCGATCAGCATGGATTCGGTGTACGCGAAGCTCGTGTGGCCGCTGGGGAAGGCCGGACTCGAGGCGAGGCCGGGCAAAGCGCTCGGATCGATGGCGTTGATCAGGCCGGAAACCTGGAACGGACGCGAGTTGCCCATCGGATTCTGACCGGGCGTCGTGTTCGAGACCCCGTAGGCCGTGTTGTAAACGCTGTTCGTCGTGTTGGGCAGGCCGTTATAGGCCGGCAAGGCGAAGCCGGGGGGCGCGACGGCCGTCGCGGTTCCGGCGGAGTCGGAGCCGTTGGCGAAATAATTCTTGGCGGCCACGGCGTCGACGAGGTCGAAGTAGGCCGCGCTGCTCAGCAGGCCGACCGTCTTCGGCAACACCGAAGTGTCGCCACCGGCATAGGCGTCGACGCCCTGGCCATAAACGGCGCCGAGCGTCGCGCCGAGACCGCCGACCGGCTGGACGCCGGGGATGCTGCCGCCGGAAGGCGCCGGCTGATTCGGCAGACCACCCGCGAGATTGGCCGCGATTCCGAATTTTCCCGAAATGCCGACGACCGTGTTCGACGTCGCGTAGAGGATGTTGTTGTCGCTGATCGCCAGTTGCTGCTGCGCGAGAGTCGCCCCGTTGTTGACCGCGATCGTCTGCGTGAGATTGTCGGTGAGCGTCTGCGGACCGTAGGCTGTTGAATTGAGGCCCAGGAACGGGGCTAGAAGGTTGAATCCGTTGACCGCCGAAGGCGTCACGTTCGGCGTGGCGGCGTTTGCGGCGGTCGCGCCCGCGATCGCCGAGGCGAGGAAGGCGATGGCAGAAGACTGCAAAAGTCGGGAGTTCAGAAGGATCATCTTCATTTCATGTCTCACGCGAAAGCGCCGGCCGGTCGAGCGGCTACCCGGAGAAGGGCGCCGCCGTGCGGAACGGCCAAGTCGTTGCAGGAGGGGCGATGGCTATGAAAACGCGCCGGAGATCAGGACGTTGACGTTGGCGTGCGTCGTGTTCGCCGCGCCGGCCGCCGACGCGGTCGCGGCGAGGATCGCCGTGGACTGAAGAAATCGGGATTTGAGGCGTGACATGCGCATCTTGACCCCCTGGCCGCATTTTTGACGACCAGGACTCTAGAAGGCGGCGACGACGGTTCGCGGAAACTTCGATGACGGCCGGATTGCCGAATTACGACGTTTTCAGGAATTTTCGATGACGCCTCGACACTCTGACATTGAAGAAAGACCGCTGTCGGGACCCCGATCGAACAAGCAGATCGTGTGGATCGCTGGCGATGGCGTGCGAGGATTTGCGACGGTTTTCGAGGCGAACTTTAACCGCCGAGTTTGTCATGGCGACGCATGCGGGCATGCGGCGTCCGGTAGACCGGTTCGACGGATAGGCGGCGCAACCAGGTCAACAGGCGCCTTCGTTCCGACAGAGCGCAGATCCAAAGCCAGATCCGGCTCTCCGAGGCCGCCGCGGCCGCCTCCCCCTCACGCCGCCTCGGCCCCCACCTTCGGCTTCGGCTTCCGCCCGATCAGATGACAGATCGCGAACACGAGGCCGGCGCGGTTCAGGGCCCAACGCTCCATGGATCGACCGCCGACACCCCGGCAACCTGGAAGTCGGCGACATTGCGGGTCACGACGATGAGGCCGTGCACGACCGACGTCGCGGCGATCAGGCCGTCCCGGCGCAGTCACGCTTCGATATGGGCGGCGGCCTGCGGGTCGGTTTTCCTCACACGACCTCCTCGAACCGGTCGAGGATGAAGCGGTCGACGCTCGCGCCCGTCGCGGCCGCCCGCTCGGCGATTCGGCGGTGCAGGTCCGGCGGGATGCGCAGCGACAGGGTTCCGGAATAGGGCTTTTCGAGCTCGACGCCCCGCTCCCCGCACCAGTCGCGATAGTCGGCGATCGTGTCGGCGAAGGCGGCCTCGAGCTCGGCGATGTCGCGGCCGGCAAAGTGCAGGACCGCGCGCGCGTTGGTCACGATGCCGTGCATGAGCGCGTCGCCGGATTCGTAGCCCACCTCCGCGATGTAGCCGCCGTGCTTCAGAATCATGGCTCGACTCCCGCTCTTTCGAGGAATCGACGAACGGCGCCGACCGCGCCTTTGTCGGCGTTCGGGCTCGGCTGCGGGCGATGGAACACGGCTTCCGCCGAGCCCGGCGCAACACGGATCCGCGATCCTCTACCTTCCGAAACCTCGGCGCCGAGCGCGCCGAAGAGGCTTTCGATATCCGCCCAGCGAAGGTCGGACGGAACAGGTCTTGCGAAGATCGCCTCGAGCGTGCGTCGGTGCTTCGCGTTCATCCCCCATAGGATACCGAAATGCGGTATCACGGGGAAGAGATGCAGCGCGGCCGTTCTCATCCTGAACGGCCACGTGGAGAAGTTCGGCGGAAATGGCGGCCTCGCCCCGCCGGGGCCTCGGAGCCTGACAAGATTCCTGGCCCGCGGCCGGCAGCGCGCCCCCTCACGCAGCCTCGGCCTCGACCTTCGGCTTCGGCTTCAGCCCGATCAGATGACAGATGGCGAACACGAGGTCGGCGCGGTTCATCGTGTAGAAATGCAATTCCTCGACCCCGTGGTCGACGAGGTCGAGCACCTGCTCGGCGCAGACGGCGGCGGCGACGAGGCGGCGCGTCGCCGGGTCGTCCTCGAGGCCCTCGAAGCGGTCGGCGAGCCATTGCGGCACGCTGGCCCCGGAGCGCCGCGCGAAATTGGCGGTCTGCTTGAAATTCTGCACCGGAAAGATCCCCGGCACGATCGGGATCGAGATTCCCGCCGCGGCGGCGACGTCGAGGAAGCGGAAATAGGCCGAATTGTCGAAGATGAGGTTGGTGATCGCCCGGGTCGCGCCGGCGTCGATCTTGCGCTTCAAGAGCTCGATGTCGTGCAGGAGCGTCGGGCTCTGGGGATGCTTCTCGGGATAGGTCCCGACCGAAACCTCGAAATCGCCGATCCGGCGCGCTTCGGCCACGAGGTCTTCCGTGGTCTGGAACCCGTCGGCCGGGGCCTCGTAGGGCGCGTCGATCCCCGTCGGCGGGTCGCCGCGCAGCGCCACGATGTGGCGCACGCCGGCGCCGTGGTAGGCGCGCAGAACGTCGCGGATCTCGTCCTTCGACGCCCCGACGCAGGTGAGATGCGCGGCGGGCTTCATCGTCGTCTCGCGCGCCAGCCGCGCGACGGTCGCGTGGGTGCGCTCCCGCGTCGTGCCGCCCGCGCCGTAGGTGACGGAGACGAAATGCGGGTCGAGCGGCTCGAGCCGCCGCGCCGCCTCCCACAGGTTCGCCTCCATCTCCGGCGTCTTCGGGGGAAAGAACTCGAACGAGACGCGAACATGCGCCCCCGACCGGCTGAGAGGAACGGGCTTCAAGGTCATCAGGCGAACTCCGTGTCGGCTTTTTGAAATCCATCCGAGATGACCCGAGGGTCCTCGGCGAGCCACAGCGCGACCGTCAGCTTGCCCGATTCGCCGGGCGCCGGCGCGACGCGCTTCGAACGCGCGGCGACGAGCCCCGCCTCGGTCAGGAAGCCTTCGATCTCGGCGAGCGGAAAGCCGAGCCGCCTGTGGGCGAAATCGGTCCGCAAGAACTCTTGGGTGTGGGCGTCGAAATCGACCACGACCAGCCGGCCCGAGGGCGCGAGCGCGCGCGCCGCCTCGTTCAACGCTCGCGCCGGGTCGTCGAGGAAGTGCAGCACCTGATGGATCACGATGAGGTCGTAGCCGTCGCGCTCGACCGGGGGTGCGTAGACGTCGCCCTGGCGAAGCTGGACGTTGCGCAGGCCCGCCTGATCGAAGCGGCTGCGGGCGAGCGCCAGCATCGCCGCGCTCTGGTCGACGCCGACGGCGCGGACCGCGCGCGGGGCGAGCAATTCCAGCATCCGCCCGGTGCCGGTGCCGAGATCGAGCAGGCTACGGAACGGCTTGTCGCCGATCAGCGCCAGAAGCGCCGCCTCGACCCGCTCCTCGGAGGCGTGCAGCGCGCGGATGCGGTCCCAGTCGGTCGCCTGCTCGGCGAAATAGGCGGCCGCCTGCCTGCGCCGCGCTTCGCGCGCGACGTCGAGACGGACGCGGTCGGCGGCGAGCACGGGATCGGCGGGATCGAGACGGCGGACGAGGTCGCGGGCGAGGTCGCCGCCCGAATCGGCGAGCCGGAAAAACGCCCAGGCGCCCTCGCGCTGGCGCACCGCGAGGCCGGCCTCGACGAGAAGCTTGAGGTGGCGCGACACCCGCGGCTGCGACTGGCCGAGGATGGCGACAAGCTCGCTGACGGTCAGTTCTGCCTGCTCGAGCAGGCAGAGAATCCGCAGGCGCGTCTCCTCGCCGGCCGCCTCGAGACCCGAAAGCAGGCTCGAGAAGGGCGCTTGCGGAACGCTGTGCGCGATGGGATCTCTAGACATAAACATATGTTTATGTCTAGCTGACCTTCAATGCAAGCGGAAAAGACGCGGAGGAGGCGGGAGCGCTGCCTTGTCAGCGACCGAAAGCGCGGACCGCTCGCGGCGCGGCCTTTCGGCTCGCCGGGAGCGGCGACGACGCCTGCACCAGGGCGTCCGCCGCGTCCTTCCACGTGCGCAGCCGGGCGGCGCGAATGGCGGAGACGGACGCGTCATGGAAATCGCCGTCGCGGACAAGCCTGATGATCGGCTCGGCGAAGCTGTCGATGGCGTGCGGATCGGCGTAGGCGCACAGCGCCCCGCCGACCTCCGGCATCGAGGTCGTCCTGGAGGCGACGCACGGCTTGCCAAACCACAGGCTCTCGCCGATCGGCAGTCCCCAACCCTCGGCCAGACTCGGAAAGACGGTGAACCGGGCGCGACTGTAGAGCCAAGCGAGTTCTTCGTCCGTCGGCGTGTCGATCCAGACGTACGGACTCGTCGCGTCGGCGCGCCTGAGCGCCCTCAGCGCGTCCTTGGAACGCCAACCGGGTTTGCCGGCGACGACCAGTCGCGGCCAGCCCGGACCCGTTTCCCGGGCGAGCGCTTCCCACAGCCCGAGCAAAGGCAACTGGTTCTTTCGGGCTTCGACGCTACCGACGCACAGAACGAAGCTCCCCGCGCCTTCGAGCGCGGCGAGACGCAAGCTCGGCGGCTGGCGCGCGAGGAAATTGCGCGGCGCAGCGGAAAACTCGTGCGCCAAAGGCACGACCGTCGCCGGAGGCAGGTCGCCCGGCGCGCCGATCGCGCGGCGGGCCCTCTCGATCTGAGCCTGGGAGTGTCGCGAGATCGTCAGCGCCCGCCCTTCGAGCCGGAGCATGCGTTCGAACAGCGGCCGGCAATGACCGTCCGCCAAATGGGGAGCGGCGACCGGAAGGACGTCGTGAAACAGCACGACGACGTCGCAACCGTCGCGCGCCGCCTGTTCGTAGGTCGACACGCTACGCGGATGCGCCCAGAATGCGCCGCCCACATAGAGGCGATCGGACGGGCCGAAGCGGCGCCGAGGCGCGACAAACGCGTGGCGCAGGAAGGCGGCTGCACGTCGAAGCGTCCGCGCGCCGTTCGCCCCCACGCCGGCGAACAGACGCGGCGATTCTCCGCCGGCTGCGGACAGCCCGAAACGACCCCTCATCTGCATGAACATCGCTTCGGACCCCGACGAGTGGGAATGCGCGATCAACGAACCGAGATCGACATAAGCGCCATCGAGGTTGGCGAAAAAGTTTGCGGGATGATTGTCCCGTACGGCGATGGAGCGAACGTACTCCAACTGGACCCGTTGAATTCCGGTGAGCGATCGGCAAGACGAAGCATGGGCCGCGACATCCGTCAGATCGAAATGGGTGATCATGGAGCAAAACCCGCGATCGGCGCACGTCAAAAAACAGAGAAACGTACCCGCGCGATCGGCTTTCCGTCTCGGCGGGGTCTGACCAAGACGTCGCAAAAAATGCCTTATGTCAACTTTCGCCTACCCGGCCGGCGCGCGGGCCACCCGCACCGGGATGCGCGAACGATCACGATTTCCGAAAAGCCGAGGACTGTTTGCGCCG
>CAIZGR010000161.1 GCA_903932535.1 uncultured Hyphomicrobiales bacterium | reverse complement strand
AGACGGCCGCGATGTGGTCGCGCGCGGCCTGCCGGGCCTCGGCCGAGGCGTTCGTCGCGACGGGCGCGGCCTCCGCCGCGACGCCATGCTCGTGCGGACGCAGGTTGAACGCGAGCGGCCAGGACTGCGGCGTCTGCGGGTCCGTGCCCACGCAGGCGATCTCCAGCAGGCCCAGCGCGTTCATCTTCGCCGACAGCCGGACCGGCACGGTCCGCTCCGCCCCGGCCTCGGCGCCGTAGGCCGTTCGGATGATCGTCTCGAGCGGCGGCAGCGCGTGGAAGGCGTCCGCGTCCCAGGGCAGAACGTCGCCCGCCCGGCAGCCTTCGTGACGGGTCGAAGAAAAAGCCTCGAAGCGCACCGGCTGGCCGATTCGCAGCTCGAGACCCGGCGGGCTGATGTCGAACGCCTGCTCGGCCGCCGCTCGGCTGGGCAGCACGCAGATCAGCGCCGGCGACAGAGCTTCGGCCGCCGGCGCCGTCTGCACCGCGAGGAACACCGCTCGGGCGGCGCCCGCCGCGATGCGGCCGGCCCGGCCGTGCAGCAGCTTGCCGTAGCGGGCGGCGCCGCGCGCAACCGCAAGCTCGGGATCGGCGTTTTCCAGCTCGATCGGGCGGGCGCCGCCCTGCCAGGCCGCGATCTGGTCGAGCAGCCGCCGGCGCGAGGCCGCGGCGTGCAGCGAACCGCCGTTGAACAAAACGGCGTCGACGCGCGGGCGGTCGCGGAGGAAATCGGCGAGGTGGCGGGTGATCGCGCTGTCGGCCGCGTAGGGAAGGCCCCAGTCGCGCAAGCCGGACTGGGTGCGAAAGGGCCGGGCGCGCGAATCGCAGACCGGGAAGAAGCCGTCGAGCACGAGCCGCTCGACCTCCTCGCGCGCCAGCGTCGCGGTTTGCGCGCCGGCCACGAGGCTCGACCCGCGGCCCGGCAACGCCACGACGTATCGCTCCTCGGCCGACCCGAGGCCCGAAAGCGCGCGCTCTTTGAGGTCGCGACAGGACGCGACGAGGTGATCCCATTGCGGCCCGGACATCCGCCCGCGTTCCGTCACGAGCCGGGGCTCCATCAGGACCGCGAGCGCCAGATCGATATTGTCGCCGCCGAGCAGAATATGGTCGCTGACCGCAATCCTCTCGATGTCGGGGATCGCGCCCGGCGGGCCGCGCCGCAGCGCGAACAGACTGAAATCCGAGGTGCCGCCGCCGACGTCGACGATCAGGACGCGCCGCGGCTCGGCAGCGTGCGGATCCGTCCCTTCCCACAACGGCTCGGCCGCGCCGTGCCGCTCCAGCCAAGCGTAGAAGGCCGCCTGCGGCTCCTCCAGCAGCCGCACGCCGGTGGGGAAACCGGCCTCCTCCGCGGCGTCCAGCGTGAGCCGCTGCGCAGCGGCGTCGAACGAGGCGGGCACGGTGATGGTGATCTCCTGCGCGTCGAACGCGCTGCCCTCATCCGCGAAACGGCGGTCCCAGGCGTCCCGCAGGGCGCTCAGGATCAACGCGGCGGCGCGGACGGGCGAGATCTTTCGCGCCGGCGGAAGATCCTCCGATCCCCAGGGCAGGATCGGCGCGGAGCGGTCGGCGGAATGATGACAGAGCCACGACTTGGCCGACCGCACCACCCGGCCGGGCGTTTCCCCGGCCCTGCGGCGGGCGAGGCGGCCGGCGATCCATCCCCCGCTGGCCGAAACGGCGCCGGGTTCTGCGGCGCGCCCCTCCTCCGGCAAATAGAGAAACGAGGGCAGCGTCGTCGTCTCGACCATCGCGCCCGGGCCTTCCCATTGCGCGACGGCGAGCGCCTCGGGCTCGGCGTCGCCGTCCAGGGGGACATAAGCGAGCACAGAGTTGGTCGTGCCGAGATCGACGCCGATGGAAAACCGGGCCCGCGTCACGGCGTGGCCGCGCCGTGCGCGCTCGAGGGCCCGCTATTGCGTGCGGACCTGAAACTCAATCTTCCACCTCCGGTCCGAGTTGGCGTGCTTCATCCAGAGTTCGAGCGTGCCGAGTTCCGTGACGACGGCTTCGATCCGCACGGGCACGACCTGCCCCGCGGGAACGTCGGGCAGAGCCGGAAGCTCGACCTCGAGCAGGCTGGTCTCCTCGAGCTCGCGTTCGGCGTCGGGCAGGATCTGGCCCGGCGTGTCGCCGCTGCGCACGGCGGACGAGAAGAAGCGGAACTCCGCGGCCTCGCCCGTCACCAAGCCGAAGGTACGGCCCTCGATCAATTGCGTGGTTCCCTCCTGCATGCCCTGCGGCACGACGCACAGCGCCTTGACCGGCGGCCGGAACCCGGGAATGGCCGGCATCGACGTCTCCAGCCCGACATAGTACGAGCGTGCGGCGCCGGCCTTGATGCGCAGGCCCTTGCCGGTGGCGCGCTGGCGCCCGTAGATCGCGGCGCCCTGGGCGACCGCGAGGTCCGGCTCGGCGCCTTCCAGCTCGCGCACCGCTTCTCCGCCGTTCCACGAGGCCAGCAGGTCCAGCACCCGCGCCCGGATCGCCTCGGCCTTGAACACGCCGCCGTTGAACAACACGGCGGTCGGCATCAGAGCCGGCCCGCCGGCCCGGGAGCCGGCCAGCGCGCCGAGCTTGTCGCTCGCCTGCACGTTCTGGAGGCTGCGCGTCAGGAATCGGGCGAGGTGCTTGCTGATCACCGGATCGGAGGCGTAGGGCAGGCCGAATTCCTGCAATCCGGCCCGCCTCGCCTCGCGCGGCAGGTCGTCGAGCGCGGTCCGGGCGAAGAACCCGTCGAGAACGACCTGCGACAGCGTGTCGCGGTCGAGCGCCGTGGCGATGGTCTTGGCGAACAGGCTCGAGCCGCGCGAGGGCACCGCGATCGGCGCTTCGGCAAGGCCTGCGTCCTCGAACAAGGCGATCTTGGCGCGCGCCGCGGCATGCACGAGCGCCAGGAACTGCCACGCGTCGAGCGATTTGCCTTCGGCCTCGAGCTTCGCCTGCAGCGTATAGGCCAGCGCCAGATCCATGTTGTCGCCGCCGAGCAAGATGTGCTCGCCGACGCTGATGCGCTCGAGCTCGAGATTGCCGTCGATGTCGGTCACCGCGATCAGGCTGAAATCGGCGGTGCCGCCGCCGACGTCGCACACCAGGACGACGTCGCCCGGCGTCACCGCGTCGCGCCATTCCCGGCCGGCGCGCGCGGCCCAGGCGTAGAAGGCGGCCTGCGGCTCCTCCAGCAGCGTGACCGCGCCCAATCCGGCGGCCTCGGCCGCCTCCGCCGTCAGGCTCCGCGCGACCTCGTCGAACGAGGCGGGCACGGTCACCACGATCTGCCCGTCGCCGACGGCCCAATCGCGCCCCTGCGCCTCGGCGGCGTGGACGAAGGCGCCCCCGAGGTGCGCGAGATAAAGGCGCGAGCAATCGAACGGCGAAAGCTTCTCCTCGGCGCTCTCGGAGCGCCAGGGCAGCGTGCGCTCTTTCGGATCGATGTGCGGGTTGGACAGCCAGGACTTGGCCGACGTCACGAGGCGATCGGGCACGAGGGCGCCGTGGTCACGGGCGAATTGCCCGACGATTCGAAGCGCCCCGTCGCCGTCCCAAGGCAATTGGAACGACCCCGGCCGGAATTCCTCCGGATGCGGCAGATAGAGCGCCGAGGGCAGGGTCGGCTTCTCGCCGAGCTGGTTGGCCGCAAGGATCTGGGGGATCGGCACGATCTCCGTCCCCTCGGCGTCGAGATCGCTCAGCCCCATCGCGCAGTTGCTGGTGCCGAGGTCGATCCCGAGACTGAAGCGAGCCGTCATGGAGTTGGCGTCCTGATGATCGGGGTTCAGAGGATTGGGCCGCCCGCCCGAGGGGCCTTATTTCACGTCCACCTCTGCGGGCGCTATGGCGGGCAGCGGGTCGGCGGCGTCGCGCAGCAACTGCGGCAGCTTCACAATATCCGTTTTCCAGCCGCGGTGGACAAGCACGCCGGTAAAGGGCGCCGATCCGGCAATCTTGCCGACCAGCCGATAGGCGCCGGCCGAATAGCCGGCGGGAACCTGCACCCGCGATCCTTCAGGCTCCGTCCGCACCGGACCGATCGCGAAATGGTCCTCGAGGACGGCCTTGCAGCCGGCGTGGACGACGCGGGCGGCGGCCCCGACCTGGGCGTCGCCGTAGGCGTTGATGTCGTCCATCAGGAAATCGACTAAGCGGCCCTTTTCCTGGAGCATCGAAAGGAAGTGGACGACTTCGGCGTCGGCGCGGGGCGCCTGCGGCGGTTTCGACGCCGGCCGCACCGGTTCTGCCGCGGGCGCCGGCGGAAGCGCCTCCGCGCGCGGCTGCCAAAACACCCCGATCGCGACCAGAATGGCCAGCGCCAGCGCGACTGACGAGAGGTAGGGCCGGATCGGCTCGGCGGCCGGAACCATGGCCGCCGCGCTAACGGCCGCGAGCAGCAGCGCGGCGACAATCATAACCATTCTCATTGCGGTTGCCCCTCCGGCGGCGAATGCGTTGAATGCCTGACCGGGCGACTATACCGCATGTTTCCGCGGAAGCGGCCGGTCAGACAGTCTAAAGGCGCCGGGACCGAGACGACGGCCGGGAACGGGAGCGACGCGCTGGAATGGAAATTTCGTAACTGCCCAGGTTGGTATACCTCGTTCACGTCGGAACCCGAAAGTCTTTCGGATCGATGACGCGGAAGTTGCCGGTGACCGAACTGCGAAATTCTGGCCAGCGTCTGGGGACGTGTTCGCGCAGGAACTCCAGAATGGCCTCGGTGAACTCTCGATAGCTGGCGTAGCATGTGTTGTGGGTCGGATGAAGCGCCATCAACTCGGCGCGCTGGCGAGGCGAAAGAAAGCCGCCCCGGATCCTATTCCAGGCCGAATCCAAAAATCCTCCCGACGCAAGCCCTTTTTTCGCCCCCGCAATGAGTCGGGGCATAGAACGGTACGAACAGCCAGCAATTCTAAAAGAAGGACGGACGGTCATTTTTGGGATTCACAAATCGGCGGAAACATGATTCTCGCTGGGGATGAATATCTTGGCGTCGCTTCTGTCTGGCCTGAAGGCGGTTTGCGCTGCGT
>CAIZGR010000160.1 GCA_903932535.1 uncultured Hyphomicrobiales bacterium | reverse complement strand
CTCTTGCCCGCTGCTGGTCATGCGCTTCGGCGCGACGGCAGACTGGCCGCATGGCGTCGGCCCGCTGATCAAGGGCCTGCCGAGCTTCCGCCAGATCGATGAACTCGAATACATGCGGACGAACCACGCCTCGCAGTCGATCAACCCGCCGATCACCTATCCCGACGATTCATTCGCCGCCGTTGAGCAGGGCGTCGAGGAAGGCATGGCCTACCCAATTCGGCCGGGCTCCGAGGGCGCCGTCAAGGCGATCTACAACGTCCCGCCGCCCGAGGCCGCCAACTACGCCTATCAGGAGAAGATCAAGAAGCTGCGGAAGCTGTTCTTCGTCGACTATCCCGAGCAAACCGGCGACACGCCGCCGACGCTCGGCCAGTGGCTCGACGAGATGGCGCGCGCGCAGCGGCGCCTCGGGACGCCCGGCCTGCCGTTCTGGCGCGAGGGGCCGGCGCAGATTTTCCTCCGCTTCAAGTGGCTGCTTGAGAAGGCCGGCGCAATCCAGCCGATCCGCGTTGACGGCCGCGCCGTCGCGACCATGCCGCGCAATCCGGCGCAGGCCGCCGCTGAGCAGCAGGAAGTCGGGATGGCGATCAAGGCGCTGCAAATCATCGCGCCGACCTTCCCCGAGGAGTTCAAGATGTACTGCGACGGCGCCGGGACGATGAAGGCGATCGTCGACAAGATGCGCGTCGGCCTGATCAAGTGGCGCAATCCCGACCAGGTCAAACAGGCAACCGCGGCGATCGCCCAACTGGCCGGCGCGCGCCATGCTGGAGCGCCGCCAAACGAGACCCCAGGGCCTGTCTCATGAGCGAAGTTTCCGACGACGATCTAAAACTGGCGATCGACCGCATTGCGCGCACGCCAGACGGCGTGACGCTCTACCTCTATTTGCAGAAGGCGCTCTGCGGCGTCGTCAGCGATGGATCGGAGAGATCATTGCAGTCCGATCACGGTCGCCGCAGTTTCGCGCGTGATCTAATGGCCCTGATGGCCGAGGGAATTGCTCTAAGTGACCGAAGCCGCCCCGTCACCTTCCGTCTCGCCAGTGCCGGTGATCGCTCCGGCCGCCGTATCCCCGGCTCCCGTCTCGTCAAGCTCGGCGACTACATCCCCGGCTTCTCCGACCCCGACGCCGACCCCAACTCCCACGCCGACTCCGGCCGCTCAGACTAGCGAGCGGCCGGCTTATATTCCCGAGGCGTATTGGGACGCCGCCGCCGGCAAGGTCAAGGACGCCGAGTTTGCCGCCCACTTCAACGAATTGCAGACCCGCGTCGCCGCCGACGAATCGCGCCGGCTGACGCTCCCGGCCAAGCCGGAAGACTACAAGATCGAACTGCCGAAGGATTTCACTCTGCCGCAGGGCGTCGAGTTCAAGATCGACGTCGACAACCCGTTGTGGGCGCAAGGCCAGCAATGGGCGCAGAAGAACGGCCTGACGCAGGAAGCCTTCCAGGAAGCCATCGCCCTCGTCGCCGGCGACCGCGTCGGCACCGCCGCGCAGATCGACCAGGCGCGCAAAGCCGAGATCGGCAAGCTGGGCGCCAACGGCCAGGCGCGCGTCACCGCGATCCAGACCTGGGCGCAGGGCCTGCTCGGCCAGGAGTCCGGCGGCCGCTTCGTCTCGCGCCTGTTCACCGCGGCCGACGTCCAGATGGCGGAATCGCTGATCGCCAAGTTCACCGGCTCCGGCACCTTCAAGAGCGGCGGCCGCGAGCCGCCAGAAGTGCCGGGCAAACTGTCAGACGCCGACTACAACAAGCTCTCGATGCCGGATCGTCTCGAATACGCCCGCCGCATGACCGCGGCGGCGCAGGGCAAGAAGGTCGCCTGACATGACCGTTTTCGTCGCCACCTTCGTCGACCAGGCCTTCGACAAGAAGTCGGCCGAGGTCGCCTATATCGCGCGCATGCTGCGCAAGATAGCCGACGATGTCCAAAAGACGCAGGGAACGGTCAGCGTCGCGACCTCCGTGCTGCTTCACAACGCGGCGGGAACGGCGAACACCGCTGTCGCTTCGTGGACTTACACGGCAAGCGCGTCCAATCCGTGATCTGAAAGGGAATTCCGATGTCCGTCTCGAACCTCATGACCCTCACGGAATACGCCAAGGGAATGGCGCCGGAGGACGTTCGCCGCCCCGTGATCGAGATGTTCACGCAGTACAGCGACGTTTTCGAGGTCATGCCCTTTGAAGGGCTCAAGGGATCGAAGTACGTCGGCTATCGCGAAGCCGCGCTGGCGACGCCGGTGTTCCGCGCCGTCAACGAGGCGTCTTCGTCCGGCCATGGCGTGATCTCGCCGTTCGACGAAGCGACCTACATCATCGACCACGACATCGACATCGACCGCGCGATCCAGGATCGCTTCGGCCCCGAGCGGCGCAATTACGAAGAACGGATGGGTATCACCGCCTTCGCCCGCCTGTGGATCGACACCTTCGTCAAGGGCGACCAGTCGGTCAATCCGCGCGTCTTCAACGGCCTCCAGGTCCGCGCGCAGAAGTTCGGCCGGCTCTACTACAACTCGACCGCCTCGGGCGGCGCGGCGCTCAGCCTCGCCAACCTCGACACGATGCTCAACAACCTGTCGGGCAAGTCCGGCACGCGCTACCTGTTTGTCCCCTTCCTGTCGCTGCCGCTGTGGATTCAGGCGGCGCGCAACCAGTCGCTGACCGGCTACGTCATGCAGACCTGGGACGAGATCGGGCGGCCGAAACTGACCTATGCCGGCATCCGCCTGCTCTACGGCTACCCGAAAGACGACCAGGTTCCCGTCCTCCAGTTCAACGAAGTCGCCTACGGCACCGGCTCGGCGGTCACGTCGTCGATCTACGGCATGACGCTCGGCGAAGGGATGCTGCGCGGCATCTACGTCCGCAACCTGACGCCCGAAGACGTCGGCCTGCTGGAAGACCGCAAGACCTACCGCACCCACATCTCTTGGGACGTCGGCCTGGTCGACGAGTTCAAGTATTGCCTGACGAGAATGACCTCGTGGACGAACGCGCCGATCGTCGCCTGACGCCGGCTGAGCAAGGAGCATCACGATGGGCGACCGCACTTATGCAGTCGACGCCAACAACTTTCTCGCCGACGGCGCCGCCGCTCTGACGGCATCCGGCTACGCGCAGTATGGCGGCGCGGACGGCATCATCGATTGTGGCGGCAACCAGAACATCACGGTCACGCTGCCCTCGATCGCGGCGACCGCGACCCTCACGCCGCAGCAACAG
Source organism: uncultured Hyphomicrobiales bacterium (assembly GCA_903932535.1). Classification (GTDB taxonomy): domain Bacteria; phylum Pseudomonadota; class Alphaproteobacteria; order Rhizobiales; family Beijerinckiaceae; genus Roseiarcus. Next base: position 93 of record CAIZGR010000160.1, on the reverse strand, counting down.
CGCATTGACGCCGCGGTCGTCATCGACGTCACCGCCATTGTCGTCACGTCGGGCTGCTACTACACGCTGATGGTGCTGGTCTCGAACGACCCG
>CAIZGR010000159.1 GCA_903932535.1 uncultured Hyphomicrobiales bacterium | reverse complement strand
CTATCGCGCGCTATCAGAAATCGCGGGGCCTGTACGTTGACGGCATTGCAGGGCCGAACACGCTAGCGGCGCTGGAAAAGGACGCGGCGGCTTGACCCGCATAATCGCGATGATCTGTTCCCTCTCCGGTCCCTGCGACCGCGATACAGCGCGGGATGTGGTTTCGCTCGGCGAGGTCGCATCCGCGCAATCGTGTCTGTGGCAGGCTCAATTCCGGGCGGGATCGGTCGCGGCGTTGGCTAATCATGGGGCTGATGAGCGGGTCGTGTTCGAGTGCGAACCGTTACAAATTCTCGAATAGTTCGGCCCGCTTTGGGGGATGCCCTCCCCCGAAAGCGAGCCGTTCTGAGAAGTCGACGGGTGATCTAGGCACGCCGTCGCTGAGCGGTTTCGCGGGTCCGGTCAATGCCGCCTCTGCAAACCGCCTAATTTCTCTACCCCACTCCACCATCCGAGGCAAGCCGTGAAACTTCAAATCGACCCCATTCCGCAGTTGGTTGTGGCGCTGACGTTCGCCAGCATCCACGCTGCGGCCAAGGGGACGATTGCGCTTCCGCTCGGCGTGCCTCCGGTGTGGGGCGAGTACATCACGTCATGGTCGCGGTTTCTGTTGGAAGTGTACGTAATGGTCATCGCGCCAGCGCTGATTAGCCTTTCATCGAACCGCCCTGGCCCTCTCGCCAAATAGCTTTCCCGAATTCCCCGCCGAGGCCACGGGCTTACGACAGGGGATCGCGTGCGCCGGCCGCCTCCCGGCGTGCGCGTCAAACATGCAGGCACGAGGTATATGCAATGTCTGACTTTTGGACCAATCTAGTATCCGGTTTCAAGAATGCCGTATCGGTCGTCGAGGCCGATGCGGGACCGGCAATCCCCGTCATCGAGACGCTTGCGCCCGTCGTGGCCCAGGCGTTCCCGAAAACCGCTCCCGCCATCGGCGCGGCGTCCACGGTCGTGAATCAGGTGTCAGCCCTGGCGCCGTCCGCAATCCAGAATGCCAAGACGGCGATTACGTCGATTGAAGCGCTGATTGCTTCCGGCAGCGAAGAGGTCAAGCAGCTAGGTGTGCTGTTCGGCTCACTCGGCCATGTTACCACGGTGGGGCAGTCCATTGTGGTGACGCCCAAGACGACGGCTGCGACCGTCCCGGCTGTGTAAAACAGAAACGCCGCGCGGATCGTCCCCGTGCGGCGTCTCAGGCGGTAGTTATCAAGTCTATCCGCTACCGGACCGTTCCGCCGCCTTGAAGGGGTGTTCGAGGAACGAACAAAGCGCACCACCCGCGTTTTCTCTACCAATCACTGAAAGCCCCGTCAATGGCCCTCGTCAAAGATATCGCCTCCGCAATCCCGACGCTGGTCAAACTGGTCGAGGAAATCCGAGCGCGGAACGTCGATTTGTATGACGCGGAAGCCGCTTTCAATTCGCTGCAAGCCATCGCCGTAGACCTTGGCCTAGAGCCGCCACAAGTTTGGGACGCCGTGGAGCTTGTGGAAGCCATTGCGCCGCTGCTGGCGCGCTACGTCCAAGAGGCGAAGCAATCGCCGCCCGGTCCTGACCTAGCTGAGAGCGCGAACGGTCAGTGAAGGGCGAGGGAAATGGTTGAAATCCAGCTTACGGGCCTCGAAAGGATCGCGACCTTGGAGAGCGAGATGAAAGCGATCCAGCATGATCTAAACGAGTTGATAGTCAGCGTGAAAACTGTG
>CAIZGR010000158.1 GCA_903932535.1 uncultured Hyphomicrobiales bacterium | reverse complement strand
CGGGCGGCGGCGGCGCGACGTCCTGTGCCGGCGCGGCCGGCGGCGGTTCCGCCGCGGCTTCCGGCGGCTTCTGCGGCTCGGCCGGCGTCGCCGCCTCCGGCGGCGGCGGGGCGGGCTCGATGTCGACGATCACGTCTCTCGGCCGCTCCGGCGGCCTCTCGGCGAGAAAGGGCAGCGTCGCGAGCGCCGCGGCGTGGAGCGCGACGACCGCGGCGATGGCCGCGGGGCGCAGCCACGACGGCTGAAAGGTGGGCCTCTCGAGCGCGCCCCCGCCGAGCGCCGCGTCGGTCATGGTTTCCCCGCGGGCTCCGCCGGCTTCGCCGGCGCCGAAGCCGCGGCCGCGCGCCGCCCGCCCGAGACGATCGCGATCCGGTTGAGGCCGCCGGCGGCGAGGTCGTCCATCACCGCGACGACGTCGCCGTAAGCCGCGTCCCGGTCGCCGCGAAGCTGCACGACCCCGTTGGAATCGGCGAGCCGCGCCTTGACGGTCGCCACGAGATTGTCGAGCGAGACGGAGTCCTTGCCGACCGAGACCGCGCCGTCCCTGGTCACGGCCACGATCACCGGGTCCTTGCTTTCGAGCGGCTGGGCGGTTTTCGCGCTCGGCAGGTTGACCTTGATCCCGGCCGCCAGCATCGGCGCCGTCACCATGAAGATGATGAGCAGCACCAGCATCACGTCGACGAGCGGGGTGACGTTGATCTCGGCCAGCGGCTGGTAGAGGCCCTCGCCGATCTTTCGCGGCTTCATCGCCATCAGGGCGCCTCGCGGCGAGCGCGCGGGCCGGCCTCGCGCGCGACCTCGGCCGGGCGGGAGACGAGCGCGATCGCGCGCTCCTCGACGAAGGACGCCATCTCCTGCCCGAGCCGGGCGAAGGCGGCGCCGATGCGGTTGTAGCCGATCGAGGCGGGGATCGCGGCGGCGAGCCCATAAGCCGTCGCAGCCAGCGATTCGGCGATGCCGGGCGCGACGGTCGCAAGGCTGGTGTCGTTGGCCTGCGAGATCGCGGCGAAGCTCGACATGATGCCCCAGACCGTGCCGAAGAGCCCGACGAAGGGCGCGACCGAGGAGATGACCGCGAGATTGGGCAGGCCGCCCTCGGCGCGGGTGAGCAGCTCGCGCGCCGCGCGCGCCATGCCGTCTGCGATGCGCGACCGAACCTCGCTCACTGTCTCGCCGGGAATGCGCCGGTGCGCTTCCGCCTCGCCTGCGGCGACGACGCCCGCGAGCGGCTTGGCGATCTCGCCCTCGACCCGGGCGGTCCGGAGCGCGCGGCGCACCCGCGCAGCCGCGACGATCCCCTCGACGATCAGCACCCAGCACCACAGCGATGCGAAGAACAAGACCGCCATCACCGCCTTGCCGACGAGCCCCGCCGACAGGAACAGCCCGAGCGGGGAAAGGTCCAAAACCTGCATTGCGTCCTTGTTCCTTCCTCCCGGCCCGGCGGCGTCTTGCCGGCCGCCGGGCATGCTTCGCGATGGTCGCGGCGGCGGGTTATCACACCCCGCCGGTCGTTTCAGCAAGCGCGCGCAGCAAGCCGTCCCCCTGCCCCGGCGCGCCCTACAAGGTGTATTTCAGTCCGCCGTAGATCGCGAACGGCTTCCCCGGCCCGTAGGATCGCGGATCGGTCAGGAACGGCGCCGCGTTGGGAAAAGACGACGTGTCGTACAGGGCGCCTGCGGTGTAATAGCGCTGGTCGAAAATGTTCTGGATCAGCCCGTAAACCTGCAATTGCTTGCCGATCTGGTAGGACGTGTGCACGCCGAAGACCGCGTAGCCCGGCGTCTGGGGAAAGGCGCCGTTCTCATTGCCGAAAATCACCTGACCCGACGCCGCGACCATGTCGCCGCCGATCTTCCAGTTCGGGGTCAAGTCAAAGTCGAAGCCGACCTTGAGCGTGTTCTTGGGGATTCCCGCGATCGGCGTACCGTTGCCGATCGGGATGAGGCCGTTGGCGTCGGCGAGCGGATTGTACGGCGACGGCTCCAGGAAGGTCGTCAGATAGACGGCGTCGAGATAGGTGTAGTTCGCATAGGCGGTCCAACGGTCGCCGCTCCATTGGAGGCCGACTTCCGCGCCCTGGCGCAAGGTCGTCCCGACGTTGGCGTAATAGCCGAAGCCGCTGTACTGGCTCTGCACCGGCAAGATGTCGTCGGCGAGCGTGGTGCGGAACAGCCCCGCCGACCATTGCAGCTTGCCCCACGGGCCGAAGGCGTTCTGTCCCCGCAATCCCGCCTCCACAGTCTGGCCGACCACCTGCTTGAGCGCCGGGTCGGAACTCAGAAAGTTGTCGATCATACAGGGGGTCTTGGGGTCGGCGCAGCCCAGCTCGAGCGGCGTCGGCGCGCGGTTGGTCATCGCGTAGCCGGCGTAGAAATTGATGTCCGGCGTGAGCTTGTAGGTCAGGCCGACGGTCGGGTTGACGTGGAAGTAGGTCGAGTAGCCGTTGGTGAAAGCGCCGTTTTCGCCCGAGAGATTGATTCCGGCGAAGTTGAAGCGCGCGCCGCCGGTCAGCGCCAGACGATCCGTCGCGTTGAAGGTGTCGAGCGCATAGAGGCCGACATAGGTGTTGTTCGCTTTGGCCGAGACCGGCGACAGGAAACTGTCGGGCTCGTCGATCATGTAGGGGAGGCCGATCACCGGAAGGGAATTGTTCACGAAACCCGGAACGATGCCGAGCTGGCTATTGCCGGTGAAATTCGTCCAGCCGTAGTCGAGCGACGCGCCCACAGTAAAGGTGTTGTCGTGGCCGTAAAGCTTGTCGGCGTCGACCGCCTGCCCGCTGCCGCCGACCGAGCGCGACTGCGTCCAGGACCGGTCGATCTCGCCGAGGTCCATGGCGCCGCCTCGAGAGAGGTCGGGGATGATGTTGCCGGTGACGTCGTGCACGGGATTGCCGTTGAGGCACGAATAAGGATCGCAACTGCTGACGTTTGTCGAGTTGCCGTCGACGTGGCGTTGGTTGAACGCACGGAAATAGAGTCCGCCCTGGAAGCTCAGCGTGCTCGAATACGCGTAGTTTCCCGTCCAGGCGAGCATGCCCATCTGGTTGTAGGTCGTCTGTGGAAGGGTGTAGACGCTGCCCCAGTTGTTTTGCAGCTCCTGGAGCGGCGTAAACGCCGCCGCCCCGAGCTGGGTGTTCGCCGCCGTGAGTTGGAGGTGAGACTCGAACCCGTTCGCCTTGTAGCCGACGTCGCCGTAGAAATTGGTGAGCTGCGAGGCGCTTGCGACCCGCCAGCCGCCGTCGTCGATCTCGGTCCCCGCGATATAGACCGACCAGTCGCCGGCCTGCTTGCCGTACTGAAGCTCCAACTGCCCGCGGTAGAACGAGCCGCCGCGAAGGTCCGCTTCGAAGCCCTGCCAGGTGAAGCCGTTCTTCATCGTCACCTCGAGCGCGCCGCCGAGCGCGTTGAGGCCGAAGATCGGGTTCCCCGCGACGATCGACATCTTGTCGATCGCGTTCTCGGGAATGAGATCCCAGTTGACCGTGTCGCCGAACGCCTCGTTGATGCGCACGCCGTTCTGATAGACGGCGAGCCCTTGCGCCGTGCCGGCGACCGGGGACGCATCGAAGCCGCGATAACTGACGTCGGGCTGAAAGTCGTTGCCGGAGACGTTGCCGACGGTGACGCCCGGCGCCTGACGCGCCAGCGTTTGCGTGATGGTCGTATCGTGGAAGGTCTGGATGTCCTGGGCGCCGGTCTGCCAGACGGCGCCAGGAACTTTGGCCACGTCGATTTCGCCGCCGCCGAGCGGCGTGGTGGCGACGACGTCGAAGGTCGGCAGCTCGATGGTCTGGGCGGACGCCTGGGCCAAGCCGGCGAGCAACGCAACGCCGCCCCCTGCCGCCGCTCGCCACCCCCACCGACGCGTCATGTCCCCGTCCCTCTCGTCCGCACGTTCCGGCGTTTGGCTGATCTGTCGCCGGCCGGCAAGCCGGGAGGAAGCGAGATGCGCAAGAAATCTCGTGAGCCGGACCGCGACCGTTCGAGCATAGCTCTTTCATAGCCGGCGGAGGATTTCAATTATTCGCAATCGTCCGGGAAGCGGATCGCGCCGGGGCCGGGAGCTTTTCCCGAACGCGTCGCGACGGCGCCGTACGGGTCGCGATGGACGACGGCGGAGCCTCCGTTGATTTTGCCGCCCCGCCTGCCAATGTCCCGTTCGATCGGGGCCGAGCGCCCCGAACTGAGGACCCTGGCATTGCGCGTATTGATCGTCGACGACCATCCGATCGTCGTCTCGGGATGCCGGGCGCTGCTGGAAGGCGAAGGCGGCGTCGAGGTTTTCGAGGCCGCGGACGGCAAGGCCGGCTTCGCCGCCTTTTTCGCGCGCAAGGCCGACGTCGCGGTCATCGACCTGAACCTGCCGGGCTACTCGGGCCTCGAGCTCGTGCGGCGCATTCTCATTCGCGAACCCGGAGCGCGGCTGATGATCTTCACCATGAACGACGATCCGGCGATCGCGGCCCGAGCGATCGAAACCGGCGCGAAGGGGTTCTTCGCCAAGAACGACGATCCCTCGCTCTTCGCCGGAGCGGTCCGAACCGTCGCCGCCGGCGGGGTCTATCTGCGGGCGGAGATGGCGCGTCAGGTCGCGTTCCTGCGCGCCGGCGCCGCCGCCAACAGGATCGCGACCTTGAGCCCGCGGGAACTGGAAATCCTCCGCCTGATCGCCGCAGGCCGGACCATGGGGCAGATCGCCGACGCGCTCAACGTGTCCTACAAGACGATCGCCAACAACGTCACGCAGCTCAAGCAGAAGCTCGGCGCGCGGAGCGCGATGGACCTCATGCGCATCGCGATCGACGCAAGGGTGTGAGGCCGAGCGCGCCGGGGCGAACGAGACAGGCTCGCATCCGCTTGCACTCAGCCTGCGGCCTTCGGCCGCTTCCCGCTCCGGACAGCCGTGCCGTTTGCGGGAGAAGGTGGCGCGAAGCGCCGGATGAGGGGAAGCCGCGCCCCCTACTCCGTCGACTGGATCGTCGACAGGAAGGCGAAGATGCCGGTGAACTGCTCGTCGGTGAACACGCCCTTCCAGGTCGGCATGCCCTTGGTCGGCCGGCCTTCGTGTACGGTCTTCCAGAACATGTTGTGCGCGCCGTCGCCGTAGCGGAGCGTAAGGCGGCGCAGGTCGATTTTCTTCACGCTCTGCTCGGCGTTCGGGCCGTGGCAATGGGCGCAGGTGCCGTTGAAGACTTCCTTGCCCTCGGCGACGCGTTCGGGCGTGGCGGCGGGGGCCTTCGGCGCGATGTCGAACTCGCCGGTCCCGTCGCCGGCCGGCTTGCCGGGATCCTTTTCCCCGATCTCGGCGGACGCGGTCTGGACCGCAGCCGGCGCGCTCGGGGCGGGCTCAGCGGCCAGAGCCGGAGCCGAGGGCGCGGCCGGCGCCGCGGCCGGAGTAGCCTCGGCCGTTTTCTGCGCGACCACGACCGCCGCCTTCTCGATCACGGCGGGCTTGTCGGCGGCAGCGGCCGTGGGCGCCTCGGGCGCGAGGCCGTATTTGGCGAGGAGCGCCGGGAACGCCTTCGACACTTCGGGCAGAACCGCGTCGACGGCGTCGCGCAGGTCCTTCGAGGTCTTGGCGTAGCCGATGGCGGCCGGATAGGCGAGATGCGGCCCATCCACGGCCGTGACGGCGAACCGGCCGCCGTACTCGGACTTGTCGAGCCAGCCGGCGGTCGGCGCCCAGAGGAACGCGGCGTCGGCGCGTCCATCCGCGAGCGCCTTCAGGCCCTCGTCGGGCGAGAGGACGGTGACGGCCTCGATGTCGTCGCGGGGTCCGACGATGTTCTGCGGCTCGGTCTCGAACTGCACCGCGACGCGCTTGCCTTTGAGCGCTTCCACGCTCGCGATCGGCGCCTCCTTCGGCGCGACGATGGCGTAGCCCAGATTGAACAAAGGCTTGGAGAAGATCACCCGCGGCCCCATGAAATCTTCGCTGGCCGGCAGGCCGATGGTCGCGTCGCATTGCTTGTCGAGCATGGTCACCCGCACGGCGCGTTTGCCGAAATAGGTGCGATACCAGACATGCGTCACCGGCCGGCCGAGCGCCTTGCCGATGGCGTCGCCGATCTCGATGTAGAGACCGGGTTTCGCCGGATCGTCGCTCGAGAACGGCAGGTCGGTAGGGTCTGCGCAAAGACGCAGGGGGACGTCCTGGGCGAGCGTCGAGGAAACGCCCGCGCAAGCCGACAGAATCAAGGCGGAGACAGCGACCGCCATTTGCAAGACATTGAAACGCATCCCTGTCTCCTTCCCTCTTTTCGTCTGCTCATTTTGCGGAGGGGCGGCGTCTCGCCGCCCTGCCGGGCGCCCGTCCCTCGACGGGCTGTGGGAGCGGGAGCCGCGCTCCCACCATTCGAGCCGCCGCGGCTCAGTCGAGGGCGAACACGAACAGCGCGCCGCCTTCGGGGGTGGCCGCCGTCATCTTCTTGCCGAGGTCGCCGAGGAACGCCGGGATCGCCGCCGTGCGGCCGACCACGACCGCGACATACTGCTTGCCGTTGACCGAGTAGGTGATCGGTCCGGCGCCGATGCCGGAGCCGAGGTTCTTCTTGAACAGCTCCTTGCCGGACTTGGCGTCGAGCGCGCGGAAGTCGCCGTGGAGGTCGCCCCAGAACACGAGGTTTCCGCCGGTGGTCAGCGTCCCGCCGTTGAACGGCAGATCGGACTTCAGGCCCCACACTTTCTCGTGCTTCACCGGATCCCAGGCGATCAGCTCGCCGTTGTAGCCTTCGCCCTCGTGGGTCGGGAACTCGGCGCCGAGATAGAACACGCCGCGCTTGTAGCTCACGTCGCCGATCGACCAGTCCATGCAGACGTTGTCGGAGGGGATGTAAACGAGGCCGGTGTCCGGGCTGTAAGACATCGGCTGCCAATTCTTGCCGCCGATCAGATTCGGACAGATGCCCTTGGCCGGATGGTTCGGGCCGGGACGCTTGTCGGGGTTCTCGACCGCGCGCAGGGTGTTGACGTCCCATTTTTCGGCCCAGTTGGTCGGGACGTACTTCTCGGCGGACAGCACCTTGCCCGTCTCCCGGTTGGTGACGAAGAAGAAGCCGTTGCGGTCGGCCTTCATCATCGCCGGAACGGTCTGGCCGCCGATCTCGAGGTCGGCGAGCACCAGCTCGTTGACGCCGTCATAGTCCCACGCGTCTTCCGGCGTGCCCTGCACCCACCACTTGATCGCGCCGGTGTCGGCGTCGAGCGCCAGGGTCGAAGCGGTATAGAGGTTGGTGAGCTTGCCCATGGCGCCGTCGCCGGTCGAACGGACGGCGGTGTTCCACGGACCCGGGTTCGAGGTGCCCCAGAAGACCGTGTTGGTCTTGGGATCGTACGAGCCGACGAGCCACGCCGCGCCGCCGCCGTGCTGGGCGGTGTCGCCCTTCCAGGTGTCGCCGTTCGGCTGGTCCTTGCTCGGCACGGTGTAGGTCTTCCACACCTGCTTGCCGGTGTTGATGTCGTAGGCCTGCAGCGAGCCGCGCGCGCCGTATTCGCCGCCGCCGAAGCCGGTGATGACCTTGTCCTTGACGACCAGCGGGGGCGAGGTGATCACCGAGCCCTGCGTGTAGTCGACGACGTCGGCCTTCCACAGCTCCTTGCCGGTCTTGGCGTCGAGCGCGACCAGCTTGCCGTCGAGGCGGCCGACGAACAGCTTGCCGTCCGCGTAGGTCACGCCGCGGCTGTTGACGTCGCAGCAGGCGAACTGCAGCGTGTCGTCGGGCATGTCGGGCTCATAGGTCCACTTGCGGGCGCCGGT
>CAIZGR010000157.1 GCA_903932535.1 uncultured Hyphomicrobiales bacterium | reverse complement strand
GGCCCGGACGCCATCCCGCTCGTCCAATTCCTGGAGGGCCTTCACGTTGAAGGGTTGGATCTGACGCGCGAACGTGACCTCGGCCGGGATACCGCGCTTTGATCGGCTGGCTTGTCGATACGAACGTCATCGCCTCTCTCATTGCGCCGAACGGAGCCCCGAGCGTGAAGGCGTGGGCGCGCGTTGTCGACGAGCGCCGCCTCTTTCTGAGCGTCCTGACGCTCGCCGAGTACGACAAGGGCATCGCCAATCTCGACGGCGACGACCCGAACGTTCAACGCCACATCGCGGCTCGAGACGCGCTCGAGGCCCGGTTCAACGGTCGAATTTTGTCCCTGAGCGACGCAATCGTGCGCCGCTGGGGCGCCATGTCCGGGCGGGTGAAACGGGAAACCGGGCATCCGCCTCCCGTGATCGACACCTTGCTTGCGGCGACGGCGATCGAGGCGGACCTGTACCTGGTTTCTCGCAACACGAAGGACCTGCAGCACAGTGGAGCTGCCGTCTTCGACCCATGGCGCGACGACATCGGCGCTTTTCCGATTCAGCCGCGACGGCGCAAGTAGCGCCGCTCCCTCGGGAAATTCTGCGGGATCAAGCCGAGCGCGTGGCTCTCAGCCGGTTACAGGCATTATCGGACATCGCTGTCATTATTCAAGGAACCGCAGATTCCGAGCCCCGGAGACCGATTTGAGCCCTCTCCCGAGCCCTGGACCGGCCCAGTAGCCGTCCGCCGCAGGCGGTGGCGACCGGCGGGCGGCCTCCGCGGTGGTAGAAAGGCGGCAATTGCGGTAGAATGGTGGACGCACTGCCGTGTTGCGAGAAGGATCGGCCATGAGCCTCAACATCAAGGATCCGGAGGCCCACCGCCTCGCCCAGGCGATCGCCCGGGCGACCGGCGAAACAATGACCCGGGTCGTCACCGAGGCCCTGCGCGAGCGCCTCGCCACGATCGAGAGGAGACGGGCGCGCGCCAGCGTCGAGGAGTTGCTGGCGATCGCCGACCGGGCCGCGGCGCACGTCAGGCGCCCCTACCTCGACCACGCCGAGCTGCTCTACGACGAGCATGGGCTGCCGAAATGATCCTCGACACCTCGGCGCTTGTGGCGATCCTCTACCGAGAGCCGGAGGCCAAGCGCTTCGTCGAACGGATCGAGGCGGCCGACGTCTCGCGGCTCAGCGTCGCCAACTACGTCGAGCTCGCGATGGTCGTCGAAAGCCAGCTCGGTCCGGACGGCATGCGCCAGGCGGAGGCCTTCCTGCGCCGCGCCGGCGTCGTGGTCGAGCCGGTGACCCTCGAGAACGGCGAACTCGCCCGCCAGGCTTTTCTCGACTTCGGCAAGGGCCGGCACAAGACGGGCCTCAATTTCGGCGACTGTTTCGCCTACGCCCTCGCCAGAGCGACCGGCGAGGCCCTGCTGTTCAAGGGCGACGATTTCGCCCTGACCGACATTCCGCGCGCATGATGAGCGGCCCTGCCTGCAGCGGTCCCTGCGAGCCCGCGCCGCGAAACGCTTCCCGAGAGCGGCTGCGCCTCGCTCGGTCGGGACGGCGTCAATGAGTTCGGATCGTCCCCCTGCCCTGCCCGAGGCCGACCAACCGCGCGGAGGCCCCCTCCCGGCAAAGCTCGAGCCGCTGGTCGAGACGGCGCGCGCTTACGCGCGCGCCGCGACCTCGCAAAACACCAACCGCGCCTACGCCGCCGACTGGCGCGACTATCTGCGCTGGCGCGCCCGCCAGGGCCTCGACTTCAAGCCGCTC
>CAIZGR010000156.1 GCA_903932535.1 uncultured Hyphomicrobiales bacterium | reverse complement strand
CTTTTTTCGTACACGCCGGCATCCCGCGCTTACGGCGGATATTCCGCGCCGACGCCGCCCGACCCGGCAGAAATCAACGACATCGAGGTTGTGGCGATCCGCCACGAGCCGACCGGCGAGCTTCTTACGCCGCCGAAGTGGCTCCGCGAGTTCATCGCCAATGCTGTCGATCAAGACGCCTTGGCCGAACTCGCCGAAGTCCATCTTTCGGTTGAGCGCGAGATGGCGATGGAAATGAGGGGCGACCGATGAGCGATATCAAGATCATGTATTGGGAAGGCGACGACTCTCACATGATGAAGAAGCCGTTTACGCGGCTGACTTATGCCGAGTGGTTGCAAGATGGCGTGTCCGATGCCGGCTATGGGACCGACGCGGACAACGCTTATCGGAACAACCCAGACGATCACGCCTTGATCCCCGATGACGTGCGCGAACACATCGCGCTCATCGTCGCGCCGAGCCTCGACGACAAGCTCGGCAAGCTGGAGGACGAGCGCGCCGGGTGGCAGTCCCGCGCCCTGATCGCTGAGAGTTCCGCCCGGTCGGCGCAGCAGCGGGCGCATGTCGCCATGACGGCGCTGTCGGACCTGAGGAGGCAGTTGGAGGACTTGATGCGGCAAGCCGCTGCCGGGACGTACGGTCCCGCTATTGCCGCCGTCGCCCGCGCGCATGTCGACGAAAGCGCCGCGCCATGATCGCCGCCCGCATCGACACATCCCGCGTGGTCGCGATCACTGCCCAGCTTGAAAACGACGACGCCGACCACTGGTCCCGCGTCCGAATGGTCGCCGCTGCGATCCCGCCAGACGCAGACCTCGATGATCGAGCCGACGTTGTGCGCGGGTTGTTCGCCGCCCGGATGTGCGTCGCGGACTTCGCCGACGTGATTGACGACGCGATTGAGATTGCCCGCGAACGGCGGGCTTAGGGAGTTCCCACCATGAAATGCTCAGAAGCCACCAATGAGATTTCCGCCGCGCTCGCCAAGGCGCAGGGGATCATCAACAACCCCGCCAAGAAGGCCGAGAACCCTCATTTCAAATCCAGCTACGCTGACCTGTCGGCGGGCATCAACGCCATCCGTGAGGGCCTTTCCGTCAACGGCCTCGCCATCGTCCAGGCGACGCGGGTCGAGGCCGATGTCCTGATGCTCGATACCCGCCTTTCTCATGCCAGCGGGCAGTGGATCGAGGCCGAGTTTCCGGTGTGCAAGTTCCCGTCTCCTCCGCAGGTGACGGGATCGGCCCTCACATATGCGAGGCGGTATTCGCTGTTCGGCATGGTCGGGATTGCCGGCGAGGATGACGACGGCAACGCGGCGAAGGACGCCAAAGTCGAGACGCCTCGGCTCGCGCTTCTCACGCCGGAACAGGCGGACGCGATCCAGTCCGCGCTCGACCAGCTTCCCGAGGATGTCGAGAAGGGGTTCCTCAAACACATGAAGGTCGGCTTCGTCTCGGCGATCCCGGCTTCGCAGTTCGGTTACGCCCAAGACGTTCTCGCGAAGAAGTTGAAGGCGATGGCCCCGGTTGCGGAGGCGGCGGAATGAGCGAGCAGGGCACATCCGAATGGCTGGCGGAGCGTGTTGGCCGTGTCACGGCCTCCCGCATGGCCGATCTCATGGCGCGGACCAAGATTGGATATGGCGCGTCGAGGACCAACTACATGGCGGAACTCGTCGCCGAGCGCCTTACCGGCCAGCCGGCAGAACGGTTTTCCAACGACGCGATGCGATGGGGAACCGAACAGGAGCCGCACGCTCGCGCCGCCTACGAGTTCGTGACCGGCGTTTCGGTCGAACAGGTCGGGTTCATTTTGCATGCGGTCATCGCCGACGCGGGGGCGTCTCCTGACGGGCTCGTTGGGGATCATGGGCTTGTCGAGATCAAGGCGCCCAACACTGCCACCCACATCGACACGCTTCTGAGCGAGACGGTCGCCGACAAATACATCAAGCAGATGCACTGGCAGATGGCCTGCACTGGCCGGCTGTGGTGCGACTTCGTGTCCTTCGATCCTCGCTTGCCGCCGTCGATGCAGTTGTTCGTCCAGCGCGTGCCGCGCCGGGCAGATCTGGTCGCGGACATGGAAAGCGAAGTTCGGTCGTTCCTGGCTGAGTTGTCGGCCAAGGTCGCCGCTCTCCAATCGCGCTACGGCGTAACTGCGGAGGCCGCATGAGCGCCGCCCTTCCCTATCGCTGGACAGGAGAGGCTTTCGAGCCTTTGCCCGCATTCCGCAAGGCGGCTGATCGCGAGTACGTCGTCGGCGCAGTCTATCGACTGGAGGAAGTGCAAGAGCGGTCGATGAAATCGCACGGCCACGAGTTCGCGTTTTTGGGCGAAGCGTGGCGCAATCTGCCCGAGGCTTTGGCCGATCAATTCCCGTCGCCCGAGCATCTTCGCAAGGCCGCGCTCGTCGAGACCGGATGGTACGACGAGACGGTTGTCGATGTGGGCTCGAAGGCCGGCGCGCTCAGGGTCGCCGCTTATGCCCGGTCGAAGAGCGAGTTCGCCGCGGTCGTGACGCGCGGGCCGATCGTCGTCATCCGCGAAGCTAAGTCGCAGTCGCGCCGGGCGATGACGCCGGCAGACTTCCAGAAATCTAAATCCGACGTGCTGGATTGGGTCGCGCGGCTGATCGGCGTTCCGGCAGAGACATTGCAGCGTGAAGCCGGGAGGGCCGCCTAATGGCCCGCAAGGCAAGTCAAAACAGCTATCAATCGACCGCAGAAAAGCTAGTTCGTCAATTCAACGAATTTACCGGGCGAGGGATCGTGGTCGGTCAGAATATAGGGAACCCCGCCGAACTCGGAATGCTCATGCTTCTTCTTCACAATATGGACGAAAAATTTGTTCCATATGACGAGTTTGGCAACCCGATATTTATGGTTCCGTTTGTGGTGGGGCACAAATGAGCCGCCGCGAGTTCTCAAAGGCCGTCAAGCTCCAGATCATCAAGCGTGCCACGCCGGCCGGCACGCTGGCCCCGCCATGGTGCGAGGAATGCGGATCAATGGCCTTCAAATGGGCCATCGATCACATCGACCCAGACGCCATGCAGATCGACAAGTCAAAGCCCCTGACAGCGGCGGACGGTCAGCTTTTGTGCCTGCCCTGCCACGCAGAGAAGACCAAGGCCGACGTGGCGGACATCGCCAAGGCAAAGCGCGTCGAGGCCGCACACCTGGGCGCGAAAGCTGCGACGCCAAGAGGCTTCGCGAAGGTCAGCAAAGAGAAACCGCCGCTCCGCGTCGCCTCGGGCGTCCCCGAAATCATGAGGAGGTTTCAATGACCGCCCAGCGCGTCCTCGTCGCTTGCGAGTTCTCAGGCGTCGTTCGGCGGGCGTTTTCGGCGCGCGGCCATGATGCGTGGTCGTGCGACCTTCTCCCCGCGGAAGACGGATCGAACCGGCACATCGTCGGAGACGCGCGCGATCTGCTTGGTGACGGGTGGGATCTGCTGATCGTTTGCCACCCGCCGTGCACCCGGCTCGCCAATAGCGGCGTCCGGTGGCTTCGCGCCCCTCCTCCGGGTCGCACGCTGGAAGAGATGTGGCGCGAGCTCGACGACGGCGCCGAGCTTTTCTCGGCGTTCTGGAACGCGCCCGTCGACCGCGTGTGTGTCGAAAACCCCGTGATGCACCGCCACGCGAAGGAGCGGATTCGGAATTTTACGCCCCCGGCTCAATCGGTCCAGCCGTGGCAGTTCGGGCACCCCGAGGTCAAACGCACGTGCTTCTGGCTTCGCAACCTGCCGCCGCTCCGGCCGACCAATGTCGTCGATGGCCGCACGCCGCGCGTGCACCGCATGTCGCCGGGCCCGGATCGCCGGCGCGAGCGCTCAAGGTTCTACCCAGGGATCGCTGCTGCGATGGCTGACCAATGGAGCGACGCGGCGTCGGACGACCCGGCGCGAGAGCGGAGGGCGACGTCATGACGCCCGGCACGAAAAAGACGATCAGCGATCTGCTGCTCGAGATGGGGATCGTCCACAAGCCGGGCGCGCGCAGGCTGTACCACCGCGACCTGTTCCACGTCGGGACCGGCCGCTACCTCGGTTCGGTCGACTCGTCCGGGGCGATTGCGCTCATCAACTCAGCTCGCGCCGCCGCGCGACCGACACCGAACGAGGACGCACAATGACCGATATCGCCGCCGTGATTGATCGCGTTTCAGACGAGGACGAGGATAGCATCGGCTGCGTCATTATCCGATCCGCCGACCGCGACGCCATCCTCGCCCACATCAATGCCATCACGGCCGAGCGGGACGAGGCGCTCCGTTCCCGCCACCTTCTGTCCGAGCAGGCGCACGACCATGCTGCGCTGATCTTGGCGTATCAGGAGGCGGAAGAAAGGCTCACGTCCGAGCGCGACGAGTGGCGCAAGCGCGCCCACGATAAAGAGGACGAACGACGAGCCGTCGTGCGCGAACGGGAAGAGGCTTACGGGCATGCTAGCCGGCTTCTCATGTCGTTTGTCGCTGATGAGCACTTTCCTGAAAACACCGTGCTCCGCCCATTTATGGGCCTTACCAACGTCCTGCTACAGATCGAAAACGCCACGACGATAGCCCGCGACCTGCGGCGCGAGCGGGACGCGGCGTGGCATCGTGCGGAACAGGCCGAGCGGGGCGAGGCAGTTTTCATCGCTTCAAACGCCGGCTTGACGAGAGACGTTCTCACCCTCCGCGAAGAGAACGCCAGGCTCCGCACCGGGTGGGACGCGGCGCGGGCCGAAGTCGCGCGGCTGCGTGACGTGTCGACGGCGCTGATTGACGCCTGCGACAAAGGGAGGCTGGCGCCCCGCCCCGGTTGCGGGGTCGGCGGGATGACGGTCGAGGCCAACATCAAGGCGTCGGTAATCAACGGTGTCAGCGCATGGTCGGTTGAGGAAGCCCGCGCCGCCCTCTCCGCGCCCGCGCCGCAGGCCGCCGAAGCCCCGATCACCGACGCCGACATAAACGCCCACCTCGCCCGGCTCTATGCTGCGAAAGGGCGCGAAATGCCGGAAAGCGAGCGCGTCAGCAGGGCGTCCGCGCCGCAAGCCGCCGAGCCTCGCGGTTGCCCGATCCCCGGCGCGTGTTCGGCCGTCCCCGCCATCGCCGCCGCCGTCGAGGCGATGCGGGCCAAAAACGCAAAGGAGCCGAAGTGAGAAAGACAGTATCTTTTCTAAACTCGGCGTTACTTTCCGTTACGGATGAATGTATAATTTGGCCGTTCTCAATTGACAGCGCCGGTTATCCTTCAATGGGTATTGAAGGCCATAAAACTGGAAGAGTTCATAGGATCGTTTGTCAGAAAACACACGGGGATGCCCCGAAAGGATTTTACGATGCCTCTCATTCGTGCGGGAATCGAAAGTGCATCAATAAGCGTCACCTAAGATGGGCAACCCGAGCGGAGAACGCCGAAGACAAACGACTGCATGGAACTCTTCCTTTTGGGGAGAAAGTCTGGTCGGCAAAATTAACCCAGAAAGACGTGATCGAAATAAAATTGCTTGCGGGTACAATGTCTCAAAAGAAATTAGCCATTCGCTATGGCGTGAACCAAGCGAATATTTCGAGACTGCTTCGCGGGGAGCAATGGGGGCATGTCCAGAATGTGCCCGCCGACGCGATCCGCGCGCTCAAGGAGACGCACAATGACTGATTGGGCCGACGACGAGGCGATTGACCTGCTGGCCCGTATCGCTCGCGGTCGCGTGCATGGCGGCCATGAGCAACGCGACGTTCTCGCCGCCGCCCTTCGCGCCGCAGAGGCGCGAGGACGCGCCGACGAGCGGGCGACGATGCGAGACCCGCCGCCCGATGCCCTCGATGCTGGCGCAAGGGCGGCATGGGCGTCGTACCTTTGGGACGAAGTCTCGGAGGACGCCAGAAAGGAAATGCGCCTCGTGTTTAAGCAGCAATGGCGCGCGGCATTTAACGCGATCAAGCGGAAAGATGGCGACCATGAATGATCCCACAGACTTCGACCCGTTCGAGCCGTCCGAAGCCGACAAGCGCGTTGCGCGCGACCTCGTGGAACAAGCGCGCTCCGGATCACACCCAGAGACCGGACACGCCCTCTCGCGCGAGGGCGTGGCGTGGATGATCGCGCACGCAATCGACACGGCGAGGCGCGACGAGCGGGCGAGGATCGTCGAGGCGATGCGCACCCGTGAGCGCGCGCACCGAGAAGCCGCGACCCGAGAGGTAGTCGCCGGCCGAACATGGAACGCCGATCTCTGCCGAGGAATGGCAGATCAAATTGGAGGAGTTGCCGACCGGATCGAGCGGGAGGGCGCGAAGTGAGACGCCCCGCCGCCGTCACGCAGGCGGATGTTACCCGCGCAGAGCAGGCCCCGCGCCTTGCCTACCGGGTCGATGAGGTTGTCGAGATGATCGGCGTCGGCCGTAGCACGATCTACCGCGCCATCAGCGACGGGCGGCTGAAATCGTCCAACGTGCTCGGCGTCAGGTTGATCGACGCGGCGTCCATCATGGCCGCGTTTGGGCGCGCATCGGAATGACCGCCCCGCCCCGGTCGCCCTCGATGAAAGAGGCCCAATGATCCATCAGCGCCCGCCGACGTTCGAGCGCGTCGTCGCGCTGATAGGATCGCTCCGTCGTATCCCCGACCGCGTGCGCAAGCGCCAGTTCGGCCAGTTCGCGATCAAACGAGGTCTCCGCCCTGCGCCAGGACGAGAACGAGGACCGGAATCCGTGGACGGTCGCATCAATCTCCCATCGCCGCATCAGCGCCGAAAGCGTCCGGTCGCTCATTGGCTCGCGCGGGCGGACGCCGTGAAAGACCCATGCGCTCGGCCGAGCGGCTTTGACCTGCGCCAGCACATCGAGCGCCCTCGCCGTGAGCGGGACGCGGTGCGGGACCGCCGCTTTCATCCGGTCGGCCGGGATCGTCCAGACCTTCCCGTCAAGGTCGATTTCCTCCCACCGGGCGCCCAACGTCTCGCGCGTCCGGGTCGCGGTCAGGATCAGAAATTCGAGGGCGCGGGCGGCGGGGAAATTGGCCGCACGGAGCCGCTTGACGAACGCGGGCACATCTCCCCACTCCATCGCCGGATGGTGCTGTACGCCGCCTCTCTGGCGCGGGAGCAGTTTGTCCAGATGCCCCCGCCAGCGCGCAGGATTTGCGCGGCCTTCCTCGATGTGACCGAGCGCGCGGGCGGCGTCCAATATCGCCTCGATGCGACTGCGGACGAGTTGCGCTGTCGAAGGAAGCGTCTGCCACATCGGCGTCAGGACCGCGAGCACGTCGGCCGTCGAGACATCGGCGACCGGACGCGTTTTGAGCGCCGCAGCGTGCATGTCGAGGGTAATCGTCCAAGCGTCGCGATGGCGGGGGTTTTTGTAGTGGGTGAGCCCGGCAATATGAGCCGTCGCCACGTCGCCGAACGTCACGCCGACGCGCGCCATGCGTGCGCGCTCCCGGTCCCGCTCGTCAATCGGGTCGCGCCCGGATCGCAGCACGTCGCGCCATTTGTCGCGATCGGCGCGTGCCGCAGCAAGCGTCACTTCGTCGGCGGGTCCGAGGCCCATGTCCCGGCGCCCGCCTGCCCTACGATAGCGCCACAGCCAGCGTTTGCGCGGTTTGGCGTCCTGGCCATTGCCCGCCGCCGTCACGTCCAGATACAATCCGCCTCCGTCTGGATAGCGGCCCGGCTCGGAGAGGGCGGCGACCTGCCGGGTTGTCAGCTTTCGCTCGGTCCGCGAAACCATCCTTTGAGCCATCCTTTGCTGTGGGCTTTGGACGGATTAGGCGGTACAACGCGGGACACGCGCAACGGGAACAGGCCGTGAAACCAACAGATTTTGAACCGGATCGGCACTTCGACGGACATGCCCTACGATTTTCGCCCCATGTCGAAGTTATCGCAGTTATGCGGCGGAAACTTCAAAAGAAAGTTCGGCGTGTCCTCGGATGAGCCATCCTTTAAGCCATCCTTCGGCGGATTGAACCTAAAGAGGCATGACGATGTACGACCCCGAATGCGAAAAGCTCGCGCGCTATTTCCTGCCGAGCGGGGCGAGCGACCGGCTTAAGGCCGGACTGGCGCAGGCGATCCAAGACGCTGTGGAAGACTGGCTTCGGGCCGAGGCGGAACGGCTTGTGAGCGAGATTGCGGGGCCGGTGCAATGACCGACGCAGACCTGCCCCTGTTAATTCATAACGGGCATATCGGACCGACTATCGCAGGGATGGCCCCGTATCGTTGCCCGCAATGCGGCAGGATCGCGTATCGCCTTCCTCCCAAACCCCGCGAAGAATAGTCCGAGACCTACGACCCGCCGCGCGGATCGAGCGCGGATGAGCGGGACGCAATGCAGAGGGTGAAGCGATGAGCAAGAAAGACGACGGCGGATGGGCCTTCCCGGTCGTAACCGATCATTGGGCTCCGCATCACGGCATGAGCCTGCGCGACTGGTTCGCGGGTCAAGCGCTGCCGGCGCTGATCGCCATATGCGTTCACGACGACCTTGGGGGCGGCACGCTGGCGCCATCTGAGCGTGGTGACATTTACACGCGCTACGTCGCCGCGCGAGCCTACAAGATGGCCGACGCCATGCT
>CAIZGR010000155.1 GCA_903932535.1 uncultured Hyphomicrobiales bacterium | reverse complement strand
TCGGCGGCATGAGTTCGGGATAGTCCATCACGAACAGTTTTTCCGGCGCGTCGCGCACGCTGCGCGGATCGTTGACCACGAGGGTCGCCGGGTGGATGCGCTCGAGCAGGTGCGTCGTCGTGACATAGGCCAGGTCGAACGGCGGGTCCTGGCGCAGGAGCACCACGTCCACGCTCGAGAGGTCGACGAGGACGGGCTCGCCGAGCCGGGCGTGGCCGCCCTCGACATCCTGCACTTGGAGCGGCTCGGCCATGACCTCGACCCGGGCGCCCCAGAGCCGCAGGCGGTCGGGCGTATAGTGCAGCAGCTTGTGGCCTCGGGCCTGCGCCTCGAGCAGCAGGGCGAAGGTGGAATCGCCCGCGATGCGGATACGCGCGATCGGGTCCATCTGCACGGCGACGGTCAGGGGCATGGGCGGTCCAGTCGAGAACTCGAAAAAGGCGCGGTCAGTCGATCTCCAGCCTATACGCGGCCACGGCGTGGCGGGGAAGCCGGCCGGGCGCGACGAACACCGCGTCGCCCCGCAGCGTGAAGCCGGCGGCCCAGGGGTTGCGCGCGAGCCACGCGCGCGCGGCGCGAGAGATTCGGCGCCGCTTGGCGGGACTGATGGCGTCGGCGGCGGCGTCGAGGTCGGCGCGCGCCTTGACCTCGACGAAGGCGACGGCGCCGCCCCGGCGCACGACGAGGTCGACCTCGCCGCCATGCGCCGCAAAGAGTCGCGCGAGGATGGAATAGCCCTTCAGGGTCAGCAGGATCGCCGCGATCGTCTCGGCCTTCAGGCCGAAGAGGTGGGCGGAGCGGCGGCGGGCGCGATCGCCGGCGGGGCGCGGCGCGGTCATGGCGGCGCGCAGGGGTTGGTTTTGATCAAAGAGCAGGGGTTGGTCTTGATCAAAGAAAGACCCCTCGTCCCGGATCGACCCTTCCCGTCATTGCGAGCGAAGCGAAGCAATCCAGAGATCGTCGGGCGCTCGACGACCCCCTGGATGGCTTCGTCGCTTCGCTCGCAATGACGGGTTTGGTCGGCATCAATAAACCTTGCGCTAGAAGGCATAGAGCGCGCCAGCCGTCGCCGCAGGGCGGACGTAAGACTTGAGACCTTCGCGGTCGACCACGTCGACCGGACCTTCGAACAGGCCGGCTATAAAGAGCTCGAGACCCGCGTAGGCGTAAACGTCGTCGACCGAGCCGGGCTCGACGCCGATCATGATGTCGATGTCGCTGTCCGGGCGGTTGTCGCCCCGCGCCCGCGACCCGAACAGGGCGGCATGCGCTACGCCTCGCGCCCGAAGCTCGCCCTCGCTCGCCCGCAGGCGGGCTATGATCGCGTCGCGGTCCATGGTGGAAACATATCACAGAAAATGGCGGGAGGGCAGGCGAAATCGACGGCGCTTCCCTGCGCCTCACGGGATGAAACGCGCGCGCACGGCGGCGGCGAAAGCCTCGTCTTGTTCAACCGCCCATGCTGCGTCGGAGAAGCCGACCGGATCGCCGCTATAGTCCGCAAGCTGCCGAAGCCTCTTGCACCTTGCTGATCGGCTCCCCGCGCACATCCGCGAGACGAACGCCGAGCACGACAAGCCGGCTGTGGGTCTTGATCGGCGCGGCGACCTGTTCGATGCGGAGCGCGAACAGAGCCGCATGCGCCGCATCGAACATGGCGTAACAGGCGCGGCTGCATGCGCCATCCGTATCGGCGGAAGCCAAGAGTCGCTTCGCGCCCGAAAGGGCTGCTTCGGCCTTGGCGATATAGCTGCTGGGCGAAGGCGCGGCGCTCAGAGACGCACGCCTTCGCGCAGGATATTTTCGATCAACGCCGGATTCGAGAAGGTCTCCGGCCGGGCAAGCTCATTCTCGCACAGGTGTCGCGGTCGATCGGCCGGGCGGCGTCTCGCCGCCCCGGAGGCGCGAGACGCTGTCCCTCTGTCGAGGCTGTGCACGTTTTCGTTCACGCCCTTGCCCCCGGGGCGCGCCGCTGCCAAATAGGTGCCGTCCGACGGGGAGCCTCCGTGATCGCCATCAATCCCGCATTCGCGCGCCTGGGCGACGAAAACGCGTTCGCCGTGCTCGCGAGAGCCGCGGAGTTGCAGCGGCAGGGGCGGGACGTGATCAATCTCGGCATCGGCCAGCCCGACTTCAAAACCCCGCCCCATATTGTCGAAGCCGCGGTGAAGGCGCTGCGGGATGGCGAGCACGGCTATACCGACGCGTCCGGAATCGCGCCCCTGCGCGAGGCCGTTTCGGCCGACCTGCGGCGCCGGTTCGGCGTCGAGGTCTCGCCCGGCAGCGTGCTGATCACGCCCGGCGGCAAGGTCGCCATGCACATGGCGATCCTGATGTTCGGCGCGGAGGGGACGGAGATCGTCTATCCCGACCCGGGCTTCCCGATCTACCGCTCGATGATCGACTTCGCCGGCGCGGCGCCCGTGCCGCTTCGCATGCGGGAGGAAAACGGCTTCGCCTTCTCGGCCGGGGAGACGCTGGCACTCCTCACGCCGCGCACGCGCCTCCTGATCCTCAACTCCCCCGCCAACCCCACCGGCGGGGTGACGCCGCGCGAAGAAATCGACCGGCTCGTCGCGGGGCTCGCGGATTGGCCGGAAGTCGCGATCCTGTCCGACGAAATCTACGGCCGGCTCACCTACGACGGCCTCGCCCATCGCTCGCTCATCGCCTATCCGGAGATCCGCGACCGGCTCATCCTGCTCGACGGCTGGTCGAAGACCTACGCCATGACGGGCTGGCGTCTCGGGTATTCGGTGTGGCCGAAGCCGTGGCGGGAGGTTGCGCGCAAGCTCGCGGTCAATTCCTATTCCTGCGTCAATTCCGCGGCGCAATTTGCAGGGATCGCGGCGCTCGAGGGGCCGCAGGATTCGGTCGACGCGATGCGGGCGGAGTTCGACCGGCGGCGAAAGGCGGTGGTCGAGGGGCTCAACCGGCTTCCCGGCGTCAGCGCCGTCACGCCCAAGGGCGCTTTCTACGCATTTCCCAACGTGTCGCGCACGGGCTGGAAGGCGAAGCCGCTGGCTTCGGCCTTGCTCGAAGAAGCGGGCGTCGCGACGATCGGCGGCCCCGATTTCGGCGTATTCGGCGAAGGTTATCTGCGGCTCTCCTACGCCAGCTCGTTGGAGGCCATCGAGCGCGCGCTCGCGCGCATGGCCGGCTTTCTCGGCCGCGCTGCTTCCGCCCATGCGGGCGGATAGGGATTGTCTTTCGGGGACCCATCGATCATGCGTTTTGCTTTTCTCGCGGGCGCCGTCTGCATCCTGGGCGCCGCCGCGCCGCCCGCCGCCGCCGATTCGCCACGACCGTCGCAGACGGCCTGCGACCCCGTGAAGCTCGGCGCCCGCGACCTCGCGGAATGCCTGCGCTCCGCCGCCGACAAGGCCGACCGGGAGGTCGCCCAGACGGTCGAATCGGCGATGAAGTGGATCGACGCGCGCCAGGGGCTCCTCTCGTCCCAGAAGGCGCGCTGGCGCCGATCGCTCGGCGAGGCGCAGGCGCAATGGGTCGGATGGCGCGATTCGGAATGCCAGGACGTCGCGCCGTTCGAGGCCGGCATGTCCGCCAAGGGCGGCGACCCGAGGCTCGGCTGCATCATCGACAACGACGCTGCGCGGGTCGCGAGCCTCAAGGCGCGCTATCCGTGAGCGCACGGGCGGAAAGGACGGTCATGACGCCGCTCGAAGGGCTGGGCTACGCTTCCGATCCGCTGGACCGGGTCTCGCACTTGCGCGAGGACGCCGCCGCGATCGCGGCGCTGCGCGCCCGCGCCGACGCGCGCGCCGTCGTCGTCGCGCGCGACATGCCCGTCCTGCGCAAGGGCGCGACAGGCCTCGAGCCGCTGATGCCGCTCGCGGAAATCGAGGCGCTCGGCG
>CAIZGR010000154.1 GCA_903932535.1 uncultured Hyphomicrobiales bacterium | reverse complement strand
TCGTCGCGAGGGCCGCGCAGCCTGCCCCGGCCCCGCCGCCGGCCGCGGAGCCCGTTTTCCCGGCGCAACCGCAAATCGCGGCGCCGGAGCAGCCGTCCGGCCGGGCGGGCGCGCAGGCCGCGCCTTCCCAGCCGCCCGCCCCCGCCGCCGGCCGCTCGCAGTCCGGCTGGCTGTCGAACCTGCTCGCCGCGGCGTCCCGCGAGGAAACCAGCGCCTCCGCGCCGCGCGCGCCGGAGACGCTGGAATCCTTGACCCAAAGCATCGCCGGCCTCATCGACGGCGCCGCCGTCGCCGAGACTTGGGAACGCTGGCGCCGCGGCGACACGGCGCCGGTTTCGGAGAAGCTCTATACGGAGGCGGGACAGCAGGCGTTCGAGGAAATCCAGCGCCGCTATCGCGCCGATCCGCAGTTCCGCGAGACGGTCACCCGCTACGTGCAGGAGTTCGAGCGGCTGCTCGCCAAGGTCGGCCAGAACGACCGCGACGGGTCGCAGTGGCGGGCCTACCTCACGTCGAACACGGGCAAGGTCTACACCATCCTCGCCCACGCCTCGGGGCGGCTCGGCTAGGCGCCCCTGTCGCGGCCGCTCCCCGAGCGCCGCGGAAGCGGTCGGCGAGCGCGTCCACGGGGCCGAGGCGCGCCGCCCTTCGACGCCGTCAGCGGAACGTGTCCTTGTACGTCTCCCGCAGCAGCGCCTTCTGCACCTTGCCCATGCTGTTGCGCGGCAGCGCGTCGACGAAGAACACCCGCTTCGGCGTCTTGAATTTCGCCAACTGTCCCTCGAGAGCGGCGAGGACGCCCGCCTCCGTCGGCGTCATCCCCGGCCGGGGCGCGACGACCGCCGACACGCCCTCGCCGAAGTCGGGATGCGGAAGCCCGATCACCGCGCTCTCGAGCACCCCCTCGATCGCGTCGATCACCGTCTCGACCTCCTTCGGGTAGACGTTGAAGCCGCCCGAGATGACGAGGTCCTTGGCGCGGCCGACGATGTGGACGTAGCCGTCGGCGTCGATCAGCCCGAGATCGCCGGTGATGAAGAAACCGTCGGGGCGGAACTCCTGCGCGGTCTTCTCCGGCATGCGCCAGTAGCCGCCAAAGACGTTCGGACCCCTGACCTCGATGACGCCGATCTCGCCGTTTGCAACGGGCGCGCCCGTCTCCGGATCGGCGATGCGGACGCCGACGCCGGGCAGCGGGAACCCGACCGTCCCCGCCCGGCGCTCGCCGTCGTAGGGGTTCGAGGTGATCATGTTGGTCTCGGTCATGCCGTAGCGCTCGAGGATCGCGTGGCCGGTTCGCGCGCGCCAGGCGGCGTGCGTCTCCGCGAGCAGCGGCGCCGAGCCCGAGATGAAGACGCGCATGTTGGCGCACGCCTCCCGCGTCAGGCCCGGATGATCGAGCAGCCGCGTGTAGAAGGTCGGCACGCCCATGAGCGCCGTCGCAACGGGCATGGCGGCGATCACGGCGTCGGGGTCGAAGCGGTTCTGCCAGATCATGGTCGCGCCCGCGAGCAGCGCCACGTTGACGGCGACGAAGAGCCCGTGCGTGTGGAAGACCGGCAGGGCGTGGATCAGCCGGTCCCCGCCGGTAAACCGCCAGACATCGATCAGCGTCAGCGCGTTCGAGGCGAGGTTCTCGTGGCTCAGCATCGCGCCCTTCGAGCGCCCGG
The DNA here is from genome assembly GCA_903932535.1 of uncultured Hyphomicrobiales bacterium. Classification (GTDB taxonomy): domain Bacteria; phylum Pseudomonadota; class Alphaproteobacteria; order Rhizobiales; family Beijerinckiaceae; genus Roseiarcus. Next base: position 3,299 of record CAIZGR010000154.1, on the reverse strand, counting down.
TGGTGCCCGAGGTGTAGAGGATCGCCGCCAGATCGCCGGCGGCGCGCGGGATCGTCTCGAATTCGGCCGGCTCGGCCGCGATCCGCTCGGCGAACGCGCCGTCGCGGGCGACGCCGAGGCTCTCGACCGCGTTCAGCCCGAGGCGACGGCCGAGGTCCCGCACCGCGCCGAGGGCGGCCGGACGGCAGACCGTCAGCGCCGGCTCGGCGTCGGACAGAAAATACTCGAGCTCGGCCAGCGTATAGGCGGTGTTGAGCGGCAGGAGCGCCGCGCCCGCCCGCAGGCAGGCGAGCGCGAGCACGATCACGTCGGTGGATTTTTCGATTTGCGCCGCGACGCGATCTCCGGGTTTCACCCCGAGCGCGACGAGCGCGTTCGCCGCCCGCCCCGAGCGTTCGAACAGCCCCGCGTAGGTCAGCGCGGTCGCGTCCGGCGCCTCCAGCGCCATCTGGCCGGGCCGCCCGGCGCGCGCGACGATGAGATCGAACAGGTTTGCGGAAGGGTGCGGCACGACGTCCTCGCAGCTCGGCGCCGGCGCCCGTCGCGGGGCGCCCGATCCCGCTTTTCTAGCGCACCTCGCGCCGGGCCGCGACGGGTTCGCGGCTCAGGGCGCGCCGGCCGTCGTCGCCGCTCTTGGCGGGCAAAGCGATTCGCGGGATAACGCCTTTGTCACCGGAATCGAACCGGAATTACAGAGAGTCGATCCATGGACTTGGGCATTCAATTCACCGTTGAAAAGACGGCGTATAACGCGGATTACGTGCCTTCGCCGCTCACCAGAGCCACGACCAACTATGCCAATCTGGCGCGAGACGCCGCAACGAGAAGGACTAATATCGATGCTCTAATTCATATGGTCAACAATGATCTCAATCAGATACTGGGCGGCTCCCAGAGCTTGACAACATTCGAGATAAGACTGAATATTTTAAGCATAATGGCGCGTCTCGACGCAGTAAAAGAATCTGAGCGATTTCCGATTACCGAGGTCCTTCAGGCTAAAGTTCTCGATACGTCAACAGGACGCTTGATTAATGGCCCCACCGGACTTAACTACTCATCATACATAAGAGATTACGATTTCAAAATTTTGCTTCCGCAATTAATAAAGAAAAATGTAAATATAATTGAAGACGACGATTTTGGCTCTTTTCATGGTTATCTGTCAAAACTCCACTTCGGAAAAAACGGGGTCGTTCCCGAATCCCTGACAATTGCCTTGAGCATAGCAAAAAATCTATACTACGTCGCGACGGATTTCGTTCATCCGGTGCTGGGGCGTGAGTACACGTGCGCGGCTGAAAGTATTACCGATAGATATTTCTCGCATATGGGCCTGAAACCAAGATTTTTTAAGCCAACAAACTATCCCGCCCCAATGGCTTTCTATTCTGATCCAGAGGATAATTTAATTGATAAAGATACAGCATTTTTGGCTGCGTTGATATCGGTGATGGGTAACTTCCAGAGGATATATCGTCCGGAAATATATTTGAGTCGATCAACCTTCAGCGACATACCGGGCGTAGCCAACAGCGCGTCCCTCGAGAACAAGAATTTTATCGAACCGAAAATATCATATGATCGGTCTGAGAGAGAGACCCTTTCGGACGCTCAGGCAAAAGCGATCGAAGACCGGTTCTTCAGAAAGTATCCGTCGATATTGGAGAAATTTTATCAAAACGCGGCATAGTCCGGGTAGGCTGACAATACATATAAAATGTTCTCACAAGTGCGAGGTCTACGGCGCGCGGACCTGTTTGGCGATCTCGCCGGCCACCCCGCGGCCGGCCTTGCCGGCCATCTTCTGGTGGATCATACGAACATCGAGGCCGGTCGAGGCCGCGAGCGCCTCGATCTCGGCGGCGACCTGCCGTGGGATGGGGTGCGCCAGCGCGACGGAACGACGAGACGTTTTCCACGTCTCGACAGGATCGATTCGGGTATTCCGAGACAGGTTTCTGACAGGGTATGGACCCGACCGAGACGCCAAAAAGGGCTTACAGAGGTTTTCTGTTCCGCTGCTGCTCGCATCTCGAGACCCTCGCCCGCCTCTACGCCGTCGCGCTGACGGCCGGCGCCCGAAAGGGCTGTCGGACGAGGCGGCGCTGCGCATCGGCGAGCGGCTGAAAACGTCCGGCGCCGACATCGAGGCGTGGGTCGAAGCCTTCGCCGCAGAAACGGGCTCCGCCGCCAAGGCGAAGCCCAAGGCCGAGGGCGCCGCGTATTCCCAGCCGTCTCTTCGGCGATCCTTGACTTGCAGCCGCCGCCGCGCTCCGCTGCACCCTGAAAAGCGCAAGTCGAAGTTAACGCGTTTCCTGTGTTGAATTCTGTCGGCGCGAGGCAGACTTGCACCCGGCCTCCGCCAGAAATCCGTTTCCGATGATCGACCCCGCGTTCCAAGGCAGCCTGTTTTCCAATGACTTCCTGTGCGAATCGATCGCCGGGTTGCCGGAGTGGGCCGCCTTCGACGACGGCGCGGCCAGGGCGCTCGCCAGCGATTTGGCGGCGCTGTTCCAGCGTTTTCCGGTCGCAGGCCGACCGAATGTAAGCCAGACCGAAGACGACCTGATCTGGGCCGTCTTCCGCCGGCTGGGCTGGCAGGGCTCGCTTCGCAACCAGAACCTCACCTTGCGCTGACGCGACGACGTGCCGGACGGCCTGCTGTTCGAGAGCGCGGAGGCCAGGGTGCGGGCGAACAGCTTCGACGACGAGTGGAAGCGCTACGAATTCGGCCTCGCCATCGTCGAATCCAAACGCTGGTGGCGACCGCTCGACCGGCAGTCGGGCAGCCGCGGCGAGGAGACGGCGCCCTCGACCCAGATGCTGCGCTATCTGCGCCGGGTGGACGGCGTCACCGGCGGCAAGCTCCGGTGGGGCATCCTCACCAACGGGGGGCGCTGGCGGCTCTATCATCAGGGCGCGCGCTCCGTCTCCGAACAGTTCTTCGAGATCGACCTCGCCGCCGTTGTCGGCGTTCCCGGCCACGGCGGCGGGAGTTTGCGCTCGGCGAAGAAAACCGGGCGCACTGGCTCGAGGTCTTCGTGCTCATGTTTCGCCGCGAAGCCTTCGTCCCCTCGCCGGCCGATCGGCGGACGTTCCACCAGATCGCGCTCGACCAGGGCCGCTTCTATGAAGAGCGCGTCGCCGGCGACCTGTCGAAACTGGTGTTCGGGTTCATTTTCCCGGCGCTCGTGCAATCCATCGCGGCCGCGGCGCCGGCCGCGCCGCTCGACGGGGTGCGCGACGCCGCGCTGATCCTCCTCTACCGCCTGCTGTTCATCCTCTACGCCGAGGAC
>CAIZGR010000153.1 GCA_903932535.1 uncultured Hyphomicrobiales bacterium | reverse complement strand
TTTGGCGGACGCGGGCGCGCGAAGACCTTTTTTCGGTCGGTCGGCGTGAGGCAAAATTCGCTTGCCATCATTCCCCCTCCTTGTCGGGCGCACGGGCGGTAGTAGAAATCTCGACGCACGAAAGTTTAAATCCGCTCTTTCGGATCATGTCATCGACAACTTTTTCAATGTCGTAGGAGTCCATCGACTTAACGACATCGGGATGGCAGAGCGCCTTGAACGCGGCCCATTTGGCGAACTTTCGCGCGCGATGTTCTTGCGCCTCGGCAAGTTTGAACCCGCCAAAACCTTGGCGTTCAAAATCCGCACATGAGGCGAGAACGGCGCCGTCCGGCCATGTGATGATAGCGAGGATTCCGGTTGCCATTATTGTCCGTTCCTTTCCGCCGCCGCGCCATTGACGCGGGCCGCGTCCTCAACAGCCGCACGGGCGGCGCAATAGGCCTCACACAAAGCGACGGCGATGAAGGGTAAGTTCATCGATGCCAAGGACTTCAGGCGCTTGCGGGCGTCTGGCGGGCTTGATCTTCTCGTATTCGGCGTTGCAGAGCGCCCGGATCACGCTTTCATCAACGCCTGTTTCGCGGCTCATCTCGGCGTAAGTCCGCTCCCTGCATTGCTCGATCAGGTGCTCGGCGCAACGCCTCGTCATCTCGCGGCCCGGCTGAATGTCCGGCAGGTGCTGCATGAAGGTCGCGCCGCATTCACGGCATTTGAAGCGCTTGACGGTGGCGACGATGACGACCTTCTTCCCGAAGGCTGGCGTGTCCTTGTATTCGATCTCCTTGGCGCCGTGCTTGTAGAGTCGCCCGACAACGCCGCACTTCGGACAGGCGTCCGGCATGACGCCGAACTCCGCCTGAAACGTCCTGATCTGGCCTTCCACATTCTGTTTGGTCACAATCCAATCATCCAAACACAGCGCATTCATTGGCTTTCCCCCGCCTGCGGCATAGATACCGCAAGCGGGTTAAAATGTGGAATCCTAATCCTTCGGCGTCTCAAAGCCGGCGAAGCAGTGCGGGCATGGGCTCAATGCCTCCGATTCATTGGATATCCCTGTGCCCGCGCATACCATGCAGCCCATTATTGGCTTGCCGGCAATCTGTGCGCCCGGGCTGGCATGGGAACGAATCTCGTCGATGAAGCTGCCGTCCCAAGCCTTTCGGCGCTTTCCAGCTTTGAAGTCGAGCTGCTGGCCGAGAATGTCCGCAGCTTTGCGCAACGCCGTAATCGTGGCGGCGGCAGGCGTCCGCGCCGGATGGTTGCGGCCCACGCGCTCATAACGCCACCTCAGCCGCGCCGGCCAGCCGCTGCGCCAGATCGAATCCTGGCGCCGTATATTTCGCCCAAAGCGCCTCGGGGTCTTTCGGATCGTCGGCCAACTCGACAAGGCCAAGGATCGCGAGCGAGACGATGTCGCCGATCCTGACGCGGATGCTGCGCGCGCGATTGGTGAAGAAAAATAGCTGGCGGCGGTGGCCGGCGTTCTCCCATTCGCTCGACAGGAAGAGGGGTTCGTCGCAGATCGCGGACAAGGCGGCGGATTGGGATTCGGAAAGGGTCATGCTCAAAACTCCGCTTTCCGGCGCTGCAGTTCGCTCTTGACGGCGGCAATCTCGACGACGCGGTCTGATGCAGGCTCAAGCCCCGTCGTCTCGACGTCGACGACATGGATATGGGTCGCGCTCATGCGTGCACC
>CAIZGR010000152.1 GCA_903932535.1 uncultured Hyphomicrobiales bacterium | reverse complement strand
TAGCCCGTGCAATAGCGGGCGGGAATGTTCATGCAGCGGCACAGCGCGATGGCGAGATGGGCGAAGTCGCGGCAGACGCCGATGCCTTCCTGCATGGAATCGCTGGCCGCGCGGGTCGAGCGGGCGTCGGGGTAGCTGAAGCGGATTTTCGCGTGAACGAAATCGGAGATCGCCTGCACGACCCTCGCGCCGCCGGGCAGGCTTCCGAACTGCGCCCAGGCGAAGTCGGCGAGCTTGTCGCTGTCGCAATAGCGGCTCGAGACCAGGAAGAGCAGCGCCTCGTCGGGAAGCTCGGCGATCGGCGTCGTCCTCACATCCGGCGGCGTTTGGTCCGGCTCGCCCGAATCGGCGATGACGAAGCGGTCGGAGAAGGTGACGAGCCCTGCCGGGACCTCGACGCGCGTGACCCGATTGCCGAAAAGGTCGAGATAGTTCCGCATCGGCAGCGGCGGGTCGGAGACGATCCGGTCCGGCGTGAGCAGGTCGGCGTCGCGCGAGGGATGGACGTTGAGCTGAAGCAGCATCGGGGTCGGGGCCGGACATTCGAAGGCGATGTCGAATCCCGCTTTGATCAGCATGGGGCAATCCTCGTGCTTGGTAAAACAAACCCTCGCGGCCGGCCCCTGCGCACTTTGCGAACGTCGGCGCCGGGTCAGAAGGCTTCATGCTTCCGCATGGTCGAAACTGTGGTCGGAGCGCTCTTGTTCCGGCAGGCGCCGGACATGGACGGACACGACCATACCCTCTTCGTCCTCCGCGGCGCCGAAATAGGAGCCGTGGAGCGGAATGGCCTGTCGGGCGTCTCGCGCCACGGCGACCCGGATCAGATCCCGATTGCCGACGATGCCGTTGGTCGGGTCGAATTCGACCCAGCCGGAACCGGGCAAATAAACTTGGCACCACGCGTGGGTCGAGCCGCCGCCGCGATGGCCCTCTCCCGTGTCGCGGCTCGGCACGTAGAGATAGCCCGAGACGAAGCGCGCGGCGAAGCCGAGCGTGCGCGCGGCCTCCATCATCAGCGTCGCAAAATCGCGGCAGGAGCCGCGCCGGGTCTCGAGCGTCTGCTGGGGGCTCTGCGTTCCCTTCGTCGTGCGGCGCTCATACGCAAGCCCTTCCTTCATCGCATTGTTCAAGGTCATCAAGAGCGCGCCGGTCTCGGTCGGACGCCCCGGGTTGACGAACTGGCGAACCCAGCGGTCGAGCTCGCCGGAAGGATCGGGGTAATGCCGCTCCATCGCCCGGGCGAGGTCCGGCATTTCTTCCGCGCCATAGGAGAACGGATAATATCGGGCGCTTTCTTCGAGCAGAAATTCCGGTTCTTCGAACGCGATATGCTCCAGCGTGATGTTGTTCTCGACTACGAGGCGCCGGGTCTCGCCGGCAAAGTCGGCGATGGCGACGCAATTGTCGAAGACGTCGTGGATCCAGCGAAGCCTGCGCGGGCGGGGCGCAATCTCGAGGCTCGATTTGAGAAGCCGCTGATCGTTGCTGTCGCGCGGGCGGAGCATCATTCGGTGTTCGCCGAGCCGCACGGGGGCGGCGTAGGAATAGGTGGTGAGATGCCTTACCGTGAGGATGGTCATGCGCGCCCGATCGGATGCCGGCCTTTAGCATGAATCTTGCGGCGGCCGCGGTAGGAAATCTTTTTTCCGCGCAGGCGGAAGGCGGCGCAGCCACATTTTCGCGCTCCGGGAACGCCGATGATGGCGCTCCGGGCGCGGCGGAGCCAGGCGGAGCGGAGATCATGACAGCGACCTTCAGCAACACGAACAAGGACCCCGAGCGGCAAGCGTAGGAGGTCGAGCGCGATCTCGACGAGGCGCTCGACGAATCGCTTCCCGCCAGCGATCCCCCGGCCGCCACCCGCACTTCGGCCGGCGCGCGGGACCATCCGGCCACGACGACGAGCGGCGCGCCGGCGAAGTCGTTTCGCAAGTCGATGTATTCCAAAGTCTATTTGAAAGATCGGGATTGACGAGACCGGCGGG
>CAIZGR010000151.1 GCA_903932535.1 uncultured Hyphomicrobiales bacterium | reverse complement strand
GGCCGGGTCCGGGGGTCGCGACCGCGGCGAAATAGACCGCCGCGAACAGGGCGAGCGAGGCGAGCGTCATCGGGCTTTCCGCTGCTTGCGCCGGGCGAGGGTGTTGAGCGTCTCGACCAGCGCGGAGAAGAACATCGCGGCGTAGATATAGCCCCTTTCGATGTGGAAGCCGAAGCCGTCGGCGATCAGCGTCATGCCGATCATCAGGAGAAAGCTCAGCGCCAGCATCAGCACCGTCGGATTGCGGTGGACGAAGTCGCCGAGCGGCCCGGAGGCGACCATCGTCAGCACCACCGCGACGGTCACGGCGACGACCATGATCGGGAACTCGTTGGTCATGCCGACCGCGGTGATGATGCTGTCGACCGAAAAGACGATGTCGATCAGCACGATCTGAATCAGAGCCGCCGCGACGCCCAGGCGCGGAGCGGCGGCTTCGGCTTCGCCTTCGGCGTCCGGATCGACGCGCTCGTGGATCTCGCCCGTCGCCTTCCATACCAGGAAGAGGCCGCCCGCCAGCAGCAGCAGGTCGCGGACAGAGAAAGCATGGCCGAAAACCGTTGCGAGCGGCTGGGTCAGGCGGACGATCTCGGCGGCGAAGGCGAGCAGGACGAGCCGGAAGACGAGCGCCAGGGCGAGGCCGAGCGTGCGCGCGAGCGCCCGACGGCTCGCGTCCACCCGGTTCGCCAGGATCGCGATGAAAACGAGATTGTCGACCCCGAGCACGACCTCCATCGCGACGAGGGTCGCGAGCGCGGCCCAGGCGGAGGGATCGGCGACGAGTCTCTCCAGCGTATCCATGGCGGCGCCCCCTTTGCCCGGCGCGCTGCTGCGCGCCAGCGAAAACGTCATAGGACCGAGCGCGGCGACTTTCCAGCCTCGCCGGCGCCGCGCAGTTGGTCGCTGCAAGGCAAGTCGCGCACAGATTCAGGGGGAACGCGGCTCCCGCAGCGACACCGACTGCGCCTGCGCAATCAACAGGCGATGGTCATTGTTCAATTCGTTTGACATCCGGCGCGCTCGCAAATCGTCTGTAAAACTCCAGGAACTTTCCGGCAACGATCGCTGAGCCGCGCCAGCAATTCTCATTATGAAAGTTGCCTGTCTGTCTTCGCCGCATGGGGGCGCAATTTGGCCGCTTTACGGGCGGTTAAACCTCGACATACCTGTGAATCCGAGCGCAACCGAACCACAGCCGGCCATAATTAGAATTGCTGTCCCGCTTGCGCCCGGCCTGCCGAGGGACTACCCCCGTCGCAGGATCCCATGGCTCTGGAGCCGCAATGTCCGAAAGCCGGAAACCCCTCACCTATGCCGGCGCCGGGGTCGACATCGACGCCGGAAACCGGCTCGTCGACCGCATCAAGCCGCTCGCGCGGGCGACCCGGCGGCCGGGGGCGGACGCGGAGCTCGGCGGCTTCGGCGGCCTCTTCGACCTGAAGGCGGCGGGATTCGTCGATCCGATCCTGGTCGCCGCCAACGACGGCGTCGGGACCAAGGTGAAGATCGCGATCGAGAGCGGAATTTACGACACCATCGGGATCGACCTCGTCGCGATGTGCGTCAACGACATCGTCGTCCAGGGCGCGGAGCCGCTGCTGTTCCTCGACTATTTCGCCGCCGGGCGGCTCGACGTGACGGTCGCGGCGGCGGTGGTCGAGGGCATAGCCGCGGGTTGCGCGGAATCCGGCTGCGCGCTCGTCGGCGGCGAGACGGCGGAGATGCCGGGCCTCTACGCGGGCGGCGATTTCGACCTCGCGGGCTTTGCGGTCGGGGCGGCCGAGCGCGGGACGCTGCTGCCGCGAAGCGGGCTGAAAGCGGGCGACGGCGTCTACGGCCTGCCGTCCTCCGGCGTTCATTCCAACGGTTTTTCGCTGGTCCGCCGGATCGTGGCGCAGTCGGGCGTCGCCTGGGACCAGCCTGCGCCGTTCGAGCCGTCGCGCGCGCTCGGCGCGGCGCTGCTGACGCCGACGCGTCTCTACGTCCGGCCGCTGCTTCAGGTCTTGAAAGAGACGAAAGGCGTCCTGGCGCTCGCCCACATCACCGGCGGCGGCTATCCGGAGAATCTGCCGCGCGTGCTGCCGGCGGGGCTCGCGGCCGGGCTCGATCTCGATGCCTTCGCGCCGCCCCCCGTTTTTTCCTGGCTCGCGGCGGTCGGCGGGGTGTCGGAAGCGGAAATGTTGCGCACCTTCAATTGCGGATTCGGCATGGCGGTCTTCGTCGCGGCCGAGCGCGAGGGCGAGGCGCGCGCGGCGCTCGAACGCGCCGGGCTCGCTCCGGTCCTGATCGGGCGGCTCGAAGCCTCCGGCGGCCCGCGGGTCGCGATGCGGGGGCGGCTCGCGCTATGATGGGAAGAGTGCGAACCGGCGTCCTGATCTCGGGCCGCGGCTCCAACATGGGCGCGCTGATCGAGGCGGCGCGGCGGGCGGATTTCCCGGCCGAGATCGCGCTCGTCCTGTCCGACAAGCCAGACGCTGCCGGGATCGCTGCGGCGCGCGCGGCCGGGGTCGCGGCGAAGGCGCTCGACGCCAGGCAATTCGCCGGCAAGCCGGCGTTCGAAGCGGCGATGACCGGGGCGCTCGAGGCGGCCGGCGTCGAGGTCGTCTGCCTCGCGGGCTTCATGCGGATTCTCAGCGCGGCGTTCGTCGAGCGGTGGCGCGGGCGAATCCTCAACATCCACCCCTCGCTGCTGCCGGACCTGAAAGGCCTCCACACTCACGAGCGCGCGCTTGCGGAAGGGCGCGCCGAGCACGGCTGCACCGTCCATTTCGTCACCGCCGACCTCGACGCCGGGCCGATCCTCGCCCAGGCGCGGGTCCCCGTGCTGCCGGGCGACGACGCCGACCGGCTGGCCGGGCGCGTGCTCGTCGAGGAGCACCGGATCTATCCGCAGGCGCTGGAAGCGGCGGCGCGCGCCGTGCGGGCCGCCGTAAATTCGGCCTGACCGAGCGGGGCTTCTCGCGACGCCCCCGGCCCTGAAGATCGCCCGGTTCCGCGTCGGGACGTTCGGCAACGGGCGATGGCGGCGAAACTCGGGGCCGGCAGACGACAATCTTCGGCCTCGATTGGCGCCTATTCGCCGCAACGGCAAAGACCATGGGTGGAGATTCGGGGATGCCGACAAAGGCGATAGGGGTTCTTTTTGCGGCCGCGCTCGCGGCGCTCGCGGCCGGGGCTCAGCCCGCCGGCGCCGCGCAATGCGGCGACAGCCCGGACGGTTACGCGGCCTGGCTGGAAGACTTCAAGCAGGTGGCGATCAACGACGGCGTGTCCCCGAGCGTCGTCGACGAGGCGCTGGAGACGGCGAAATTCGACCCTTCCGTGCTTTCGCACGACCATGGGCAGGGGTCGCTCCAGGGGGATTTCGCGAGCTTCGCCGCGAGGCACATCACGCCGGGCCGCGTCAAGAAGGGCCGGACGATGCTGGTCGCCTACGCCGAGCCGCTCGAGCGGATCGAGCAGCGCTACGGCGTGCCGGGGCCGGTGCTGGTCGCGATCTGGGGGCTCGAGACGGATTTCGGGGTCGGGCTCGGACGCTATCCGACCTTCAGCGCGCTCGCGACGCTGGCCTACGACTGCCGGCGGGGCAACCTTTATCGGGCGGAGCTGATCGACGCCCTGATGATCGTGCAGCGCGGGCTTCTGACGCCCGCTCAGATGCGCGGCGCCTGGGCGGGCGAGCTCGGGCAGACCCAGTTCATGCCGTCCGCCTACCTCAAATACGGCGTGTCGGCCAACGGCGGACGCGGCGGCGACCTCATCGGCAACTCGGCCGACGCGCTCGCCTCGACCGCGAATTTCCTGCACGCGCACGGCTGGCAGCGCGGGGAGAAATGGGACGCGGGCCAGCCGAACTTCGCGGCGCTGCTGGAATGGAACGCCGCGCCGGTCTACGCCAAGACGATCGCGGAGTTCGCCGGCCGGCTGTCGGAGCCTTAGGGGATCGGCTTTCGCCTCTCCCAGCTTGTCATGCCCGAAAGCGGGCATCCAGGGCGCTGGAGGGGTCACGCAGGGAAGACCGGCGCCCGTCCGTCCGCTTGTCGCTGGCCCAAGACAGACGGGAGAACGCGCATCAGAGGACGCCGGTCGCCTTACGCGGCCGTCCGCCCTTGCGGCCGTTCTCCCGCGCCGCAGCGGCCTTGACCGACGAATGGACTTTGCCGCCGGCTGCTCCAAGCTGCGCCGCCATCCAGCGCTTTGTGCCGAACACGCCTTGCAGGAGCGCCGGCACATACACGTCCGCGTCGAGCTTCGGCCAGTGCAGGCCGAGGCCGGCCGGGCTGATTTCGATTTCGGCGAGGTCGTCCGGAGACGCGTCGGCAAGTCTTTCCACCAAGCGCGTCGGGAAAACGATTTGCACGCCCGTATTCAGGTCGACGACGATGCGGGTCGCGCGGCGATCGTAGCGCGCGGATACGGCGAAGCCATTCTCCCGCAGCGCCGCCATCCGCTGTTCGGCCTGTCGAACGTCTTGCTCAGCTACGGCCATGAATTGTTATCCATTTCTCGCATAGGGCCGCCAGAGCGCCGGCCAGCTCATCCTCGATGCGACTCAACTCGGTTGGATCGAAGCCGAAGCTCTCGCGCAGTGTCGGCGGTCCATCGGGGCAATGCAGGACGAACACGGCCTCTCCCTTGACGTGAACGTGCGCCGGTCGATGATCGTTCGGGTATACGACCACGCGAAGCCCATCGAAGCGGAAAACGGTCGGCATCGCCGTCTTGCAACAAAACCCAAGCGCTTCGGAAAGGGGATTGCGGAGCTTACGACGCGCTGACGATCGTCTGACGCGGGCTTTTGACCCAGGGACAGATGCGCGGCGCGTGGGCGGGCAATCTCGGGCAGAAATAGGCGCGAGGGCCGAAGCCGCAAGAAAAGGGATTTGGTAGAGCGTCACCGGAATCCCGGCCGGCGGCGCCTCCGTCGCCGGCCCTGCTTTGCCGAGCCCGGCCGACGCGAGACGCCGAACGTCCGGGCGACGCAGAACGGCGTGGTTGCCTGCCGAAAGCGCGAGGGACAGGCGCGGGGAGCCGGATGTGGCGCGCGAGCGCTCCCACCGAGCTCAGCCCCCGAACACGTCGTTGGTCTGCGCGGTGACGCGCACGAAGGTCGTCCGCTTGGAGACCTCCTTGAGGTGGGCCGCGCCGATGTAGGTCATCATCGAGCGCACCCCGCCCATGATCTCGCTGATCGTCGCCTCGACCGGGCCACGGTAGGGCGTTTCGACGGTCTTGCCTTCGGCGGCGCGATAATGGGCGACGCCGCCGGCGTGCTTCTTCATCGCCGTCTCGGACGACATGCCGTAGAAGGCCATGCCGACCGCCACTTTTTCGCCGTCGCGCGTCTCCCAGCGGATTTCGCCCGCGCATTCGTCGTGGCCCGCCAGCATGCCGCCGAGCATGACGAAATCCGCCCCGGCGCCGTAGGCTTTGGCGACGTCGCCGGGAACCGTGCAGCCGCCGTCGGCGCAGACGAGACCTTTCAGGCCATGGGCGGCGTCGGCGCATTCGATGATCGCGGAAAGCTGGGGATAGCCGACGCCGGTCACGCGCCGCGTCGTGCAGACCGACCCCGGTCCGATGCCGATCTTGACGATGTCGGCCCCGGCGATGACCAGCGCCTCGGTCATGTCGCCGGTCACGACGTTGCCCGCCATGATGACCGCTTCCGGATGGGCGTCGCGGACGGCCTTGACGATGTCGAGGAACTTTTCCGCGTAGCCGTTGGCGACGTCGAGGCAGATCAGGCGGACCGGCGCCGCCTTCGCCACCGCCGCGAGCTTCTTGAGGTCCGCCGCCGTCGTGCCCAGGGAATAGAAGGCGTGCGCGCCGTCGGCGCCGGCGAAGAACTCGGCGAGCTCGCGCTCCGGGTAGTGCTTGTGCAGGGCGGTGAGCGCCCCATGTTTTCCGAGCGCCCGGGCCATCGCCAGCGTCCCGGTGACGTCCATGTTGGCGGCGATGAGCGGAAACCCTTTCCACTCCGAGCCGGTGTGCAGGAAGCGAAAGACGCGGTTGACGTCGACCGCGCTGCGCGTGTTGAGGGTCGAGCGCTTGGGCCGGATGAGAACGTCCTTGAAATCGAGCTTGACGTCGGTTTCGATGCGCATGGGCGCTCCGGTTCACTCGGGAGAGGCAGGCCCGCCTTTTCGCCATGGATCTATCACAGGCGCCGCGCGAAGCGTATCGGAAGGCAAGGGGAGAAAAACGCATGAGCGACGAACTGGTCTTCTACACCCACCCGATGTCCCGCGCCCGCATGGTCCGCTGGATGCTGGAGGAGGTCGGCCAGCCCTACGAGACGAAGATCCTGGAGTTTGGCCATTCGATGAAGGCGCCCGAGTATCTGGCGATCAATCCGATGGGCAAGGTGCCGGCGATCCGCCACGGCGAGACGGTCGTCACCGAAGCCGCCGCCATCTGCGCCTATCTCGCCGACGCCTTCCCCGAGGCCGGGCTCGCGCCGCCGCCGGGGTCGCGCGACCGCGGACCCTACTATCGCTGGCTGTTCTTCGCGGCCGGGCCCCTCGAGGCGGCGGTGACCGACAAGGCGCTCGGTTTCGCGATCCCTCCGGACCGCGAGGGCATGGTCGGCTACGGCAATATCGAGCGGACGCTGGCCGCGCTCGAGGGCGCGCTCTACCGGACGGAGTACATCGGGGGCGACCGCTTCACCGCCGCCGACGTCTATGTCGGCTCGGGAATCGGGTGGGGCATGGCGTTCGGGAAAATCGACAGGCGCCCGGCGTTCGAGCGCTATTGGGGCATGATCAACGCCCGCTCGGCCGCGGTCCGCGCCCGGGAGATCGACGACCGGCTGGTCGAAGAGCGCAAGAACGCGATTTGAGCGCAGGCGCGCTCCAAGAAAGGGATGGGATACCCCCATGCGACTGAAGGGCAAGAGCGCGCTGGTGACGGGCGCGGGGCAGGGATTCGGCTTCGGCATCGCGGAGACGTTTCTGCGCGAGGGGGCGCGGGTCGCCTGCCTCGACCTCGAGGCCGAGATCGCCGAGGCCGCGGCGAGGCGCTTCGGCGCCGGCGCGATCGCCATTACCGCCGACGTCTCGAAAAAAGCGGACGTCGAGCGGGCGGCGAGAACCGCGATCGAGGCTTTCGGCCGGGTCGACGTCGTCGTCAACAACGCCGGCACGACCCATCGCAACAAGCCGCTGATGGAGGTCGAGGAAGCCGAGTTCGACCGCATCTTCGCCGTCAACGTGAAGTCGATCTTCCTCACGGCGCAGGCGTTCGTCCCGCACATGCGCGCGCACGGAGGCGGCGTCTTCGTCAACGTCGGCTCGACCGCGGCGCTCAGGCCTCGCCCGGGACTGACCGTCTACAACGCCTCGAAGGGCGCGGTGCATGTGATGACCAAATCGATGGCGGTCGAGCTCGCTCCCGACCGGATTCGGGTCTGCGGGCTTGCGCCGGTCGCCGGCGAGACGCCGCTGCTCGCCATGTTCATGGGCGAGGACACGCCGGAGAAGCGCGCGGCCTTCAAGGCGACGGTTCCCCTCGGCCGATTCTCAACCCCGGCGGACATCGGCGCGGCGGCGCTCTTCCTCGCCAGCGACGAGGCGTCGTTTCTGACGGGGGTGGTGCTGGAGGTGGACGGGGGGCGTTGCATCTGAGGCGGCGCAAGTCCCAAGGACCGCGTCTCGCCGTCCGAGACGGACCAAGCAATGTGGCGACGACGCGGTTTCCGCTTCGCGGAACTTATCCCGGCAGCGCCGCCACGAGGCCGTAGTGGGACAGGGGGTAGGATACAGCGAGCGCGATCGCCGCGCCCGCGAAGACGTCGCTCGGATAATGGTGCGCGGAGGCCAGCCGCGCCCAGGCCATCGCGCACCAAGCCGCGACCGAGAGCGACAGCGCGCCCGGAACGGCAATGACGATCGGAACCAGCGCGGCGGTCAGCGTCATCACGTGGCCGCTCGGGAACGAGTGCTCGTCGAGCGTCGCCAGGAGAGGCTTGAGGTCGGCATGCGCCTGGAAGGGCCGCAGTCTGGCAGCGCGGCGCTTGATCGTCGGATAGACGCTGTGCATGAGGGCCACGTTGATGGCGGCTGCGATGACCGGATAAAGACCGCGCGCGCCCAAGCCGATAATCAAGAGGGCCGCCAGAGCCGGATAGAGCCCACCGTTTCCGATTCGGCTGAATGCGACCGCAAGGCTGCGCCCGAGAGCGCTCTGCGCCGACGCGACGCACAGGCGTACGACCCAAATGTCCACCGCGATAAGGTTCGGCAAAAGATTCCGCCTGACTTCGACCATCTCGCCCATGACGACCCGCCCGGTATAGCCAAACCGTTTAACGATCCCAAGGCGACAGGCGGATGACGAGAGCAGAAATTCGTCTTGCGGGGGGCTATCCGTCAAGTCCCGCGCCGTTTCATGCGACGGCGAACAACCCCCCGACTTCCGCCTCCAGGCCGGGCGGGTCGAGGCGGATGCGGCCGTCGCGCAAAATGCGGGTCTCGATCGCGCTGGCCTGCCCGCGCCTATGCCAGATCGTCGCCCGGCGGCCGAGGTCGAGAATGAGATCGTGCTCCACGCTCGGCAGCGACTTTTGCGCGGCGTATTTCGTCAACGCATGGACGGCGCGCTCCGGCGCCATCGTCATCGGCTGGCCGTCGCGCAATTCCCAGCGGCCCTCGCGCCCCTCCGCCCAGACGAGGAAGGCGTCGACATCCATCGGGATCGGGGCGGCGCTGGACATGAACGCATCCTACCACAGCGTCCGGCGTCCGGAGAACCGGCGCCCGGACGCGCGTCGAAGCCGGGCGGCGCGGCGCCATTCTCCCGGCGCCGTCCGGCCTCAAAGTCGAACAGGGGCCGACCAGAGACGCAGGAGGCGGGGCCGACCAGAGGAGCACGTCATGACCACCCACGCGCTTTATGTCCGCCTGGAAGCCAAGCCCGGCAAGGAGCAGGACGTCGAGGCCCTTCTGAGGGAGGCCCGTTCCACCGTTCTGCGTGAGCCGGAAACGGCGGCTTGGTTCGCGCTTCGGCTGGGACCGAGCACCTTCGCCATTTTCGACGCGTTTTCGGACGAGCAGGGCCGTGAAGCCCATCTGAACGGCAGCGTCGCGGCGGCCTTGACGGCGAAGGCGCCGGAGCTGTTCGCCAACCCGCTGGAATTCATCCGGGTCGGCGTGATCGCCGACAAGCTGCCGATCTGATGCGGCCCGCGACCAGGGCTCGATGACTTCGTGGCGCTTTTCCGCCAAGTCGGCGCTCAGCGTCTGCGTTTGCCCGACTGCGCTCCAGAGAGAACGCCGGAACGTGGGCGCATGAGCCGGGCGCCGTCCGCGAGAAGCGCGACCGGTCCGCCGCCGAGGCCTCGAGCCGGGGCGGGGGGCGCTTCGCTCACAGAGTCGTTCAGGGTGATCGCACCCGCGCCCCACGGTAAATCGTGGACTGCGGCGACATGGACAGACGGCGCGCTCGACGCGGGCGCAGGCCGTCTCGACGCGTTCGGTCGAGGTTGCGCCGGTCGACGCCGAACGGACCCTCAGAGGGCGCTAACGGCGGCGAGACGGGCGCGCTCGTCGAGGCTCTCGACGCGCCCCGCGCGCAGACCCATGAGGACGGCGGTCGCGCGCGCCAAATCGCGGGCCTGCCGGACTTTCGAGCACAGGAGGAATGCGTTCAGGTAGTGCGCCCAGGCCGCAACGTTGCGGTTGACCAAACGGCACTGTTCGGCGCGGACATCCTCGACGCGCGAAAGCGCGGCCAATGCGGTGATGGGATGGCGGCGCAACGCGAAGGCCCAATGCCTGCGCACCACTTCGGCGATGTAGCGGACGCGCGCGTCGATGTCGGTGCTCAGCGACCCTGCGCGCACTGTGTACCGCGTCTCTATTTCGGTAGAATAGGCGACGCCGCCGCAGCGCGCGAGACGAATCCACATGTCCCAGTCCTGGGCCCGGCGCAGCTCGCGCACGAAACCGCCCGCTGCGATGAGCGCGTCCCGCCGCGCCATGCTTCCCGTGGTGCAGACCGGATTCTCCCCGAACAGCAGGTCGAACGCTTGATCGCCGAGCTCGACGATGCCCCGCCGGCCGTTGAGGAACGTCTCGAAGCGCGGATAGTAGCCGGCAAAGCGCGGTTCGATCGTGCCGTCCGGCAGCAAGGTGTGGTGGTCGGCGAAGCTCAGCACGGTCTCCGGATGGGCTTCGTGCCATTCGAGCCGGCGGGCGATCGGTTCGGCGTAGACCATGTCATCCGCGTCGACGAAGCAGACGATGGCGGCGTGGGCCGCGGCGATCCCCGCGTTGCGCGCCGCTGCCGCGCCGTGGTCGCGGTCGCGACGGATCACGAGCAGACGGGGGTCGTCCTCCGCGAGCCGCTGCAGCAATTCCGAGGTTCCGTCCGTCGATCCGTCGTCGACCACGACGATCTCCAGCGGCGACACCGGAATGGCCTTGGCGCTGGCGATGGCGCTACAGATGAAGTCGAGTCCGTCTCGGACGGGAATGACGACGCTTAGTCGAGGGATCATGAGGAGCACTCTGGCCGGATCGGTTCGGGTCGCATGAAGCCGTTTCCACATCGACATTTGCCGGACGGCGGACATGGAACGGGACGCAAAATCGTCTGGCGGCGTCCGATGCAGCCGTCCGCAACGCCGTTGCGGTCGCGATACGCAGAAAGTGCAGAGCCCCCGTCGGAGAATTTGCACGATATCCCGGGCGCAATAACCGTGCCGTGAAGCCGGCCGCTGACGGCGCCTCACGACGCAACGGGCCCCACCCATCGATCCGGCCCTCGCTGCCGGATCAGCGGCAGATTTTTAGTTTTGCGTCGCAATCCGCGATTCGCGAAAGGAAACGCGAAAAACCGTGTCCGTTACAGGAAACATAGAGGTCCTTCCGATGCGAACGTCGCAGCGTTTCGCGTCGGCTCGCCAAGTCGATCGCCGGCGCGCGACGAAAGTCCGCGCGCCCGGTCGATCGCAGCGTCGTCAGGCAGGCTGTCGTCCAGCGAGCCGGCAGTCCGTCACCGGGCTGCAGCCAATGACGGGTAGCGGCGAGCCGCGGTTGCGCCGATCAGGATGATCGTGTCGCCTTGCTGCTCGCGAACGCGGATGCGGCAGCCGGGCGCGTCCACGGTTTTCGCCATTCCGATGACTCTCGGCCAAGCCGCGCGCGAATCGTCGAGCGCCACAGACCGCTCTGCTGCGATGACGTCATCGCCTTGAAGCACTTCGAAATCATAATATTGCATCGGGTCCCTCCAGCGGCGGTCCCCACCTCCCGCATCCCGCCTTGTTGTCCGGCGGATACGTCTGACTTTGGTAGCACAGTCCTCGGTTCCACGCTACGCCCGAGCGGAGAAATCCTTACGACTTTGGGCTTAGCCCATCGCAGCGGCCGGCGTCCCTCCAGCGCCGAATTGCCCCACGCCGGCCGCCGCGGTCCCCGCAGCGCTTCCGCGGCGAGGCAGGCTTCGCAAGCGCGCGGCCGGCTGCAGGCTTGCGGGGCGCTGTAGCGACCCCTCGGAGCGGCTCATGGCTTGCGTCCCGCTCTCTCGAGAGCCGGCGGCCGACTGTTTGACCGTCCACGGCGCTTGTCGCTGCACCGGCGGACCAGCGCATTGATCTGGCTCAATAACCAGCGTCAACTTCCCGCGTGTGAGGGGCCGGCGACGCCGAGCCGGCGAAGCTCGATCGCGGGACAGCGGTTCATGACGACCGTCACGCCCCGGGCGCGGGCGCGCTCGGCGGCCGGCTGGTTGATGACGCCGAGTTGCATCCAGACGACGCGGGGCAGGGGATCGAGAGCCAGCGCGGCGTCGACGGCCTCGCCCGCCGCCGCCGAATTGCGGAACACGTCGATCATGCCGAGGGCGACGGGCACGTCCGCGAGGCGGCCGGCGACCGGCCGTCCGCGGATCAGCGCCCCGGCATGCCCGGGATTGACCGGCCAAGTCTCGTAGCCGCGGTCGATCAGGATTCCGAGCACGTCGTTGGAGGGCCGCGTGGGCTTGGGCGAGGCGCCGACGACGGCGATCCGGCGGACGCTGGTCAGGATGTCCCGGATCGCCGCGTCGCCGAGACCGTCGACCGCCGGCATTTCAGGCGCCCCAGCGCGGCGGGCGCTTTTCGAGGAAGGCGGCGATCCCCTCGGCCGAGTCGGCTTCCGCGAGGTTCTCGACCATCGCCTTGGCCGCCAGCGCGTAGGCGACCGAAAGCGGCTCCTCGATCTGCTCGTTGAAGGCGCGCTTGCCGATCGCGAGCGTCGCCGCCGAGCGCGCGGCGAGGCCCTCAGCCAGCGCCCTGGCCTCGGCGAGCGCCTGTCCCTGCGGGACGACCCGGTTGACGAGGCCCATGCGCTCGGCCTCGGCGGCGCCGTAGAGCTGTCCGGTCAGCGCCATCTCCATCGCGTGCTTGCGGGAGAGGGTCCGGCCGACCGCGACGAGCGGCGACGAGCAGAAGAGCCCGATGTTGACGCCGGGCAGGGCGAAGCGCGCCCCTTCGCCCGCGACGGCGAGATCGCAGGAGGCCACGAGCTGACAGCCGGCCGCCGTCGCGACGCCCTCGACCGCCGCGATCACCGGCTTCGGCAGCGCGACGATCGCCTGCATCAGCGTCGCGCAGCGCGTCATGATCCGCTCGTTGAACGCATGGCCCCGATCCGGGTCGTTGCGGTGCGCCTGGATCTCGCGCAGGTCGTGCCCCGCGCTCAGCGCCGGACCTTCGCCAGCCAGCACGACGACCCGCGCCGACGAATCCTTGGCGATGTCGGCGAAGGCGACGATCAGCGTGTCGATCATCGCGAGGCCGAGCGCGTTGCGGTTCTGCGGCTGAACGAGGGTGAGCGTGACGACGCCTGCGGCGTCGTCACGGCGGACGAGTTCGGGCGACGCGGAGGCGGGCGAGGCGGTCATGTTTGTTTCCGGGCGGATCGGGATCAATGGAAGCCTACGCTGGACCGCCCCGGCAGTAAATGGATCGCCGGCTTGCCGATGGCGCCGTCAATACGGCCGCGGTCCTGTCGGCGGCGGCCGGGAAAGAGGCGGCTCGGGCGCCCCGAGGCCGGCTTCAGGGCCGTAGCCGGATTCGGCGCCGTAAAGGCCGTCCTCCTGAAAATTCGCCACGGGTCCCGGCTCCTGCACGACCGCCACCGGGGTTCCGACCGGAACGCGGCCGTAGAGGTCGATGATGTCGTGATTGAAGAGGCGGATGCAGCCGCTCGACACCGCCGTGCCGATCGTCTCCGGCTCGTTCGTTCCGTGCAGGCGGAAATACGTGTCCCGGCCGCCGCGATAGAGATAGAGCGCGCGGGCGCCGAGCGGGTTGCCGATCCCGCCGGCCATTCCGCCCGCATAGGCGGCGTATCGCGGCATGCTTTCCACCATGGTCGCGGTCGGCGCCCAGCGCGGCCATTCCGCCTTCCGCCCGATGACGGCCGAGCCGCGGAAATCGAGCGCTTCCTCGCGCCCGACCCCGACGGTGTAGCGCATCGCCGTCCCGCCGGGCTCGACGAGATAGAGGCGGCGGCCGGCGACGTCGACGACGATCGTTCCGGGCCGGAACGGACCGTCGAACGGGACCTGCCGGCGCAGGAGATCGGGGTTGACGGTCGCCGGGTCGAGCCCCGGAATCCTGTGGCCGCCGTCCTCGATCGGTCCGTAGGCGAGAAACGCCGGGTCGCCCGGCGCGCCGCGGAAAGTCGCGGGCAGATAAGCGCCGCGCGGCCCCGCGCACCCGCCGAGCAGCGCTCCGAAGGCGGCGAGCATGGCGCGACGGTCGACAAGGGCGGTCATTCTCTCGCCATCCCAAACTCCGGCGCGCCAGATTGCGCGAAAACGCCGGCGCTGTCATGGCCGCCAAGGCGGGCGCCCGGAGCCGCGGGGCAAATGCTCATGGCGCTGGACTTCCGTCCGTGCTTCGGCGCCAGGCCCCGTTCTCGCTCATCGGCCGCCCCCTTCGGGCTTTGGTCCGCCCCGTTCGGCTCCCCGACCTCGATCCGAAGCCGCTCGCCTCGCGCCTCGGCCTGTCGACCGCCTTCAAGTTGTCGACGGACGCTCGAGGAAGCTTCGCCCCTCGACGCCGAGCATCGAGGCTTTCAGCGTGAGAGCCGGCCCCCGCCGCCTCGGCCGTTACGCGCCGATCCTACATCCCCAGAACCTTCTTCGCCTTCACCAGAGCCGCTTCGCAGCCGTTCGTGTCTCCCCGGTCGTCCGCCGCGCGGGCCTCGAGCATGAACGTGCGAACGGCCTGCACCTGGGAATCGGAAACGTCGCCGACCTGCGCTTCGGCGCCGGCGATCGTCGCGGGCGTCGGCTGATGATGCGACGTCGCGAAGGTCGACTCGGCCGCCGCCTTTCCCCTTGCCGCGATGGCGTCGAGTTCCTTGTTGATCGCGACTTCGGCCTGATAAAGGTCGTTCGCGCACGCGCCGGCGCGCGACGGCGCCGGACAGAAGGCGCAGATGATGGCGGCCAACGCCAGAATGGCGCGCGTGGTCATGGTCGATCCTCCTGAGGTCTCCGGCGAATGATGCGGCGCAAGCGCGCGCGGCGCAAGCCCGGCGGCGAGGCCGCATTTTCGTCCTTCGATCGTCAGGACGCAGACCGCCGTCCCATCCTTCGACGGCCCGCGCGCCACGAGGCGGGGCGATGCGCGGCGGCGACGGACGCCTGTTGACATGCGCGCCGCTATTCGACCAATGGACTGGTGTGCGCGCTGACGAGCAGCCCGATCGATCTCGAGGAATCGCGCGTCCGCCAATCGCGACTGTGGTTTGGACATAGCGGCAGATTTCGAATGCGCCTCGCGGGAGCGAAGCGGGGCGCGGAGAAACGAGAGGAATCGCAGGGATGGGCAATATTATCAACGGACCGATCAAGGGCACTGGCGCCGACGTCACGGTCAGCGCCGGCACGACCGTCGCGGGCGGCCCGACGGGCGTCCTTGCAGCGTCCGGGATCGGAACGCTCACCAACCTCGGCGTCATCGCTGGCGCGAATGGCACACTCGGCAACACGCTCGGCGGCGTCGGGGTGCTCGCCGAGTCGGGGCAGACGATCGGCGCCATCGACAACCTGATCAACGGCACGATCGCTGGGGGCGCCGGCGGCGCCGGCGGCGCCGGCATGAGCGCGGGCTCGGCGGGCGGCGCGGGCGGCGCGGGCGTATCGAACGCCGGCACGATCACGACGCTGACCAATATCGCAACCGTGGTCGGCGGCGCGGGCGGCGCCGGTGGCGGCGCCCTGATCGGGCGGGGCGGCGCAGGCGGCGCGGGCGGCGCGGGCGTGTCGAACGCGGGCACGATCGGGACCTTGACCAACGATTATTCCATCACGGGCGGCGCGGGCGGCCTCGGCGGCGTGCCCGTTGCCGGAACGAACGGCGCGAATGGCGCGGCCGGCGAGGGCTTGGTCAACACGGCGGCGGGGAAGATCGGCTTCCTCGACAACGAGGCCGTCGGCTCGATCGACGTCGTCGACAACCAGGGCGCGATCGGCGGCTCGCCGGGCGGCGGCGTCGCAGGCCAGACGGGCCTCGCCGACGCCGGCGCGATCGCGACCTTGAGCAACAGCGGAACGATCACAGGCGGAAACGGCCTCGCCGCGGCCTCGTTGGGCGGCGTGGGCGGCGCGGGCGGCGCGGGGCTGGCGGTTCTCGGCTCCACCGCGACGATCGACACGCTGACAAACAGCGCGGGCGCGGTCATTTCGGGCGGCGCCGGGGGCGCCGGGGGCGCCGCCGGCGCCGGGGTCGCCTATGCGGGCGTGGGC